>JBGFRN010000236.1:0-5018 GCA_041695105.1 Bacillota bacterium | reverse complement strand
ATTTGGGCGGCCAGCGGAACTGGCAGTATTACCTTTGGGATGTCTTGATGTTTCAAGCCTGGCTTGAGTCTACGGAGGCGGTGGGTCAATGAAGGTACTGGTTACCGGTGCGGCCGGTTTTATTGGTTCCTGGATAGCCGAAGCCCTGATCGCGGAGGGCCATCAGGTCCTGGGCCTTGACTGTTTCGTTGATTTTTATCCACGCGAGTACAAAGAAAGCAATCTCAGGGCCTTGAACGACTCGCCCTCCTTCCGCTTCGTCGAGGCTGACCTGGCCCGGGTCGACCCGGCCAGGGTTCGGGAGTGGCTGACCGAATACCCATACGTCAGTCACCAGGCGGCCCAGGCGGGGGTAAGGAGCAGTTGGGGTCAGGAGTTCGAGGGGTATATCCACCACAACATCCTTGGAACCCAGCGCCTGCTCGAGGCCGCCAAAGAGGTTCCTGTAAAGCGGTTTGTCTATGCTTCTTCTTCGTCAGTCTATGGGAACGCCGGGGTTTTCCCGCTGCGGGAGGACGGCCCGGCCCTGCCGGTCTCTCCCTACGGGGTGACCAAGCTGGCGGCCGAGCACCTGGTCCGGCTTTATTACCTCAATTACGGTGTTCCCACCGTATCCCTGCGCTACTTTACCGTCTATGGACCAAGACAGCGCCCCGACATGGCATTCCACCGGCTGGCCCGCTGCCTGGCTTTGGGCGAGCCGTTTATCCTTTATGGCGATGGGAGTCAATCACGAAGTTTCACTTTCGTTTCCGATGTCGTTCGAGCCAATCTGACGGCCTTGTTCGAGGGCACGGGGGACCAGCCGCCCCCCTTCTTGGGTGAGCCGGTCAATATCGGAGGAGGGTCCAGGGCTCAGATGAATGAAGTTCTCAAACTGGCCGAACGGCTGAGCGGGCAAACCGTCCGGGTGGAGCGGTCCGGTGTCCAGAAAGGCGACGTCGACCGGACCGAGGCCGACCTGACCAGGGCCAGACAATGGCTGGGTTACGAACCGTGCATCGGGCTGGAGGAAGGGCTTCGGGCTGAGATTAATTGGATGTCTCACCGGCTGGGCTTGCCTGGAGAACGATGAGCTTCAGAGCGGCTGTAATAATACCTACCAGAAACCGATCGGGTTATCTATTTCAAACCCTGGGCTCTTTAGGTTTAGGTCTGGAGCGATTCCCGCGGGGCGTTTCGCTCATCGTCTGCGACAACGCTTCAGATGATCCCGGCTACCATCAGGTAGCGGGGTTTCTGGCTCAATACCCATGGGCTCGGTATCTGCGGTTCGAGACACTGCTTCCGATGCTCAGCAACTGGAACCGCTGTTTGGCTCAAGCCCGCGGGATGGAGTACGTTGCTCTATATCATGATGACGATCTTTATGATCCTGATATTATCAGTAAGCAGGTCGAGTTTCTTGACCTCAACCCCAATGTGGGTATCGTCGGCACTGATTCCTGGATTATTGACGAGCATGGCAAGGTTACAGGCCAATGGCCTTACGGGGACGTTCCCGCCATCACCCCGGGTCGCCAATTTATTAATGACTCTATCCTTAAATACAGAGTTTTTTTGAACTGCCCGTCAGTAATGTGCCGGGCTAAGGCCCTGGGCGATCAACCATTTGACCCTGATCTCCCTCCGGGCGGAGGCGATTACGCAACCTGGTTAAAGGTGGCCGAGGACTGGGATGTGGGCTATATCAATGAAAAATTGCTCTATTACCGCCGCCATTCAAACCAGGGGTCGTTGGAAAACACCCCTGAATCGGGGATTCTCCAGGTCCATCAGAGTTATCTTCACTATGTGGCTGGGTACGAAGCCCGATACCCGGAAGACGCCTCTAGAGTTCTTGGCTGGCGGCGGGGTCTTGAGGATCACACAGCCTTTGCCTTATTCAGGGTTGGCCTGAATCAATTGGAGAGCGGTGGCCAGCTCGGGGGTGTACCCGAGGCTCTCTCTACCCTGAAATCTCCCCGAGCCCGGGCTTATAAGGTGTTATTGGGGGCAGGAAAGCTGTTGCTTGATCCAAAAATCATCAAATATTCCCGGGCGGTCCTGCGCCGCCTGAGGGGTGGATTGGGGATGGCGCGATGAAGGTAGCCATTTTAGCGGGAGGCCTGGGTACTCGCCTGCAGGAAGAAACGACAGTCAAACCCAAGCCCATGGTTGAAATCGGCGGGTTTCCGGTTCTCTGGCACATCATGAACATCTATGCCGCCCAAGGTTTTAACGAGTTCGCCGTCGCCCTGGGATATAAGGGAGAGGTTATAAAAGAGTACTTCTTGAATTTCTTTGCCTTGAACAACGACCTGACCATCGAATTGGTCGGCGGCAAGGTGACTGTCCACGGCCAGAACCGCACCGAGTGGAAGGTCCATCTGGTTGACACCGGGCTCCAGACTCAAACGGGTGGCAGGGTCAAGCGTCTGGAGCCCTGGGTGGGCGACGCGACTTTCATGCTTACTTATGGCGACGGGGTGGCCGATATCGACCTTAAGGCGCTGCTCGCGTTTCACAGGTCTCACGGGAAGCTGGCGACCGTTACCGCGGTCCGGCCCCCGGCCAGGTTCGGCGGGATTCGGTTTGAAGGCGACCGGGTGGCTGAATTCACGGAAAAGCCCCAGGCCGGCGAGGGCTGGATTAACGGGGGGTTCTTTGTTTTGGAGCCCGGAATTTTTCGATACATCGAAAGTGATGAAACGATCTGGGAGCGGCAGCCAATGGAAAGGCTGGCTGAGGATAGCCAATTGATGGCTTACCGCCATGAGGGCTTTTGGCAAGCCATGGACACCCTTAGGGAGAAACGGCTGCTAGAGTCGCTCTGGGAATCGGGGAAGTCTCCCTGGAGGGTCTGGAAATGAACTCGTTTTGGTCGGATAAAAGGGCGCTGGTCACGGGCGCGACGGGTCTGGTGGGGTCATGGTTGGTCAGGGCTTTGGTCGAGCAGAAAGCCCAGGTGGTCGCTCTGGTTCGGGACTGGGATCCACAGAGTGAACTGATACGAAGCGGGATTATTGATCAAGTCCACGTGGTCAGCGGCAGCCTCGAAAATTACCACGACCTGGATCGCGCGGTTAACGAATACGAAATAGACAGCGTATTTCACCTTGGGGCCCAGACCATTGTTGGAACAGCCCTCCGCAGTCCCCTGCCCACCTTTGAGTCCAACATCAGGGGGAGCTATAACCTCCTGGAGGTTTGCCGGGTTCATTCCGCCCTGGTTAAACGGGTGGTGATCGCCTCCAGCGACAAGGCTTACGGTGAAAGCGCCGTTCTTCCTTATACGGAGGACATGCCCCCGCTGGGGCGGCATCCTTACGACGTCTCCAAGTCCTGCGCCGATCTGTTGGCCCAGGCCTATGGGCAAACCTATGGACTTCCGGTGGTGGTCGCCCGGTGCGGCAATATTTACGGCGGCGGCGACCTAACTTGGAGCCGCATCATTCCGGGAACCATCCGCAGCTTATATTTCGGGCAGCCCCCGGTCATCCGAAGTGACGGTAAATTCTTGCGGGATTACGTCTACGTCAAAGACGCTGTCAAAGCCTACCTGGTGATGGCTCAGGCCCTGGATCAGCCACAGGTCAAAGGACAGGCCTTCAATTTCGGGCCGGAACAGCCGCGGGCGGTTCTTGAGATTGTGGACGCGCTTCGCCGCCTTATGGATAAACAAGACCTCAAGCCGGTAATTCAAAACCAGGCCAGGGGCGAAATCCGAGACCAGTCCCTATCCTTTGAGAAGGCGAGAAATATCCTCGGGTGGAAGCCCGAGTACGGCCTCGAGGAGGGGTTGAGAGAGACCATAGACTGGTACAAGCGGTTTCTGGGAGGCCAGCCATGATCGACGGAGTCTTTATTAACCCGCTTAAGGTCTTGCCGGACGAACGGGGACAAATCATGCACATGCTGAGGACCGACTCTCCTCATTTCGAGCGGTTTGGCGAGATCTACTTTTCCATGGTTTACCCGGGCGTCGTCAAGGGCTGGCACCTGCACAAAAAAATGACTCTCAACTACGCGGTGCCGGTAGGGATGGTTAAACTGGTTCTTTATGATGACCGCGCGGGATCGCCGACCCGGGGGAACTTGATGGAGCTGTTCATCGGGCAGTCGAACTATGTTCTGGTGACCATACCTCCGGGAGTTTGGAACGGGTTTAAGGGTATTGGTGTCGTTCCGGCTCTGGTGGCCAACTGCGCTACCATACCTCACGATCCGGAGGAGATCGTTCGTCTGGACCCTTTCAATAACCCGATTCCCTATGACTGGCAACTGAAGAATCGCTGATGAGGAAGTTAATCAGAGGAAATTAACCAGATGAGAGAATTAATCATCGGCGCTTCCGGCCTAATTGGCTCGCACCTTTACCGTGAAGCCGCCAACGGCGAGGCCGTCATGGGGACATACTGCGGGCGGCCGGGACCCGGTTTGACCTTTCTAGATCTCTCCAACGACGCGGATCTTGACCGTATTCTCCAGGAATTCGACCCCGACGTGGTTTACCTGCCGGCGGCGATTCCCAACGTCGATTGGGTGGAGTCCAACCCCGATCTAGCGAAGCGCATCAATGTCGATTCACCGCTGCGGCTCATTGAGTTCCTAAGGCATTCAGGTGTCAAGCTGGTGTACTACTCATCGGATTACGTCTTTAACGGCCAGGATGGGCCGTATTCCGAAGAGGACGGGCCGGATCCGGTCAACGAATACGGCCGGCAAAAGCTTCGGGTTGAAGAGGCTATTCAAAGCAACCTGACTGATTGGCTAGTTCTCCGGGTGACGGTGGTTTATGGTTGGGAAAGGCAGCCCAAGAACTTCGCCCACCGTTTGGTCAACCAGTTGCGGGCCGGTGAATCGGTTCGGGTCCCGTCAGACCAGTTCGGAAACCCTACCTACGCCCCCAACCTGTCCCAAGCCACCAGGGAACTGGTTTCAATCAAGGCCAGGGGGATCTTTCATCTGGCAGGAGAAACCAGGGTTGCCCGCTACGAATTCGCGCGGGAAATAGCCAGGGTTTTCGTCCTTCCGGA
>JBGFRN010000307.1:0-5036 GCA_041695105.1 Bacillota bacterium | reverse complement strand
CCTCTTCGGCGACCTGGGAGGCTCCCCCCGCGACCTGGGGGGCAGCGAGTACCTGAAGGTGATTCACGGCCAGGTGGCCGGAAGGCTGCCCAAGCTCGACCTGAGACGGGAGAAAGCCGTGCAGCAGGCGACGCTCGAGGCCATCCGCGCCGGGCTGGTTAGCGCCGCCCATGACTGTGCCGATGGCGGTCTGGCTGTGGCGCTCTGCGAGATGGCCTTTGCCGGCCAGGAGGGAGCAAGAGGCTTCAAGGTCGAGGCCTCCTGTCGCTGGCGCCCCGACGCCCTGCTCTTCGGCGAGGCATTCTCGCGAATCATCCTGTCCGCTCCCCGGGAATCACTGCCGGCCCTCCGCCAGATCGCTGACCGGCACGACATCCTGATGACGGTTCTGGGCGAGGTTGCGGGCGGCCGCGCCAGCATTACCCTGGCCTTGCCCGAGACCCGTCCCGATTCCAAAGAACTCCTTCGCCGTGAGATGGTGATTGACCGGCCGATTTCTGAGTTGGAGAAGGCCTGGAGGGAGGCCATCCCGTGCATTATGAAGTGAGGCGCAAGCCCCAGGACGAGTGCGGGGTTTTCGGCATTTTCAACCACTCCGACGCCGCCCGGATGACCTACTACGGCCTCTACGCCCTGCAGCACCGGGGCCAGGAGAGCGCCGGGATCATTGTCAGCGACGGAAAGCACCTCTCCTCCCACAAAGGGATGGGCCTGGTCTCGGAGGTCTTCGACGACGAGGTCATCGGGGGCCTCAAGGGGCAGTCAGCCATCGGGCACGTCCGCTACTCGACTACCGGCTCGAGCCTGCTGCAGAACGCCCAGCCCCTGCTGATCCGCCACCGGCGCGGCGAGCTGGCCCTGGGGCATAACGGCAACCTGGTCAACGCCGCCGCCATCCGGCGGGAGCTGGAGGAGCAGGGCTCGATCTTTCAGACCACAGTTGACACCGAGGTCGTCGCCCACCTGATCGCCCGGCTCGGCAAGAATGGCATCGAATCGGCCGTGGCTGAGAGCCTGGGGCGGGTCCAGGGGGGCTTCGCGATGGTCTTCCTGACGGTCGACAAGCTGATCGCCGCCCGGGACCCGCACGGCATCCGCCCGCTCTCTTTGGGCCGGCTCGGCGACTCCTGGGTGGTCGCCTCGGAATCGTGCGCCTTCGACACGGTCGGGGCCGAATTCGTCCGCGACCTGGAGCCCGGTGAGATGGTCATGGTAGACCGTGACGGGGTCAGGTCGGTCCAATTCGCCCGGCGCGAGGCCGACCATCTCTGCATTTTTGAATTCATTTATTTCGCCCGGCCGGACAGCAACCTCAACGGACGCAACGTTCACGCCGTGCGCAAGCAGCTCGGCCGGAATCTGGCCCAGGAACAGCCCTGCGAGGCCGACCTGGTCACCGGCGTGCCCGACTCGTCGCTTTCGGCCGCCTCGGGTTACGCCGAGGCTACCGGAATTCCTTACGAAGTCGGGCTGATCAAGAACCGCTATATCGGCCGTACGTTTATCCAGCCCGGGCAGGCCACCCGGGTGTCGGGGGTTCAGCTCAAGCTTAACGCCATCCGCAAGGTGGTTGACGGCCAGCGGGTCGTTTTGGTCGACGATTCGATCGTCCGCGGGACCACCTCGCGACACATCGTCAGGCTCTTGCGCCAGGCCGGGGCCAAGGAGGTCCACCTGCGCATCAGCTCGCCGCCTTACTGCCACCCCATGCCATTACGGTATCGACACCTCGACCGAGTCGGAGCTGGCCGCCCGGAACCGGATGGTTGAGGAGGTGCGCCAGATGGTCGAGGCCGACAGCCTGGGCTATCTCAGCCCGGAGGGGATGGTTCACGCTATCACCGGCCAGCGGGCCGCGGGCCCGGGTTTCTGCCTGGCCTGCTTCTCGGGGGCCTACCCGGTCGATATCGACTGCGAGCAGGGCGGCAAATACGCCTTTGAGAATCTGACGTCCGGGAGGACGTCCGGGGGGAAATAGAAATGAGCCTATCCTACCGTGATTCCGGGGTCGATATCGACGCCGGGAACCAGGCGGTCAAGGAGATCGCTTCTCACGTCCGGCGGACCTTCCGACCCGGGGTGATCGGAGATATCGGGGGCTTCGGCGGCCTGTTCGGGCTCGACCTTAAGAAGTACCCCGATCCGGTCCTGGTCTCGGGGACCGACGGGGTAGGGACCAAGCTCCGGCTGGCCTTTTTATTGGATAAGCACGATACGATCGGCCAGGACTGCGTGGCCATGTGCGTCAACGATGTGGCGGTGCAGGGGGCCGAGCCGCTTTTCTTTTTGGACTATCTGGCGGTCGGGAAGCTTGACCCCAGGCGCGTGGCCGGGATTGTCAAGGGAGTGGCCGACGGCTGCCAACTGGCCGGCTGCGCCTTGATCGGCGGTGAAACGGCCGAGATGCCGGGCATGTATAAGCCCGATGAGTACGATATCGCCGGCTTCTGCGTCGGGGTCGCCAACCGCGACCGGATCATCGACGGAAGGCGGATCAAGCCCGGCGACGCGGTGATCGGCCTGGCTTCTTCTGGCTGCCACAGCAACGGCTACTCGCTGATTCGCAAGGTCTTTTTTGACCGGGCCCGCTGGGAGCTTAACCGCTACGTTTCTGACCTGCACTGCACCTTGGGGGAGGAATTGCTCAAGCCGACCCGGATCTACGTCAAGACGATCCTGGCCCTTCTGGAGGACGGGCATGACCTCAAAGGCCTGGCCCATATCACCGGAGGCGGGCTGACCGAAAATATCCCCCGAGTTCTGCCCGAAGGGTGCCAGGTGGTCTTGAAGCGCGGCTCCTGGCCGGAACTCCCGGTTTTTGGCTTAATTCGAAAGCTCGGCCCGGTCGAGGAGGCCGAGATGCGGCGCACCTTCAACCTCGGTTTGGGCATGGTCATGGTCGTGCCAGCCGGGCAGGCCGGCGCGGTGGTCAGCCGGGCCAAGGCCCTGGGCGAGGAGGCCTACCTGATCGGCGAGGTCGCCTCCGGCGACAAGGGGGTTGAGATTGTTTGACCTCGTTGGCGCGTGAGCCGGGCTCCCTGCGCCTGGCCATCCTGGCCTCGGGCCGGGGTTCAAACCTGGAGGCCATCCTGGCGGCCATCGACCGGGGGGATCTCCGGGCCGAGGTAGCTCTGGTCTTTTCCGATCAGGCCGGCGCCGCCGCCCTGGACAAGGCCCGGGACCGGGGGATCATGGCGGTTCACCTGGATCCGAAATCCTTGTCGAGCAGCAAGGAGTACCATTTGAGGCTGGTCGAGATCCTGCGCCAGCACCGGGTCGATCTGATCGTCCTGGCCGGTTACATGCGGATCGTCGGCCGGATGGTGCTCGAGGCGTTTCATAACCGGATCCTGAACATCCACCCGTCGCTGCTGCCATCGTTTCCGGGTCTGGAGGCGCAGAAACAGGCGATCGAGCACGGGGTCAAGGTCTCCGGCTGCACGGTGCATTTCGTCGACGCCGGGATGGATACCGGCCCGATCATCGCCCAGCGGGCGGTGCCGGTCGAGGATGGGGACACGCCCACGACCCTGGCCGCCCGGATCCTGGTTCAGGAACACGACCTGTACTGGCGAGTAATCAAGCTATTCGGCGAGGGCCGACTGGCGGTGGAGGGCCGCCGGGTGATGGTCACCGGGTGATGGTCGCCGGCGAGTTTTGTTGAGGGGAGAGACATCAGTGCCGCAAGGGGTTAAACCAGTCAAGAGAGCCCTGGTCAGCGTTTCGGACAAGACCGGTCTGGTCGAGTTCGCCCGGGGGCTGGCTGTCTTGGGGATCGAAATTATTTCAACCGGGGGCACGGCCAAGCTTCTGAAAGAATCGGGCCTGGCTGTCAGGTCGGTGTCGGAAGTGGCCGGGTTTCCGGAGATTCTGGACGGCCGGGTCAAGACGCTCCAGCCTGGCATCCACGGCGGGATCCTGGCCATCCGCGACAACCCGGTTCACATGGCCCAGCTTCAGACCCACGGCATCCAGCCGGTCGACCTGGTGGTGGTCAACCTTTATCCCTTCCGCGAGACGGTGGCCAATCCCGGCGTGACGCTCGAAGATGCCATCGAGAACATCGACATCGGCGGCCCGACCATGGTCCGGGCCTCGGCCAAAAACCATAACGACGTCGGGATTATCGTTTCTCCGGCCCGCTACGGCCAGGTGCTCGAGGAGCTGCGCCAGCACGGCGGGCTGACCCAGTCCACACGTTTTGAGCTGGCGGTTGAGGCCTTCACCCATACGGCCGAGTACGACACGGCCATCAGCTCCTGGCTGCGCGACCGCCAGGGCGGCGGGTCGGGTGCGGGTGAGTCGGGTGCGGTCGGGTCGGGTGCGGATGAGCAGGGTGCGGATGCTACATTCCCGGCCGGGCTGAGCCTAGCGCTTGAGAAGATCCAGGATCTGCGCTACGGCGAGAACCCGCACCAGAAGGCCGCCTTCTACCGCCTGCCGGGGGCCAAGTCGCCGTCGGTGGCCACGGCCAGGCAGCTTCAGGGCAAGGAATTATCCTATAACAATATCAACGACGCCGACGCCGCCCTGAACCTGGTGATGGAGTTCAGGCGCCCGGCGGCCGTGGCCATCAAGCACACCAACCCCTGCGGCGTGGCCCTGGGCCGGAACCTGCTCGAGGCCTACCAGGGGGCCTACCGCTGCGACGAGGTCTCGATCTTCGGCGGGATCGTGGCCTTTAACGGCACCGTCGACGCCGAGCTGGCCGCCGAATTGAGCAAGATCTTCCTGGAGATCGTCATCGCCCCGGGTTTTGCGCCCGAGGCTCTCGATGTCTTTAAGAAAAAGAAGGATCTCCGCCTGCTTGAAACCGGGCCCTGGGACCTGGAGACCGGCCTGGCCGGCGTCGCGGCCGGGGAATACGACCTGAAGAAGGTCCGGGGCGGCCTGCTGGTGCAGGATGCCGACCTGTTGGGAGCCCAGGACCGCGGCTCCTGGAAGCCGGTCACCACGATCGCCCCCTCGCCCGAGGTCAGGGACGACATGGAGCTGGCCTGGCTGGTGGTCTAGCACGCCAAGTCGAACGCCATCGT
>JBGFRN010000043.1:0-5046 GCA_041695105.1 Bacillota bacterium | reverse complement strand
CACCTGCCGGTTCTGGTTGATCCGACCCACAGCACCGGCAAGTGGAAGCTGGTTCCCCCGATGTCCAAGGCCGCGGTCGCCTGCGGGGCAGACTCGCTTCTGATCGAGGTCCATCCCAACCCGAAGGAAGCCCTGTGCGACGGGCCGCAATCGCTTACCCCGGATCGTTTCAACGAGCTGATGGGCGAACTCTGGCCGGTGGCCGAGGCCGTCGGGCGGAAGATCAATAAGGTAGTCCCGATCACCCGGACCTTGGAGAAGGTGCGGTAGATGTTCGGGCGGGTGCTGATCGCCGGATGCGGGCTGATGGGAGCCTCCCTTGGCCTAGCCATAAAAAGCCGGAATCTGGCCGGCCAAGTGGTGGGCTGGGATTCCGACCATAGAGCGACGGCCGCCGCCCTTGAACGTGGGGCCATTGACCAAGTCGCGACTAACCCTGAAGCCGCTGCCGCCGAAGCCGACCTGGTCGTCCTGGCGGCTTACGTCAAATCACTGCCTGAGCTGCTGCTGCGGCTGGCCCCGTCCGTCAGGGCCGGAACCATCATGACTGACCTTGGTAGCGTCAAGGGGTCGATCATGGCGGCCGCCCGCGAACCAGCGTTCATCGCGCGGTTGTCACCAGGTGCGGTCTTCGTTGGGGGGCACCCGATGGCCGGCAAGGCCGCCCAGGGGGCGGTTCACGCCGACCCCGAACTGTTCACCGGCACCGTCTGGGTGCTTTGCCCGCCACCGGCTCCCCGGCCGGAGGAGGTCTTGTCAGAAGACGGCCGTCTGGCGGTGGAGCGTTTGAAGGCCCTGGTCGGAGCCCTCGGGGCCCGGCCGGCCGTGATGACGGCCGAGCATCATGACCGGGCCGTAGCCGCCGTCAGCCACCTGCCCCAGTCGGTCGCCTCGGCTCTGATGAACTCAGCCGCGTCCCTGGACCAGCAAACGCCCGGAGTGCTTGATCTGGCCGCCAGCGGCTTTCGAGACACCACCCGGATCGCCGCTTCGACCCCGAGCATGTGGCGCGATATCTGCCTGGATAACCGGGAGGCCCTGCTAGGCACCCTTGAACAATTTGAATCTGAGCTGGCCGCCTTCAGACAGGCCCTGGAAGCGGCAGACGCCGCTATAATCGAGGACTTCTTTGAGCGGGCCAAAGCGGCCAAGGAGGGAATGCGAAACTGAGAGTCAAGGTCTACCCGGCCCGGCGCCTGGAGGGCGTCGTGGACCCGCCTTCCTCCAAAAATTACACCACCCGCTACCTGCTGGCGGCCGCCCTGGCTGATGGGGAGAGCCTGGTGCGCTACCCCGCCGCGAGCGACGACGCTACTGCCCTCAAGCGCTGCCTGGTCGCCCTCGGGGCTGAACTCATCCCGGACGGCCCGTATTCCGGCGGCCCGAATAGCGACGGGTCGCGCCTCAGGGTTCGCGGCTTCGGGCGGCGGCCGAAAAACCCCGGGGTTCTGGACGCCGGCAACGCCGGTACGGTGCTGCGCCTCTTGCTCGGCGTGGCCTCGCTGCTGTCTGAGGTCACCTTCGTCAACTCCTTCCCCGAATCGCTCGGACAGCGCCCAAATCGGGATCTGCTCGATGCCCTGGCCTCGCTCGGGGTCGACGTCGAGAGCCGTGAGGACGGCCGCCTGCCGATCACCCTGCGCGGCGGGCGCCCCCGCGGGGGCAAGGTCCGGGTCTCGGGCGAGAAAAGCTCACAGTACTTGAGTTCACTGCTCTTCATGGCCCCCCTGACCGGGGAGGAGGTTGAGATCACGGTTTTCGGTGACCTGAAGTCAAAGCCCTTGATTCGCCAGACCCTTGAGGTGCTGGCCTACGCTGGCATCCAGGTCGAGGCCAGGGAGGACCTGGCTTTTTTCCGCGTTCCCGGAGGGCAGCACTACCAGCCCCGGGAGTATACCGTCCAGGGCGACTACCCGGGCTCGGCGGCCCTGCTGGCGGCCGCGGCCGTGGTTGAGTCGGACGTCACGGTTACCAGGCTCTTTCCCGACGCCCAGGGGGAAAGGGCGATCATCGATGTCCTGGCCCGGATGGGGGCCGATATCCAGTATGACCCAGACCAGCGGGCGGTCCGCGTCCGCGGGGGGCGGAGGCTTCGGGGCATCCAGTTCGACGGCGACCGGGCGACCGACGCCGTATTGGCCATGGTGGCCGCCGCCTGCCTGGCCGAAGGACCCTCGCGTTTCTATAATGTCGAGAACCTGCGCTACAAGGAATGCGACCGTATCACCGATTACCGGACTGAACTGAACCGGGCCGGATTCCGGGTGAGCGAGACCCAAAGCGAGATTCTGGTCGAAGGAATGCCCGGCGGGGCCCCGGGCGGCGCCGAGATCAACAGCCATTTCGACCATCGGGTGATCATGGGAACCACCGTCGCCGGGCTGCGAACCGAACGCGGCCTGATCATCAACGACGCCCATCACATCGCTAAATCATACCCAAGGTTCTTCGATGACTTGAGGAGCCTGGGGGCTAAAATAGAGGAGATTTGACCGCCCGGTTGACTTATGGAGTCAAGACGCGGCTGAAAGGGTGCTGCGCCTAAATCAGGGTTCGCCAAATTAGCCCGATCAATCCTCCGGCCAGGACCAGCCAGGTCGAATTGAATTTGTAGCGAAAGACGCCCCACAGGGCGGCGAAAGCCAGGATAACCGTCAGCCCGTCAGTCAGGGCCGCCCGCCCGAGATCAAGGGTGACCGCCCCCATCAGGCCGAGCGAAGCGGCGTTGACCCCGTCGAGAAAACCCCCGGCCCAGGGCGAGAGCCGTAGGACCGGAATCAGCGGGTTGACGGCCGCCACGAAGAAGAACGCCGGCAGGAAGATCCCGACGGTTCCCAGGATGGCGCCGGGACTCCCCCCGAGGAGGTAACCGATGAAAGTCGCGGTAGTAAACAGGGGCCCGGGGGTAAACTGCCCGATGGCTACGGCGTCAATCAACTGCTGCGAGGTCAGCCAGCCCCAGCGCTCGACCAGGTCGTTTTGCAGGAAGGCCAACAGGACGTAACCGCTGCCGTAAAGCACCGAACCTATCTTGAGGAAGAACCAGAAGATCCCGGCCAGGGAGGGAGGCGCCGACGCCCCGGCAACCCCGGCCATGGCCGCGATCCCAACGAAGCCAGGGGCTTGGGCCAGAGACAGCAGCCCGGGGGCCGGGATGAAGAACGAGGCCGCCCCTCCGGACTTCAGGCCCCGGCCCCAGTTGAGGGCAAGCATCGTGACCAGCCCGGAGAGCAGTAGCAAGAGAATCTCATTTAAACCCGCCAGGGAAAGGGCGAAAGCCGCCCAGCTGACCAGAGCGGTGGGTGCGTTTTTGAAGGCGGTTTTGCCCAGGCTCCAGAGGGCCTGAACCACAATGGCGATAATCACCGGTTTGACCCCGTACATCAGCCAACCAAGCTGTGGCACGGTTTGGTATCGGGCATAAAGGGCGGCCAGGGCCCAGACGATCAGCATCGCGGGGAGAATGAAACAACCCCCGGCGACGATCAAACCGCGCCAGCCGGCCCGTTCCAGACCGATGTGGATGGCCAGTTCGGTCGAATTCGGTCCGGGAATCAGATTGGTGGCCCCAAGAAGGTCGAGAAACCTCTGGCGGTCAAGCCATTTTCGCCGTTCGACGATCTCCTGGTTCATGAGGGCGATATGGGCCGCTGGTCCCCCGAAGGCGGTGGCGCCAAGTTTCAGGAATAATTGGGCCAGTTCTTTGAGGTCAGAGTTAGCCATTATGGTTGCATCTGTTCGCCGAAAGGGTCAGTCCTTTCCTCTTGGTCGGTGCCGAAAAAGCAAAATCAGCGCCCGCGGGGGCGCTGACCGGAGGTTGGAAGGGTTATTCCCTCTTTTGTGTTTCGGCTCCTCAGGGCTGTTACTTGCCCAGAAAGGCCGGTAGGCTGTAGGAGCCCGAGCCGATCAGGGCCACGGCGATGGCGGCGGCGATGATTGCCAGGTTATACTCGAAGCCCCCGTTGGTGGCCCAGTATCCCTTCCCGCCGTGGGCCTTGACAATGGCGACCAGCATGGTAACGGTGACCAAAATGGCGGCGATTTCCTGATAGGCCCCGAGGGCCAAGAGCAGCCCGCCGATCAGCTCGGCCAGCCCGGCCAGCGTCGCCATGGTCCGGCCGGGCTTCAGGCCGATCGATTCCATCCAGCCGCCGGTGCCGGCGATGCCGTAGCCGCCGAACCAGCCGAAGAGTTTTTGGGTGCCGTGGGCCGCTAAGGTGAGGCCGAAGACCAAACGAAGGATAAGAAGTCCAAGGTCAGCCACTGAGAACCACTCCCTATTATTAATTAGCACCTTACAAAAACAAAGGCTAGTCAAATCATAACGAGACAGCTTACTATTGTCAAGCGCCTCGATCAAAGTTGGTCAAGGCCTGCTCGGCGGAAACTCGGACTTTTCTTGGGGAATGGAGGAAGAACGGTAATGGGTTACGAGCATATATTGGTCCAAAAAGATGGGGCTGTCGCTCGGTTGACGATCAACCGCCCCGAAGCTAGAAACAGTCTCAATAAGCTGGCCTGGCACGAGCTTAGGATGGCGGTCGAGGAGCTGGGCCGTGACGATGGGGTCAGGGTGGTTGTGATTACCGGCACCGGGGACAAAGCCTTCTGCGCCGGAAACGACATCGCCGGATTCCTTGAGACCGGGAGTTGGGATATCATGAACCGGAACATCCAGCAGACCTTCAACGCCATTGAGGATTTGCCGAAGCCGGTCATCGCCGCCGTCAACGGCGTCGCCCTGGGGGGCGGGTGCGAGCTGGCCATGGCCTGCGATCTGAGGATCGCGGTCGGCCACGCTGTCTTCGGCCAGCCGGAGGTTAAGATCGGAATTCTGCCTGGGGCGGGCGGGACTCAACGCCTGCCGCAGTTAATCGGGGTGACCCGGGCCAAGGAGATGATCCTGACCGGGGAGCCGGTTACCGCGGCCGAGGCTGAGCGGTTCGGTCTGGTCAACCAGGTGGTTCCGGCTGCGGAACTCGGAGAGGCGGTGCGGGAAACCGTGGAAAAGATCCTGGCGCGGGCCCCGCTGGCTGTCAGATTGGC
>JBGFRN010000196.1:0-5056 GCA_041695105.1 Bacillota bacterium | reverse complement strand
CCTTGATGAGAAACACTACCGTCAAAAGGAGGTGTCAATCCTTGGCTAACCCCAACCGGCCGGGCGAGGGTCGCCCGATCGAGCGCGTGAAGTGCGTGGTCGACTCCTGCGGCTACTGGGCTTCCGGCAACCGCTGCGAGGCCAACGCCATCGAGATTCAACCGCCCAACGCCCGCAATACCCAGGAGACCGACTGCGCCACCTTCGCCCCTAAGGGCCGGTAGTCCAACGCGATCACACACATTTTTCGCGTGTCTTTCGCGGTATATTAGCTCCAGACTCAGAAGGCCCTGGGCCTGCCAGCAGGCATGGTTCAGGGCTCTCTTTACTTGGCGATTCCCAGCATCTCCGAAATGGTCACAAAGCGGTATCCCCTTTGACTGAGGGTGCGAATCAGGGGTGCCAAGGCCTGAACCGTGCCGGTTAAATCCTCCCCGATCCCGCCGGCGGAGTGTTGAAGAATGATCGATCCGGGGCGTACGTTGGGTAGAATGTTGGCCAGAACCTGGTCCCGGGGGAGGCTTTTCCAGTCAAGCGAGTCAACCGACCAGTGGATGGTCCGGTACCCCAAAGCCCGGGCGTCGACCATGATCTGCGGGTTAAAGGCCCCGTAGGGAGGGCGGAAGGTCCGGACCGGCTTGAGCGTGATCCGACGGAGAATTTGATGGGTTCGAGCCATTTGTTCCCTAACTTTCCAGGGAGGAAGTTTGACCAGGTTGGGGTGGTTATAGGTATGGTTGCCGACCTCGTGGCCCTCCCTGGCAATCCGGCGAACGACCTCCGGGTGGGCCTCGGCCCGATGACCGGTCAAATAAAAGGTCGCCTTGACACCATGCCGCTTCAGAACGTCCAGGACCATCGGCGTAAAATGGGTGTCCGGTCCATCATCAAAGGTCAAGGCCACCCATTTTACCCCGGGGTTGCCGGCGCGAACGACCTCCGCGGGAGGGGGCGACGCCAAATAATATACCGGTCGCTGCCCGCTCTCCGGGCCTCCGGCTAATTCCGGCGTTCCCTTGGCCGGCGAAGGTGCATTAGGGCCATCGGGCCCTGGAGACAGCCGCGGGGTCTGAGGCCAGGCGCAGGACCCGGTCAGCGCGGCTATCATAGTCAGGGCAAGAATAAAACGCCAAGAGCGCAAGCGTGAAAAACCGGGCTTCAACAACGGCCACCTCCATGTGGCTATTGTCTCCTCCCGGTTTTCGCTCATACTGTAAGGTCTTTGGTCTTTTATACCTTGAACTTCGAGATCTGCTCGCTCAGTTCCTCGGCCACCGCGGCCAGTTTCTGAGCCGACTCAGTCGTCTCGCCGACCAGGGCGGTCACCTCGTTGACCGAGACCATAATCTCCTGGGTTCCCCGGGTATTCTTGCGTGAGATATCCTCGATCGCCCTAATCGAACGGGTGACCTCGCTAGCTCCCGCGGCCATCTGCTCGGTGGCCGCGCTGTTTTCCTCGGTCACGGCGGCCACGGAGTTGACCGCCTCAACCACCTCGCGGCTCGAACGTGCCATCTCCTGGGAGGCCGAAGTGATTTCCTGAATGCTACGGGCCGTCTGCTCAACGTTGGCCAGAATGGCCTTGAGGGCTTCGTCGGCGGCCTGGGCCAAGCGGCCGCCCTCCTCAACCTGCTGGGTGCCCTCTTCCATTACCAGGACAGCCTCGGAAGTGCCTTCCTGAATGCTCCGGATCAGCCCGGCGATCTCCTTGGCCGACTTGCTGCTGCGCTCGGCCAGTTTTCGAACCTCCTCGGCCACCACCGCGAAGCCCTTGCCCTGGGCGCCGGCCCGGGCGGCCTCAATCGCCGCGTTCAGTGCCAAAAGGTTAGTCTGGTCCGCAATATCGGTAATGACCTGAACGATCTCGTCAATTTGATTCGAATACCTGCCAAGGGTCTGGATCTTGGACCCGGCGTTCAGAACTCTCTCCCGAATCTTGCCCAGCCCGTCCATGGCTCGCCCGATGACCTCGGAGCCGGTCCGGGCCACCTGGCTGGCCTGAGCCGATGAAGTCGAGACCGTTCTGGCGGTTTCCGCCACCCGCTCGATCGCCCGGGCAGTCTCCGAGACCAGGCTGGCCATCCTCTGGACATTGGCCGCCTGATCCTGGCTTCCGGCGGCGATCTGGGTGATCGCCTGCTGAAGTTCGGTCACCGCCCGCGCCGCCTGATTGACCTGGCCGGACTGCTCGTTCAGGTCGTTGGCGGCCTGGAAGATGACCTTTGATACCGCTTCCGAGGCTCCAGCCGCGCTCTTAGCCGAGGCGGCCAAGCCCTCGGCCGAGTTGGCCACCATATTTGTCGATTGGGCCACCTGGCCGACCAGTGAGCGTAGGTTGCCGAGCATCCGGTTAAAGGCCTTGGCCAGTTGCCCGACCTCGTCGTTCGACGAAACCGGGATCTCTCGGGTCAGGTCACCGGCGGCCACCTGTTCGGTTTGCTCTACCATCAGGCCCACTGGTCGGGTCAGGCCCTTGACGACCAGCCAGACGATGACCAGACCGAAAAGAATCGCGATCGCCCCAGCTATCAGGGAATTGTTCCTGATGTCCTCAGCCGGGTCGGTAAATTCATCAAGGTAGCTGCCGACGCCGAAAATCCAGTCCCAGTCAGCGAAATAGCGAAAGGCCACTACTTTGTCGCGGGCCTTGGCCTCGCCCAGCTCCTCGTTAAGCCATGGGTACCGGATCCAGCCGTTTTTCTTGCTGGTGATCTCTTTGATGAAGTCATATTGAACGATATTGGAGCCTTCCTTGGCCGGGTGGATGGTTAGGGTGCCCTTGCTGTCGATGGCGTAGATATAGCCGGTCGCACCGATCTTTTTGGTCTTGAGGTATTTCCTGACTTCGGCCTGAGCCTCGGCCAGGGTCATCCCGCCCGACTTCACCGCTGCCTGGTACCCCTTGGCCAAAGCCACGGCTTCATCGGCCTGGATCTCTAGGGTGTTTCGACTGACGTCGTAGAGTTCGTTGAAAGCGGTCTGATAGGTCAGATACCCGAGAAAACCCATGGGCAAGATTGTTAATACCAGAACTAACGCGTAGAGTTTCGTGCTAAACCGGAGTGACATGAGGTCGCTCCTCCCTTGCAGTTGGTACGCCTGTCATTATTTCGACAATAATGGACAATCTCCTCCGAACTGCCAGGGCAGGATGGACAAACAAATATTAGCCAGAGCCTCAGAGCGCCCCAGACACCCCGGCTTCTTCGAATGTTGCCATCTCGTTCAGGATCTTGGTCGCCGCCTCGACCAGGTGGAAGGCCAGCGCCGCCCCGGTTCCCTCGCCCAGCCGCAGGCGCAGGCGCAGCACCGGCTCCAACCCGATTTCTTCGAGCATGATCCGGTGGCCCGGTTCCTCCGACAGGTGCGAGGCGATCATGTAGGAAGTTGCCCGGGGACAGATCCGGGAGGCGGCCAGAGCCGCGGCCGAAGAAATAAAACCGTCGATCACCACCGGCCGCCCCCGGAAGGCAGCCCCCAGGACCAAACCGGCCAGCCCGGCGATCTCACAACCACCCAGGGCCGTCAGGGTGCCGACCGGATCTTCCGGGTCGGGGCGGTTGATCTCAAGCGCCCGGTTGATCACGGCTATCTTGTTGGCCAGGGCCTGGTCGGTGATACCGGTCCCGCGGCCGACCACCTCCGTTGCCGGTCTCCGCGAAAAAGCCGCCAGCAGAGCGCTGCTCGGGGTGGTGTTCCCGATGCCCATGTCGCCGGTGGCCAGAAGATCGGCCCCCCGGTCGACCTCAGCTTGGGCGATCACAATTCCGGCCTCCAGGGCTTGAACCGCCTCAGCCCGGGACATAGCCGGACCCAATGACAGATCGTTCGTCCCCCGGCGGACGCGGCGGTTAATTACCCCGGGCAGCTCCAGGTCAGTGTCGACCCCGAGGTCGACCACCGTGACCCTCGCCCCGGCGTGGCGAGCCAAAACGTTAATACCAGCCCCCCCACGGCCGAAGTTCAGGACCATCTGGGGCGTCACCTCGGATGGGTAGGCGCTGACGCCCTGGGCGGTCACACCATGGTCCCCGGCCATGACCACGACCACCTTTTCCCGGATCACCGGTCGTGGGTTGCCGGTGATCCCGGCAAGAGTGACCGCTATATCCTCAAGAGCGCCCAGACTGCCGAGTGGCTTGGTCAAGCTGTCAAGGCGAGCCCGGCAGTGGGCCATCGCCTCCTGATCCAACGGTTTAATCCCTTCGATCGTTCTTTTGAGTAGCTCCATCATTGATCCCCTTTCTTTTGTGTGAGGGCAATTAAAGCCCCGTCAAAACAAAAAGCCCCTGGCAGCCATAAGCCGCCAAGGACTTTACCATCACCCTTGAAAGTGCCGGCGTGGCGGGCAGGTCTCCTGACTCAGGATCAACGCCCTCCGCGCCTTCCCGGACTACTCCAGTGGCCCTCGCGGGGGACTCCCCGTTCACAGTGGCGGGACCGCGCCGGAATCGCCCGGGCGCTGCCCGAGCCCACCGGCTTCCCTATTCTCCCCCGAGTCGGGGGCACCTTCCACGACTGTCTTCAATTAGGGTAATCTTACCGGACCAGGGCAGGCAGGTCAATACCGGTTCTGAGGTATCCGGCTTTCCCGGCCGCCCCGGCCATCGCCTCAAGGGCCTTGAAGTCGAGTTCAGTAGTAAACCGGCTTCGGGCCAGCCCGGTTGAGATCCATGGCAGGGGGATCTCACGGCCGATGACCCGGGCGATCCCTTTCTGAACCGAGACCGCGGCGTTGGGTGGGTCGGTCGTGAGTCGCTCAACGGCCGCGCGGTGGGCCCGGAGCAGGGCCTCGACCACCTCCGGATGCCGGGCCAGAAAATCTCGGCTGATCACCAGGACGGCCGACGGGTATGACCCGCTGGCCCAGACCCGATCCCAATCGAGCAGCACCCTCAAACCTGACTTTTCCTCGAGCTGCGTCCCCCAGGGCTCTGGCACCAGGGCCGCCTGAACTTGACCCTGGCGGGCAATAGCCGGCAGGTCGGCCGGGTCAAGTTGGATGATGGTCACCCGGCCTCCCCTGGAGACGTCTGAAAGACCATGTCCCTCAAGC
>JBGFRN010000140.1:0-5093 GCA_041695105.1 Bacillota bacterium | reverse complement strand
CCAGCGGTGTAACCGTAGAGATTCATTACGCTCGGGTCGACGCCCGGCTGGTATTTGGCGAGGTTCTGGCGGAACTCCGCCAGTCCCGGGGCGTTGTCTCCGGGTTGAGCAGCTACCGCCAGGGCGTATAGCCCTTCGGCCGCGCTGCCGGCCAGTTTAATCGTGGTCGGGTCGCCCACGCTGGAGTAGCCGAGGAAGCTGGGCTTCCATCCGAGCTTCTGAGCCTCCTTGAGGATCAGGGCGGAGTCGGTCTGAACCGCCATCAGCAGCACGTGGGTCGGTTCAGCCTGCTTCAGCTTGAGCACATGGGCGCTGAAGTCTCGAGTCCCGCGGTCAAACGGAACCTCGGCCGCCAGCTTCAGGCCGGCTTTCTCGGCTACTTCCCGGGCCCCGGCCAGGCCATCCTGGCCCAACTGGTCGTTCTGATAAATCATGACCAGCTTCTTGGCCCCCAAGCTCTTGATCGCGTAGCTGGTAGCGATCTTGAACTGGTCGGAGACGCTCGGGAGGAACATGAAGACCTGAGAACGGAACGGGTTGGTCATCTGCTGGACCGGAGCGTAGGGGAATAATACCGGAACCTTCTGCTGTTCTACATAATCCAGGTTGGGGATGGTTCCGGGAGCGCCGCAATTAGCCAGGATGGCGAAAACCTGATCGCTCTCGACCAGCTTTTTAAACGACGCAACGGCCTTAACCGGCTGGAAGGCATCGTCTTCGGCTACGATCTCCAGCTTGCGCCCGTTGACCCCGCCCCGATCGTTGACCATCTGAAGATACGATTTGATACCTTTGAGCTCGTCCTCGCACAGCGAAGCAACTGGTCCCGAGAGAGCCCCCGACCAGCCAAGTTTGATGCTGGTGGCGGTTACACCGGGGACGTTGATCGGAGCCTGGTTCTGGGCCTGCGGCTTGATATCCGATCCGCCCCCCGACGGGGCGGGCGCGCTGGTGCAGCCGGCCGAGATCAGGAACACCAGGACTAAAATTAGGGCCGTAGATTTCTTGAAACTCCACATCAATCATACCCCTCCTAAATTGCTTAACGTTTTCCCGCGCCCAAATACGACCCGGCCAGCCGGTCGCTCGCGGACAACACAGGCGCGGGACCAGCCATGACCACCTCTCCCACCTCCAAGACGTAACCGTAGTCGGCCACTGACAAGGCCTGGCGGGCGTTCTGCTCGACCAGCAGAACCGCAACGCCCTGGGAACGAATATCTCTCAAGACCCCCATCAGGTTGGAGACCACCTGGGGCGCCAACCCGAGCGAGAGCTCGTCCACCATCAAGAGTTTCGGCCTGGCCATCAGAGCCCGGGCGATGGCCACCATCTGCTGCTCCCCGCCAGACAGGGTTCCTGCCACCTGACTAAGACGCTGCGCCAGCACTGGAAAAATTCCCAGGATCCGCTCAAGATCGCCCTTGATCTCTCGATCGTTCCGGATGTACGCCCCCATCATCAGGTTTTCCTGGACGGTCATTTCAGGAAAAAGACCGCGGCGTTCCGGGACGGTGGCAACACCGGCAGCGATAACCTCATAAGGTCGGCGGCCCGTCATGTCGCGCCCTCCGATCATTAGGCAGCCGGTGCGGACCGGAATCAACCCGGCGATGGTCTTCAGGGTAGTCGTTTTGCCGGCTCCATTAGCCCCAAGCAAAGTGACGATCTGTCCGGCCCCGACCCTGAGCGACACCGACTTGAGCACGTCTCCGGCCGCATAGCCCGACCTGATATTCTCCAGTTCAAGCACTGGCTTCACCTCCACCCAAGTACGCGGTGATGACCTCAGGGGAGGAGGAAATCTCGGACGGGCTCCCCTCCGCGATCTTACGCCCGAAATTAAGGACGTGAATGTTATGGCAGAGGTCCATGACCAGTGGCATGTCGTGCTCGATCAGCAAGACGGTGACCCCAAACTCCTCATTCAAACGCCGGATGAGGTGGGTCATCCGCTCCGATTCGGCGCTGTTAAGCCCGGCCGCCGGCTCATCGAGGAGAAGCAGAGACGGCCTGGATGCCAGGGCCCTACCCAGTTCAACCAGTTTGGCGACCCCGTAGGGAAGATGGCGGATCAGCCGGTCGGCCGACGGCTGTAGCTCAAGGAGCACCAGGATTTCATCAACCCGCTGGTTGGCTTTCCGTTCCTCGGCCCGAACCGCTGGCAGGCCCAGGACCTCTCCCAAGAAGCCGGAGCGGATCCAGTTGTGGCACCCGGCCAGGATGCTCTCGCGCACAGTTGCCGACGGGTGAAGGGAAAGCTCCTGGAAAGTCCGGGCGATCCCCAGCGAAGCCAACCCGTGGGAGCCAACCTGCCTGAGGTCCCTCTCCCGGTAGTAAATCATCCCGGCCGCCGGCTGGACAAAGGCACTGACAACGTTGAATAGAGTGCTCTTGCCCGCCCCGTTCGGACCGATCAGGCCCGAAATACCGCCCTGCCTAACCTCAATGTTGACATCCTGAAGGGCCACCAGGCCGCCAAATCGCACGGTGACGTTCTCCACCCTGAGCAGGCTCAACCCGCCTGATGCTGTTTGCGGAGCCATTCGGCCACCCCCTTCCAAGAACCGGCCAAACCGCCCGGGGCCAGCACCATCAGGACGACCATTACCACTCCGAACAGGGTCGCCTGAAGGTCGCGGATTCCCCGGAGCGCCTCTGGCGCCACCACCACCACAGCGGCGCCCAGAAAAGTTCCGGGGAGAGAGGCCATGCCCCCAAAGACCACCATGGCCAAGAAATAAATCGACATTGTTACCGTGAACGGATCCGGGCTTAGACGCCCAAGTAAAATGGCGTAAAGCGCCCCGCCGGTGGCCGTAAAAAACGCGCTGACCGAAAAAGCCAGCACCTTATAAACTGGAACGTAGATTCCGATTGCTTCAGCAGCCACCTCGCTGCGATGCAGCGAAAGCCAGGCTCGCCCGGTTCTGCCTCTGGCGAGGTTGGCCGCCAACCACGTCAAGCCGACGGTGAACGTGAGAATGATCCAGTAGACCCCCGCATCGTTGAGAGGGAGCCCCTGAAGAGTGGGCCGGGGAACGTTGATCCCGCCGGCCCCGCCAGTCACCGATTGCCATTCATAAACAAACTTAACCACGACCTCTCCAAGGGCCAGAGTTGCCACCGCCAGGTACACCCCGGTCAGCCTCATGGCCGGTAGGCTGACCACCACGCCAAAAAGGGAGGCCGCGATCGAGACCACCGGCCAGGCCAGCCAGAAGTCCCATCCGCGGGTCATCAAGACGGCGACCCCATAAGCGCCCAAGGCAAAGATGCCGGCGTGGCCAAGCGACAATTGCCCCGCAAACCCGGTCAGCAAATTGACCCCGAGACCAACGATCGACCAGATTAGAAAAACGCTGGCGATGTAGGTTGGATAACCCGCCGCCGCCAAAGGGACAACCGCTGCTCCAGCAACAAGAAGGGCTGGGGCTATCCAGCGTGATGTCAGCCGCATAAGTTAGACCTTCCTTGGAATCGATTTGCCCAGAAGCCCCTGGGGTCGGACCACTAAAACCAGCAGGATAATCAATAGCGTCAGCGCGTCGCGGAAATGCACCGAAAGGTAAACCGCAGAAAGGTTCTCGATCACCCCGACCAGCAAGCCTCCTAAAAAGGCTCCGGGCAAGCTCTGCATCCCCCCAAGAATGGCTCCGGTGAGGGCCTTAACGATGAACGACTCCATGAGCTGGGTGTCCATGAAAGTGACCGGCGCCACCAGCACCCCAGCCAGGGCAGCGGTGACGGCTCCCCCGGACCAGACCAGGAGACGGACTCGCGAAACCCTGACACCGAAAAGCGAAGCCACCTCAGCGTTCTGAGCCACCGCCCGCATGGCTGCCCCGGAGCGGGTGTACCTGAAATAGAGGCCCGAGCCGAGGGCCAGGATCAGGCCGATAACCATAAGCCCCAGGTGATCTCGGGCCAGGATCAGGCCCCCAAGATTAAGCGGGTCTCCCTCGAAGATAGTCGGGAAGCGCTTGCTCTGGTGCCCCCAAATCAGCCCGGCCCCGTTGTTGAGAGCAATGTTGACCCCCAGGGTGGCGATCAGGGCGTTAAGCTCCGGGGCGCCTTTCATCGGCCGGATGACCATCCATTCGACCACGATCCCAAGCGCGGCGGCAAAAGCCATGGCGACTAGCACCGCCAGCCACACCGGCAGCTTCACCCCGGCAAAAAAACCGGTAACCAGGCTGAAAGCGATAAACGTACCGAACATCCCCATCTCGCCGTGAGCGAAGTTGGGAACTCTGGTCGTTTTGAAGATGATTACGATCCCTAGGGACGCCATAGCGTAAAGACTCCCGGCGGCCAGGCCGCTAACGACTAACTGCAATACCACCCTGGGATCACTCCTCGACCATGGCCACGGCCCGAACAAAACCGGCGCTGCCGCGGGCGACCTTGATCGGGAAACAGCAAACCTTGAAGCCGTGCGGCCGCGGAATTTGGTCAAGGTTACCTAATTTCTCGATATGGCAATACTCCCGGGTGATCCCGGCGAAATGGGCCGGCCAGATATACCGCCCGTCCCCAGTGCGCTCGAAATCCCCCTTCATGTCGCCGAAACTCCGGTCAAACCCGTAAGCGTCAATGCCGATAATCTTAATCCCCTGCTCGACCAGCCAAAGGACGGGCTCACGGCCCATCCCCGGCTGCTTAAAGTATTCAAGCGAGTCGATCCTCTTGTCGCAGCCGGTCATAAGCAGGACGATGTCCATCGGCTTTAGCCGGTACCCGATCTCGTCTAGACAGGCCTTTAAATCGTCAATCGTAATGAACTCGCCGGGCTTTTTATGGCGCAAATCCAGAACCACTCCGTCGGAAAGGCACCATTCCAGGGGAATCTCATCGATCGACTTGGCCTGGCGGCCCTCCGAGACCGGGCCGAAATGGATCGGCGCGTCCATATGCGTGCCGGTATGCGTAATCATGCTGATTTCCTCCCATGAGCCGCCCTGTCCGCCGGAGTAAACCAGGTCCGCTTCGGTAACGCCGAACTTCTGCTTGAAGAAGTCCAACCCCTCGCCATCGTGAGACAGGTACTTGATTTTGGTGGGAAACGGTTCGGAAACCGGCTGATCTTCCAG
>JBGFRN010000193.1:0-5096 GCA_041695105.1 Bacillota bacterium | reverse complement strand
GGTCTTTTGAGCCCGGTCCGGAATGACCTCGACCGAAACCGTAACCTTGGCCGGCTGCATCAGGTAGGCCCCGGCTGGGAGCGCCAGGTCAATTTCCTGGCGCAGGTTGACCTTGGTGCCCTTCAAGTCGAGGGCGGCGGTCTCAACCGCCTTGATGGCTGATACCCGGTCGGTCTGGCCCCTGACCTTGATCTGGGCCGGCTCAACCGTCACCGCCTTGACCTTGTATCCGGGTGCCGGTGAGCCGACCACCTTGGCCGTGACCGGGACGGTCTTGCCCGGCGGCAGGGGGGCGATAGGGACCCGGACGTCGACCGCAGCCGGCCTGACACTCAGGCCGGCCACTTCCTTGCCTTGCGGGCCGATCGGGATCAGCTCGACGGTGCGGCGGACATCCTGGGTGGCCCCCTTGATGTCAGCCCAGCCGAAAACATAAGCAACGCTGTCCACCTTAGACTTAACGCCCTCGATCGTCACCCGGGCCTGCGATAACACCGGGACGCCCTGCTGGAACTCCTCGCCGGGTTCGCCCGAGGCCTGGACCCTAACCGGAACCTCTTTCGCGGTCTTGGACTCAAGCCGGACGGTCACGAACGGCGGGGTGACCTCGACTAGGCTCAGGCCCTTGGGAAGGTGGATCTCAACCCGGTACTGGGTAGTACCGCTGATTGCGCCGCGCAGGTTGACCGAGGCCTTGATTTCTTTGGGATCGAGCCGGTTCAGCACCACCTGGCTCCCCTGGACGGTCAGGCGCACACTGACCCTGCCCTCGCCCTCGAAGATGGCCAGGCCGGGGTCGAGGTTCTGGACCTCGACCGGTACGCCCTCAAAGACCCGGCGCTGGTTGGCCCCCTCGTCGATGGTGATCTGAATCCAAAGGATGATGGCCAGGAAGGTCGATAAGATCTTGACCGTAAGGTCTTTTTCAAGTATGCCCCTCATGCTTTATGCACCATGGCCTGCAGCATCTCTCGGACGGTGGCCGGGTCAAGGTGGCGGATCAGCTTGCCGGCGTTGGCCAGGGCCACTGCTCCGGTCTCTTCGGAGACCACCAGGGCGACGGCGTCGGAATGCTCGGTAATACCGACCGCCGCGCGGTGGCGGCTGCCCAGCTCGACCGGAACCTCGTGAGCCTCGGCCAGCGGCAAGAAGCAGGCCGCGGCCACGATTTGGCCGCCGCGAATGACGACCGCCCCGTCGTGAAGCGGGGTGTCCTTGACGAAGATATTAATCAGCAGCTCGCCGCTGACCTGACCGTCAATACGGATCCCGGTTTCAATGATGTCGTTCAGGCCGGTCTCGCGCTCGATCACTATCAGTGCGCCGAGTTTGTTTTTTGAAAGGCGCTCGGCCGCGCGGAGCAGTTCGTTGATTAACCGGTCGCGGTTCTCGACTGTGACCGTCTCGGTTTGGGCGAACAGCCGCCCGCGCCCGATCTGCTCCAGCGCCCGGCGCAGCTCGGGCTGGAAGACGACCGGAATGGCTACGATCAGGGCCTCCATCACCCTCTTGGATAGCCAGTTGACCTCTCGCAGGCCCAGCCACTGGCTGACGAATGACGTTACGATCAAGAAGATGATTCCTTTGATTAGTTGGATGGCCCGGGTACCCCGGATCAGCATAAACAGCCGGTAGAAGACATACGAAACTACGCCGATGTCGACCACGGCGGTGACCAGATCAAATATGCCGAGGGATCCGAAATACTCCTTCATGACTTATCTCCTAAAACCCGGTCTCCCACGAAAAAGGCCCTCCGTCATCCAGAGACGAAAGGCCCTCCTACCTCATGTCCGAGCCCGCTTACCGTCAGGATCGTCGTCCGATCCGACGCTGGTGTAGTAGGCCAGGCTCTGAAGTTCGATAGTCAGGTCGATATTTTGGATGTATGCCCCGTCGATTCTCAGCTTGGAAGGCGAGAAGTTGAGGATGGCCTCGCACCCAGCCTGAATCAGTTGCCGGGCTATTTTCTGCGCCTCAGCCGCCGGGACGGTGATGATCCCAATCTTGACGCCAAGCCCGGTGCAGACCTCAGTCAAATCGTTAAGTGGCGAGATCTTGATTCCCAGGATCTCCTTGCCGATCTTCTCGGGGTCGACATCGAAGATAGCCACGATCCGGACATCTTTGTACTTTGACAAGCTATAGCGGGCCAGGGCCGTGCCCAGGTTACCCGCCCCGACCAGGGCGGCGTTGACTCCCCTATGCAGACCGAGTATCTTTCGAATCCTCCGGCTCAGGACCTCGGTGTCGTAGCCAACCCCCCGGGTGCCAAAGGCCCCAAAGTAGGCCAGATCCTTGCGGATTTGCTCGGGCGAAAAGCCGGTCTTTTCCGCCAGTTCAGCCGAAGAGATGATAGCTACGTGGTCGACGATCAGATCCTCAAGAACCCGGAGGTAAACCGGAAGCCGTTTGATCGCGGCGTCGGGAATCCTCACGTTTCTCAATGTGGTTTTCGCCTCCGGTTGTCTCTGTGTACCTACCTAGAACTTACGTTCAACGACAAAGTTGGCTACGGCCTCAAGGGTGGCCCGGGCTGGGACTTTGGGGAGCTTCTTCAACTCGGCCTTGGCGTCTTTGATGAAACCCTTGGCGATCTTATAGGATTCCTCCAGAGATCCGGACTCCTGAAGGATCTTGACGACCTGATTGACGTCGCCATCCATCAGGTTCTTCGAGGATACGATCCGGCGCAGCTCGTCCTTGCGCGGGGCACCGCGAAGGGCCAGGATGACCGGCAGGGTAATGATCCCGCCCCTGAGGTCGGAGCAGACCGGCTTGCCCAACTGCCGGACATTCGAGGTGAAGTCGAGAATATCGTCAATAATCTGGAAGCCCAGCCCGACCCCATGGCCATAGTTGTAAAGGGCCTGAGCCTCTTCCTCGGCGGCCCCGCTGACCAGGGCGCCCACCCGGCAGCTCTCGGCGATGAACAATCCTGTCTTCTTGATGATACGGTCGTAGTAGTCGTCGACCGTCTGATCGGGGTCGGAAGCCCCGGTCATTTGCTGTAGTTCACCGACACTCATCTGGTAAACTACGTCGGCCATTACCCGCACCACACGGGGATTGCCCTCACCCGCCAGCAGCGAAAAAGCCTTGGCGAAGAGGTAGTCTCCAACCAAGACCGAGGTGGCTTTGTTCCACTTGGCGTTGACCGTCGGCATCCCCCGGCGCATGGTCGAAGAGTCAACCACATCATCATGGACCAGGGTGGCCATATGTATCAGCTCGACCGCGGCCGCCACTGGCATCAGACGCTCGATTTGGTACTGGCTGAACTTGGCGGCCAGCAAGACAAGAGCCGGCCTGAGACGCTTGCCCCCGGCTTTAAGAAGGTGAGTCGAGACCTCAAGCAAAAGCCGGTGACGGGTGTCCAGAGCTTTCTCGATGGCCTCCTCGACCTTCGGAAGGTCGCCTTCGACCTCAGAAAAGAGCTCCATGGTCTTGACTCGGTCTTTGACGGCCTTGGCTTCGGTGGTGGACACTAAATGTAAATCCTCCCCAGGTGCGGAGCATACGGCTCATTATACCATAGACTTTGCCGAGATTTCGTCGTTATTCGCTACCGCTGTAACAATTTCCTTTAATTTTTCTGGCCAGGTTGGCCAGGCGGCGCAGGCGGTGGTTGACCCCTGATTTGCCCACTGGAGGATCGCATTGTTCACCCAGCTCGGTCAGGCTGGCCTCAGGCTGGTTCAGTCGCAGTTGCGCGATCTCGGCCAATGGAGCTGGTAGCTTGGACAGTCCTACCCGAGCCTCGATCAGTTTAATATCTTCGATCTGGTTGACAGCGGCCTCGACGCTCTTGGCCAAATTAGCCGTTTCGGCGTTGACCAGACGGTTGACCCGCTCTTTAACCTCTTTCATGGCCCGCGTGTTTTCGTAGGCCATCAGGGCCCGGTGCGCCCCGACCAGGTTGAGGAAGTCGGCGATGTGATCGGCCTCTTTGAGATATAGCAGAACCTGATCCTTGCGGGCCCCGAGCCGGACGCTGATCCCGGCGTCAAAAAGGAGCTGGCCGGCCTGGTCGGCCATGTCCTCGTTCCTAACCACAATCTCGAGATGGTGCCCCTTGGAGGGGTGGCTGATCGATCCCGACCCGAGAAACAGCCCGCGGAGGTAGGCCCTGGGACAGCAGCCGTGGGGGAGCACTCCTTTGGATAGTTTCCATTGAAGTGATCCGTCCGCCGAGGTGATTCCCAGCTTGAGCAAGATCTCGCGGTCGACCGGGATCTTGACCAGAAAGCAGATCGCCCGGCCAAAGCGAGGGCGCTTGACCCCATGAACGACGGGGTGGACGCCGAGGATGTGTTTGGCCAGGTTAATGATCCGCCGGGCCACCGAGCTAAGTTCGACCTCGATCGCCAGGTAAAGTTTTGGTCCAGGAACAGGCAAGGCTCCCCGCGCGGAGCCATGGATCTCCAAAAACCCGCCACGGGACAGGCCGGACAACTCGGCCAGCAGGCAGCAGGGCCGTTCTACCCGGATTCGGGCCATCTCTTCTTTGGCTTCAGAAGAAAAGCTCATTATGGTAACAGTTCCTTAACCGCGGAGTAATCTGTGAAGAGAAAGGAGGAAATCAAATGGCTATTTCCCGGCTCATTCCGGGCGCCACTACGTTCACCAACATCGCCTTCGCTGTTCCAGTCACCACGATTGCCACAACCGCCACACCGGTCGCGGCCGTGGCTCCAGTGGCTCCCTTTGGCGCCTTCACTGGCACAGGCTTCCCTTTCGGCGGGATCCCATTCATTTCCGGCACCGGTATCCCGTTTTTCACCGGGTTCGGCGGTCTGCCGGCCACGATCTTCACGGCCACCAACCTGGCCATTCCGGTCACCGCTGCCTTCGTCTCCCCGTTCGCGACGGGCTTGGGTAGCTGAGATTTTTTCTGGCCGGCCCCTCAGGCGACCGGCGGCATTCCCCGCCGGTCTTTTCTTTGCCCGGGATCCAAGTCGACCTGCTCGCGCCAGAGGAAGGCATCCCAGGGACGGCGCTTGGAGTACCCGTTCTTGCCAAGGATCAGCCTCATGATGGCGCCCGCCAGCCGCTGGGGGTGATGCCGGGCCAGATCCTCCTCGGCCAGCAGTGGC
>JBGFRN010000335.1:0-5103 GCA_041695105.1 Bacillota bacterium | reverse complement strand
GGGTAGGCCGTCCGGAACTGACGCAGAAGGCGCGGCAAGAGGTACTCGGAGGGAATGGTGCTCGCCCCGAGGATCAAATGCCCCTCCGGCCGGTCGCGCAGTGCCGCGAGTTCGCGGGAGATTTCTTCGACCATCTCTAGAATGGCCCGCGCCTTCGAATAGACCAGCTGGCCGGCCGGGGTCACCGACAGGCTTTCCCCCTGGCGGTGCAGGAGTTGCTCCCCCAGCTCTTCCTCCAGCGATTTAACACATATGCTGACGGCGGGCTGTGAAACTCCAAGTTCCCGGGCGGCCCAAGAAAAGCTTTTCTTGTCAACCACCTTGACGAAGGCCTTGAGACGGTCGGTATTCACGCGGCCTGAATCACCCCATAGGCCTATTTTACCAGATAAACAGACTCAGCGGGCGCCTCGCGCCCGCCGGTTAGCTTTGCCTGGGGATTTTAATTTCAAAGCAAGTTCCTTTTCCGAGCTCGCTCCTAACCGAAATCTTGCCGCCGTGGAGCCTGACAATCTTCTCACAGAGGGCCAGCCCCACCCCAACCCCATGGTCGTGGCTCGTAACGAACGGGTGGAAAATGGCATCAAGCTTCTCCTCAGGAATGCCAGGCCCCGTATCGCGAAAGGCGGCGGTAGCCATGGAACCAGTGTACGACGTGACAATCTCCAACGTGCCCCCGTCCTCCATCGCCTGAACCGCGTTTCTGACCAGATTCTGGCCCACCTGGTGGAGCAGTCTGGGATCAGCCCTGACCAGGAGGGACTCGGGTGCCGGGTTGAAGAATAAGGCCACACCCCGCTCCGAGGCGTTCGGGGACATCAGGGTCACAAGCCGGTTTAAGGACTCATTGAGATCGACCGGCTGGAAGTCAGGCTTGAGCGGCTTATGCAGGCTCATGAAGCAGTTGAGCAGATCGGTAACCCGGTCAAGTTCCTTCAAGGCAATTTCAAGATAGGGCTTAAATTTCTGGTCAAGCTGGTTGCTGGCCATTAACTGTATGACGCCCTTGACCGCGGTCAGGGGGTTTCGGATCTCGTGGGCAAACTCGATAGCCTGATCTTGGATGTTGGGCCCGCGCTGGAGAGAAGGTTTCTGGTGATACTCACGCATCCGCTCCTCAATAGATTCGACAGCGGTCAGGAGCATCCCGAAGGTGTGGTGATATACAAACTGGTTGGGCATGGCCAGGTCGAGGATCCCCATGACCTGCCCGTTCGGATGGCGAATCGGCGCCCCCATGCAGGTCCACTCAGCCAGCACCTCGATATAGTGCTCCCGGCCGAAGACTATGACCGGCCTTCCTGTGACAGCGGCGCTCCCGGCCCCACAGGCACCCATTTTTTCCTCGCTCCAGCAGGCGCCTTCTAGAACGTTAATCGAGGCCCCGTTTTCCCGGGTCGCTTCGTCGCAAAGGTTGACCAGACAGATCACGTCTTCGTCAAATAACATGACAATATGGGGGTGGTGAGAAAGGAACTTGCGGAGAGATTCCATAATCGGCATGGCCAATTTGATCAGCCCGGCCCTTCGCTGCCGGCGCCGCTTCAGGTCGACCAGATCGATCTTTTGGGGCACGACCTGAGTTGAATTCACCCCGGCCTTGACGCAGCGCTGCCAGGCCTCAAGAATCTCAGGCCTTAGGGTGACCGGAATCTTGTGCGCCTCAAGGAACTCTTTCCAAAGCTGGTGCGCCAACTTGCCCACTTGGCCAACCCACCCGCTAGAATTGGAATACCGCCTTGTCGTGTTAATCCAGCACCACTGTCCCCAGCCTTATTTGCCAAGATTCTCCTAGTTGTCACCCAAAACCTTCCACGAAAAATCTTGTTTTTTGTTGGATTTAGTCATTGCTGTCCTAAAAGAATGCGGCAGCATGGCTTTACGGCCGGACTTAGCACGTGGTACTATGACTAGGAGCTAAATATGCCCTCAACAGGAGGAGGCTTTCCAGCAACTATGACCATAAACCGGGCCCTAGATCAATGGATCCAAGAAATGGCCCAACTGACCAAACCTGATCGGATTATTTGGATCGACGGGTCCGAAGGGGAAAAAAGCCGGCTGACTCAAGAAGCTCTGGCAACCGGCGAATTGATTGAACTTAACCATGAGAAGCTGCCGGGCTGTTACCTACACCGTTCGGCTCAAAATGATGTGGCCCGGGTCGAGCATCTGACCTTCATCTGCACTGACAAGAGAGAAGACGCCGGCCCGAACAATAACTGGATGTCCCCTGAAGATGCCTACACCAAGCTCGGCCGCCTTTTTGACGGTTCGATGCTGGGCCGGACCATGTATGTCATCCCATACTCGATGGGACCGATCGGCTCACCCTTCAGCAAGATCGGCATCGAATTGACCGACAGCATTTATGTGGTCCTTAATATGCGGATCATGACCCGGATTGGACAGGCCGTCCTCGACCAGCTCGGCGACTCGCCCGAGTTCGTCAAGGGGCTGCACTCCAAAGGCGACCTGGATCCGGAAAAGCGGTTCATCTGCCACTTCCCTGAGGACAACGCCATCTGGAGCGTCGGCTCTGGGTACGGCGGCAACGTCCTGTTGGGGAAGAAGTGCTTGGCCCTGCGGATCGCCAGTTACCGCGGCCGCTTCGAAGGCTGGCTGGCCGAGCATATGCTGATCCTCGGCCTTGAGGATCCCCAGGGAAATGTCAGCTACATCGCCGGGGCCTTCCCGAGCGCCTGCGGCAAGACCAATCTGGCCATGCTGGTTCCCCCCGAAACCATCAAGGGCTGCAAGGTTTGGACAGTTGGCGACGACATCGCCTGGATCAGAATTGGCGAGGACGGGCGCCTCTGGGCGGTCAACCCGGAGGCGGGAATGTTCGGAGTCGCCCCGGGAACCAGCCCCAGGACCAACCCGAACGCCCTGGCCGCTGTCCAGAGGAACACTATCTTCACCAACGTCCTGATGACCCCCCAGCGCACCGTCTGGTGGGAGGGCCTGGGCGAGGCCCCCGAGGAGGGCATTGACTGGAAGGGCAACCCCTGGACCCCGGACAACGGGGAGAAGGGAGCCCACCCCAACTCCCGCTTCACTGCCCCGCTCAGCCAGGTGTCCTGCATCTCGCGGGAATGGGAAAGCCCACAAGGGGTACCGCTCTCGGCCATCATCTTCGGCGGGCGGCGGGCCCGGACCGCTCCCCTGGTCTACCAGTCTTTCGACTGGGCCCACGGCGTCTTCATCGGGGCCACCATGGCCTCCGAGACCACAGCCGCCGCCACCGGGGCCATCGGCGTCATCCGTCGCGACCCGATGGCGATGCTCCCCTTCTGCGGCTACAATATGGGCGACTACTTCGCCCATTGGCTGGAAATGGGCCGCCGGACCCCCAACCCGCCGAAGATCTTTCACGTCAATTGGTTCCGGACCGACGACAACGGCAAATTCCTCTGGCCGGGCTTTGGAGAGAACTTGCGAGTGTTGAACTGGATCGTCGAGCGCTGCCGGGCCTCTGGGGCGGCGGTCGAGAGCCCGATTGGCTGGTTGCCGGCCGATGGGGCCATTGACACCACCGGCCTGGACATCTCACCCGATGCGGTGCGCAGTCTTTTCGAGGTCGACCGCGAAGCCTGGGCCGCCGACCTCGCCGATCAGGCCCGATTCTTCGAGCAGTTCGGAGACCGCCTGCCGGCCGAGATCCGGCGGCAGTGGGAAGGGTTGAAGGGACGTTTGGGGGCTTAGGGGGTTGAGGCTTGAACCAAAGGTTTAGGCTATAGACAAACCCCGCCCTCTTGGGGATTCCGATCGAGTAAGACCAGATCCCTGGGAAGGCGGGGTTATTGTTTTCAGGTAAAAAGTCCTGGCAAGAGACTCTGGGCGTGAATTGGGCCAGACCTTGGGGCAGATTGTAGCCCCCACTGTCGATTCTCGCACTTACAATTCCCCCGCCCTGGGTGTTAATGGCGGCCGAAGATTGATCCACCCAGACCCACATGTGCCGCCCCCAGCATGAGCTTTTACAACCGAAGCGACACTGGGGCCGACCTTATTTTTTCTACATAATACTGTTCAGTAATAGCAGCAAAAAACAAGCCCGGCGCGGTAGCCGGGCTAGCGTTTTTATGACGTTGGTTTGGGAAGAAACCTTTCAACTTTCTTCATTATGTCTTTGCGAACGTTGTCGCCGTCCTTGAGTTCAAAGGCTTTTCGACCGAATTCCTGCGGGGTAATTTCCCCTCGACGGTAGGCCTCTTGGAGTTGGTCAAGCTTCTTTTCCTGTGCTGATGTCATGAGCTGGCCACCTCCCTTTCTGATGATAATCTTATCAATTCCTGTTTAAGGAGTAAAACGGCAAACTGGCTTGAAAATAGCTGTAAATGAACCAGATCATCATCATCGAACGCCTCAGCCTCAACAGCATCAATATTTAAGACTCCAAGAGTTCGATGGCCGGCCTTAATCGGAATGCAGGCAATAGATTTATATTGATGCGTGGCCGATGGAAGACGTGACCACTTCCTATCCGTGGCAGTATTTCGGCAATAATATACTTCCCCGCTGGTGTAAGCTTCCCCGGCACAGGTCGCTAACCCCAAGGTCATATTGTTTACGGCCCCTTCACTGTACCCCACACTCTCCCAAATCTTGAGACCGCCCGCTTGGTTGTCCATGACAAAAACCCCGCACCGATGGTGGCTTTGGGAGCGAATAGTTTGGGGGAGTCCCGCTAGGACCTGTTGGGCTAACATCCGGACTTTTGTTTCATCCAACATAATCTGCGGGCCGATCAAGGTTGCAAGGTTCCGCGCAAAGTTCTTGCCCCAAAAAATAACGTTACTTTTTATTTCGGAATCTCGGTTAAGTTTGTTGATGGATTCCTGTAGTTTCTTTTCAGTCTTCGAACTGCGCCATTCCAGGGCTCCCCAAAGGGCCTTCCCTTCGGAAGCGTTCCAAACCCTCCATGCGCTAATAGTGACGTACTCCGCCGTCTGAAAGTCAGCGGCATCTCAGGCGGCAAGAGCCACCTTCGACTTGGTTTCGTGGACCGTATGCCATCCGAGGCGGACCGGCAAGACCACGGGCCGCGCCACACGGCCACTACTCCACTCGATGAGGGGAGATACCTTGTAGGCGTTCTGG
>JBGFRN010000038.1:0-28684 GCA_041695105.1 Bacillota bacterium | reverse complement strand
ATTCCTGCCCGGTGGCCTCGATGGAAAAGCTCGAGCAGGCCGCCATGATGCATGGACTCAACGTTGACGAGCTGGTCGATGAACTGAACCAGGCCCTGGCCGGGGGTAGATAGGGTGCTGCGCATCTTTAGTTTGGATTTGGTCTGGTGGCTGATTACCTGGCTCCACGTCCTGGCCGCGGTGGTCTGGGTCGGGGGGATGTTCTTCATGCAGATCGTCCTGACCCCGCCGGTGGCCAAGATGGGCATTCCGCCGCAGTTCGTCCGGATCATGGGAATGACCCGCTTCCGCTATTTCGCTTGGGGTGCCATGGGAGTGGCCGCGGTGACCGGGGTGATCAAGGCCCTGTACACCGGCCGTATCTGGAAGCTCGATGTGCTCTGGAGCACGCCCTGGGGCGTGGCGCTGATGATCAAGGTCTTCTTCTTTTTGATCATGGCCGCCATCGCCATCTTCATCACCGGGGTGATCGCGGCTCGCATGCAGCAGCAGCCGCCGGTTCCTGGCGGTCCCGACCGCCAGAGCCCGGGGTTTTTGGCGATGCAGAAGCGGATGGTTCTGTTCTCGCAAGGCAACCTGGTGCTTGGATTTATCGTCTTGGGTTTGGCTGTGGCTTTGACCAGGCTCTGAAGGAAACTCCGCCGTCCGGGACGAATCATTTATCCCGAGGGCGGCGGAGGTGGGCGCTGATGGAAGTCCGAGGAGGGGCAGGGCCCCAGGGTCTTGAACTCATTTGTAGGGCTTTCGATTCTGGCGTCCTGGCTTCGCTATCGGACCGAGACTGGAGGACGCTTTCGGGCGTCCTGTCTTTTTTTGAGAGCCAGACTCCCCAAGACCGCTGCCGGGTCGACTATATTGATCTGGGGGCCCGGTTGAGGGAGAGCCCGGAGGAGGCCAGGTGCCGGCTGCTTGATCTGGCTGCGGCTCGGATCAAGGATGAGCCGGTCGTTTGGGTGGTCGATGAACCGGCCGGGATTGCGGCGGTCTGGCTCAACTGCTGGTGGTTCGGGAGCATCCCAGGCGGGGAGGCGAGCGACCTCGGGCCGGTGATCAATTATTACCGCCGGGTGGTGGAGCGGAATCTTTTGTCGCCGGCCGAGGCCCTGGCGCTGAGGCGCTGGCGGGATGAGTATGGCCTGTCCCGCGAGGTGATCATCGAACTCCTGGAGGAGTGCTACCAGCGGGGCGTGAAGCACATCAAGTACCTTGAGGCGGTCGCCCGGGCCTGGCACGACGACGGGGTGAGGACCTTGGGCGACCTTCAGCGCCGCCGGATCGACGATCGCGAGCTGATGGCCAGGTACACCCGGGTGGTCAACTACCTTAACCTTGGACGGGCCCTGACCGAGCCTGAGAAGCGCTTGATCATTAAATGGTCGCGCGAGTGGGGTTTTTCCGATGAAGTCATCCTACGGGCTGGTGAAGAATCGGCTGGCTTTTCGAATCCGATGAAGATGGTCGACCGGGTGCTTGAGTCCTGGCGAGATCTAGGGGTAAGGACGGTGTCAGATGCCGAAAGAGCCCTCAGTGAATACCGTGGACGCAAAGGCCGGGGCCAGTCCCAAGGCGGCGGGCCCAAGGAGACTCGGAGAAATCCTGGACGTTCCAAATCTGCTGACGGGTACGACGACCTCTTCCTCCGATAGCCCCGCCGGTGAAGGTGCCGGTGGCTGGACCTGCGGCCGGTGCGGGAGACTAGTCGAGCCGGTCGTTTATGAGATCGCCCGGCCCGGGCATCCCCCGGCGATTCGCCGCGTTGTTCCGGCTCGCTGCCCCTGCGAGGTCGAGGAATGGGAGCGGGGGCAGGTCAGTCTTGCAGGTTCGGTCGGTGGAATCCCGGGGCGAGATGAAGGCACTTGGCCGGGGGCGGCGCTGGGGAGGCGTTTCGCCGGCTGTCGCCTTTCCAACTTCGAGCGCCGTCCGGGGACCGAGCGGGCGCTGCAGGAGGCCCAAGAGTTCCTGGGCCGCTGGGACCGCCAGCCGGAAGGGGGGCGTGACCTGGACCGGACCGATCCGGCTATCGTTCCGGGTCTCTTCCTCTCCGGAGACGTCGGGGCGGGAAAGACGCGCCTGGTCGCCACCATCGCCAACGAGTTGGCCCTCAGGCACGGGGTGAGGGCGGCCGTCTGGCCGGTTCCCGAACTGCTCGAGCGCCTGCGCCGGTCGATCGGGTCAGCGGGCGAGGGCGAGGACAGGCTGGAGAGTGTCCGGCGGGCGAGGTGCCTGATCCTCGATGACATCGGGGCCGAGCGCCTGACCGACTGGATCCAGGAGCGCCTGTACCTGATCATTGATTTTCGTTACCGCGAGGGGCTTCCAACCTTGTTTACCAGCAACCTGACCCTGAAGGAACTGACCGACCAGCTCAGTCACCGGATTGCCTCCCGCATCATCGGCATGGCCCGGCTGGTCCTGATGCAGGACGCCGGCGACTACCGGGTGGTCGAGAACCGCAGGCTATAGGAGCCAGCGGATGTGTTTAGCGCGGAGCGACGCCCCTGAACTGGGAAAACAAAAGGTACCTCGTCAGCCGTTGACGGGTACCTTCTTTCTTGCGGTTGGTGCCGGGAGTGGGACTCGAACCCACACGGGGGGTTACCCCATCCGATTTTGAGTCGGACGCGAATGCCAATTCCGCCATCCCGGCGCGAGATTTGTGCGCTTAAAAATGATACCACATCAACATCGTCCTTTCAACGCATATAACTGGTTGGTGTGGCAACCTTTGCGACCATGGACACAAAAGGACTTGATGTAACGAAAAGAGAAATAGAACAGGTATTTTTTGTGGGAAGGGGGTAGGCGGATTGCCGGCTGAGGAACTCAAATTGATCGAGCGCAGCCGCGGCGGTGACACGGCCGCGTTTGGCGAGTTGATCGCACTGTATGAGAAGAAAGTCTACAATCTGGCCTACCGTTTCACAAACAACGCTGAAGACTCTTTGGATCTGGCCCAGGAGGCATTCCTGCGGGCCTTTACTAACCTGAAAGACTTTAGGGGCACCTCCTCGTTTGGCACTTGGATCCACCGGATTACGACCAACCTTTGCCTCGACGAGATCCGGCGCCGGCGCCGCCAACCGGTTTACTCGCTGGATGTGGCCGTCACCACTGAGGAGGGCGGTGAAGTCGAGCGCCAGTTGGTCGACGAATCGGACACGCCTCTGGAAACTGTCGAAAAAAGGGAGCTTCATGAGGCGATTCAGGCAGGGATTAATTCCCTGGATGATGAATTTCGTCTCGCGGTGATCTTGCGGGACGTTCAGGGGCATTCCTATGAAGAGATCGCCGAGATCATGGGCGTAAACATCGGCACGGTCAAGTCGCGGATCAGCCGGGGCCGCCGGGCTTTAAAGGAAAAGCTGACCTTCCGGGAACAAAATGAAGCGAAATTCGTCAAAGTGTTAGGTACTAAAGCGTTAGGGACAGAAGGCGGATGAGAGACGCCCAGCCCTGAGGGGGCCGTTAGATGACGCAAAAACAGACCACGTTCATAGCGACGGTGGCCATCCTCAGCGTGGCTGCCGTCTTGCTTTTTTCCGCCGGTCCGCCCATGGCCGAATCGGTGCCGAAGACGCGTGCCCAATCCGACCGCGGGATTTCAGTGGTGGGCGAAGGAGAGGTCAAGGTCCGCCCTGACCAGGCCAGGGTCCTCATCGGGGTCGAGGGCCGGGCCGAGAGCCCGGCCGGGGCGTTGCTGACCGCTGGGGCCAGGGCCGATGCCGTGCTGGCGGAACTAAAATCGATGGGCTACGGAACCGATGAGGTTCGCAGGCTTTCGGTCCAGCTTAGCGAGGAGCCGACCGGTTTCCGCGGGCAGCAGCAGATCGAGGTTCTGGTCGCCGACGTCGACAGGCTCAACCGATTCCTGGACAAAGTTGTTCTGGCCGGGGCCTCGACGGTGAAGACGGTCAGCTTTAGCGTGAGGAACGAGGCTGACCTGCGGCGCCAAGCGGTTGACCGGGCGATCAAGGATGCCCGGGCCAAGGCCGAGGCCGCCGCCTCATCGGGCAAGGTCAGCTTGGGGGATCTGCGCAGCCTGGTGGTGGAGCACCCCGAAGCCGAGCCGGCCAAGCCGGGGCAGACCTCGATTCGAGCCACGGTCAGGGCGACCTTTGACGTGATACCCTAATCGTGTAATGGGGCTTCCCGGTAAACGAAATCAAGCCCTCTCCTCAGGAACCCGTCAGGGTTCCTTTTAGTTTTTCCTTGAAAAGGCCGGGTTTTTGGCGTGACCCTTGTCACTCCGGGACGGTCTAAAACTCACGCAAAGCAGGTTCATATAGCACAAAATGACTAGGTTCACAAGCTACACTTGAAAATGTATTACAAGAATCTCGTGTGAAAGGGAGGGCTTTGGCGGATGACTGATGTGGTTATCGGTTTGGGAATTGCGGCCACTTTTTTGGTGGTCAGCCTGGCTGCAACCTCGTCCATGACCTACCGCAACAAGGTCTTTGTCGTTGTGGGGCTGCCGCTGCTTCTGGGATCGATTCTTACGACCGTCCCGGTCATTAATCAGGCATTTGCCACCCCGCAGGATCGAGTGGAAATCATTGCCAAACAGTACAGTTTCGAGGTGCGTGGCCGGGCCAGGGTCGGGGTTCCGGTTGAGATTGTTACGACCAGCAGCGACGTGACCCATGGGGTGATGATTCGCGATCTAGGGGTCAACCTGCAGTCGATACCCCGGAGGGAAAACCGGGTGGTCGTAGTTCCTGACAAACCCGGCAGTTTTGAGATTCTCTGCGTGGAGTACTGCGATGTAGGGCATGGGTTCATGAAGGGTGTCCTGGTAGTCGAAAATTAGGGCTCCAAGAATAGGGGGACGAACGAGGATAATGAACGGTAAAACGTCATCGAGCCAGGTTCCTTACCACAGCGGGCTGATCCTGCGGAGCATCGTTACCGCCCTGCTTTTCCTCCTGATCGGATTGTCTCTCGGCTTCATCGGCCGCCTGCAAGTTTCCGGACACCTTCCTGCCGACCTGACCCTATTCTATAAGCTGATCACGGCCCACCCGTTGGTGCTGTTCGCCGGCTGGTCAAGCCTGATTTTGATGGGAATCATGTACTATGTTGTGCCGAAACTCACCGGCCGCCCCCTTTGGAGCGAGAAGGTAGCCACTGTCTGCTACTGGCTGGTTACCATCGCCAGCATCGGGGTGATCGCCGGCGGGTCTACTGCCCGGTACACCGCTCTCTTTCCGTTGAAGCACACGATGATAACCATGATCTCACTGGCGTTGGTCCTGGTGGCGATCTTCCTCAACTTCCTCCAAATTATGAAGACTCTAAGCGGATACCAGGGTCCGAAACACCCGACCCTCTACTACTTTTCGGCCGCGGTGATAATGGGATTCTTTACCCTGGCGATTGTCGGCGTGGCCCAACTGATTCCGGTCTTCTTCCCGCGAGTCTGGCTGGATCCGGTCTCAGCCAAACATTTTATCTGGCTGGGCCTGCACACCTTTGCCAACCAGTGGGTAAACGTCTCCATTCTAGGGGCCCTCTATTTTGCTATCCCGATGGCGACCGGGAGGCCGATCTTCAGCGAGAAAGGGGCGGTCTTCGGCCTGATCCTTTACATGGTCTTCAACGTCGTCGCCTATTTCCATCACCTGCTGATGGATCCTATCCCTCTCTGGCAAAAGCTCTTCGGTCAGTACTTCACCTGGCTGCTGCTGGTGACCAGCACCCTGACCATTTACAACCTGGTCAAGACCTCGATGGGGGGCAAGTGGAACCTGCCGATGTCCTTTTACATGGTCGGATTGGTCAGCTTGGCCATTGAAGGGCTGATCGGGGCCTTCCACGGGACGATTGTCATCAACCAGTTGGTCCATAATACCCAGGCCATCACCGGCTATGTCCACATCGTCCTGTTCCTTTACGTGACCGTCTGCGGGATGGGCCTGGTCTACCAGTTCCTGCCTGAAATCACCGGCCGGGAACTTTTTAGCGAAAGGCTGGGTCAAGTCCATCTCTGGCTGACGACCATCGGAGGGTATGGGATGTCGCTCTCGCTCTTGATTGCTGGGTACCTGAATCCAGCCATGCCCAGGGTAGTTCTGAAATATGACCCTATTTTCCAGCCCCTGATGAACAGCGCCTCGGCCTTCAGCGCCGTGCTGGTGCTGGGTCAGGTCATCTTTGCCTACAACATGTATCGCACTCTGGCCGGGGCCCGGGTGACATCCCCGCGGTTGGTCAAAGGAGGAGTTGAAGCATGAGCCCGGAGCCACGCAACAACGCCGAGATCCTGACTTATGAAAGCTGGACGGCCCAGCGGCAGGGCGACCGCCTCCTGATTACAGCCCGCCACGGGGTCGAGGAGCAGTTGCTGTACGATTTTCAACTCTCGGAGACCGCCGAAATTATCCAGCGGCGCGAAGTCCCCTCCCTTTACTACGGCTTCGGCCTGGTGGCCAGCCTACTGGTCCTGGCTCCTTTCCTATGGGCCAGGGAGACGCTCTCCGGCCCGGTCTTATGGGCCTCGTTGGCCGGCTTTTTCCTGTCGGCTCCAGGATACCTGATCCTTGGACGTTGGCTGGTTTCGCCGGAAGTGATCGAGGTCAGACTGTGCGACGGCCGAAGGCTCGCCCTGCCGTCGGCTTTTGCCCCCCTGTTCGAGGGGAGCGGGGGCCGGTGAGAACGAATTACCTCGTCCTGAGCCGGGCCTGGGCCATCGCCAGCGCCGCGCTATACCTTGGGCTGGGGGCCTACTACCTTCACGACGGTCTGGCGGCAGGATTCTCAGGAGCCGGGCTCCATGGGCACGGCGGGGGGAGCAGCGGGGTCCTGCATATCCTGATCGGACTGTTCGCCCTTTTTACCGGGTTGGTCTACACCCGGGCCTGCCGGCACTGGCTTGAAGAACGTCGGGGGAACCTGAGGCTTTTCGCGGCGGCCCTCGCGATCATCCTGGCCTGCGGCGTCGGCTTTATGCCCCACGGAGTCCCTTTCTGGCCGACCCTGTCTGGGGCCGCCCTGGTCGTTTCCAGCTCGGTCACCCTGATCCTGCTCGCTATGTACGAAGTGGAAAAGCTCGCCGTTATCAAGCGCCGCCTGGGATGAGGACCGGAGGGACAGGCAATGTACGAGGCTGAGATCAAGGGATTCAGTGACTCGGCTGTGAAAAAGCTTGAGCTTCAGCGTAACAATCTTCCGGGTTACCTGATCCATGGGGCGCTGGCCGGGGCTTACGTCGGCATCAGCGTGGTCCTGATTCTTGTAGTCGGGGCGCCCCTGGCCCAGGCGAGTTCACCGGCAACCGCCCCGGCCATGGGGGCCTCGTTCGGGATAGCCCTGACCCTGGTTCTGTTGGCTGGATCGGACCTCTTTACCGGCAACAACCTGACCATGACCATCGCGGTTCTGGAGCGGAAGATCGGCCTCGGAGACCTGCTGTCCAACTGGGGGTGGACCTGGGCCGGCAACCTACTTGGGTCTGTCCTGCTGGCCGGGCTGGTCGTCGGGGCCGGAGTGTTCGACAACCCAGTGACTGGCAAATTTCTGGCCGGCGCGGCGGCCAAAAAAATGGCCCTACCCTTCTGGAATGCTTTCCTACGTGGCATTCTCTGCAACTGGCTGGTCTGCCTGGCGGTTTGGTCGTCCTACCGCGCCAAGAGCGAAGCCGTAAAGTGCGTGGTCATCTTCTGGTGCCTATTCGCCTTCATCACCAGCGGGTATGAGCATAGCGTCGCCAACATGACCCTTTTGACTATGGCTCTCATGGTCCCTCACGGCCCGGAAATCTCGCTGGCCGGATGGTTTGCCAACCTGGTTCCGGTAACGCTGGGCAACGTCCTGAGCGGAGCGGTCTTCGTCGGAGCCGCCTATTGGTTTGTCTCGCGGCCGGCTGGCGGAGGGATTTGTCTCTTTTTCGGGAATAAAAGAGGCAGGGGGTGTTCCCTTGCCCAAAGTAATGCTGTTGGACGGCAATAGCCTGATTAACCGCGCCTTTTACGCCTTGCCCGGGCTGAAAAACTCGGCTGGAACCCCGACCGGGGCCGTTTACGGCTTTCTCAACATGTTCTTCAAGATCACCGAGGCCGAGCGTCCGGATTATATCGCTGTGGCCTACGACCTCAGGGGTCCGACCCTGCGGCACGAGGCCTACCGTGACTACAAGGCCCACCGGACGGGCATGCCGGATGACCTGGCTGCCCAGATGCCCATCCTCAAAGAGGTCTTGTCGGCCTTGGGCGTGGCCCAGGTCGAGCTGCCCGGCTACGAGGCCGACGACCTGCTCGGGACCCTGGCCTGCCGGGCCGAGAAGGACGGCTACCAGGTGGTGATCGTCACTGGCGACCGCGACGCCCTCCAGCTCGTTTCAGATCTGGTCCGGGTAACCCTGACCAAGAAGGGCATCACCGAGGTCAAAAACTACGACCAAAGTGCCGTTCGGGAGGAATACGGCCTCTCCCCCGCCCAGATGATCGACCTGAAGGGCCTGATGGGGGACGCCTCAGACAACATTCCAGGGGTTCCCGGGGTCGGCGAGAAGACCGCCCTCAAGCTGGTTCAGGAGTTCGGCAGCCTCGAGGAGGCGCTCGAAAACGCCGGCCGGGCCCCGGGCAAGAAGCTCCCAGAATTGCTCAAGGAGTACCGCGAGCAGGCGCTATTAAGCAAGCGCCTGGCCGCGATCGAATGCGACGCCCCGCTTCAGTCCGGCCTGGAAGACCTCCGGGTTCGAGAACCAGACGCCGGCATCGTCCGAAGGCTGTTCACCGAGCTGGAATTTAAGAACCTGCTCAAGCGCTTTGGTCAGGAGGCTTCGGTCCTGGTCCTGGATGGCCCAGCCTTTGCGACCGAAGAGGTCGAGGAAATGATCCTGGAGGCCGGCCAAAGCCTGCCGTTTGAACCGGTCGAAACCGTGGACCGTCGCGAGCTGGCCGTTTTCCGGGCGTACGGACCGGAGGCCGGTCCAACCGGGGTTTTGTCCTTTTGTCTCCAGCCTGGCCGGGTGTTTCGGTTTGCCGGGGCGGGTGACGCGGAAAAGGCGGTGACCGGTTGCCTGGCCGACCCGATGGTCCGCCTGGCCGGCCACGACCTCAAGTCGCTCGTCCGGGAGCGCCTGGAGGCCGGCTATCCGATTCGCGCCGAACTTTTTGATACCGCTGTGGCCGCCTACCTGGTCGACAGCGGGCGGCCCAACTTCCGCCTCGAGCCCCTGGCCCGCGAGTACGGGCTGCCCGCTCCGGAGGTTGAATCCGAGGGGGGGCGGGAGGCCTTTGATCGCACGGCCGCCCACCTGCTGCGCCGCCTACAGGGACCGATGGCCGAGCGCCTGCGCGTCGACGGCCTGGACGAGCTTTACTGGAAGGTCGAGGCTCCGATGATAGCCATTTTGGCCTCGATGGAGCGCTGGGGGGTCAGGGTCGAGTCCGGGGGACTCGAAGAGATGGGCCGGGAGCTGGAGACCCGAATCTTCGCCCTGACCCAGGATATCTATTTCCTGGCCGGGTCACAGTTCAACATCAACTCGACCAAACAGCTTGGCGATATTCTCTTCAACAAGCTCGGCTTACCCGTGATTAAGCGGACCAAAACCGGCCCGTCGACCGACTCCGAAGTCCTCGAGGCCCTGGCCCCGCAGCACGAGATCGTCCAGAAGATCTTGGAATACCGGACCCTGGTCAAGCTCAAGAGCACCTATGTCGACGGCTTGAAGGCCCTGATCCGCCCTGAGACCGGGCGGGTTCACACCACCTTCAACCAGACGGTGGCGGCCACCGGGCGCCTGTCGTCGACCGAGCCCAACCTGCAGAACATCCCGATCCGGATCGAGGAGGGGCGGCGCATCCGCAAGCTCTTCCTGGCCGAGGAGGGGATGGTCCTGCTGACCGCCGACTACTCCCAGATCGACCTGCGGGTGCTGGCCCACTACAGCCATGACCACGCTCTGGTCGACGCCTTCAGCCGCGACCAGGACATCCACACCCGCACCGCGGCCGAGGTCTTCGAGGTTCCGATGGACCAGGTCACCACGGAGATGCGAAGAAGGGCCAAGACAGTCAACTTTGGGTTGTCGTACGGCCAAACCGATTTCGGCCTGGCGCGCGAGCTAGGCATCACCCGAACCGAGGCCCGGGGCTTCATTGACCGCTACTTCACCCGCTACCCGGGAGTCAAGACCTACATGGAACAGACGATCGAGGCCGGCCGGCGGCAGGGATACGTCACCACCCTGCTGGGACGCAGGCGCTATCTCCCCGAAATCAACAGCCGCAACCACAACCTGCGCGCTTTCGCCGAGCGGATGGCCATCAACAGTCCGATCCAGGGGACGGCGGCCGACATCGTCAAGCTGGCCATGATCGACCTTTACCGCGAAATAGAGGCCCGCTGCCTCAAATCGCGGATGCTGCTCCAGGTCCACGATGAGCTGGTCTTCGAGGTTCCGCCGGGGGAGCTCGATGCAATGGCCGACCTGGTCCAGGAGCGGATGGAGGGTGCGCTCAGGCTCGATGTGCCGCTCAAGGTCGACGTCAAGACCGGACCCAACTGGTACGATCTGAGGAGGTTGAACCTTGCCCGAGATGCCCGAGGTTGAAACCGTTCGCCGCTCGCTCGAAAAGTACCTGATCGGACGGGTCATCCATAAAATTGAGCTCCTGGCCCCCAAGTTCATCCGCTACCCGAGCCCCGGAGAGTTCCTGGAACGGGTCCCTGGAACCAGCTTCAAATTCCTTGACCGCCGGGGCAAGTACCTGATCCTCGGTTTGTCCAGCGGTGCCCGGCTGGTGGTCCACCTGAAGATGGCCGGGCGCCTCCTTTACACCCCGGCTGGGGAACCCTACCATAAGCACACCCACGTCGTCTTCCATCTGGATAACGGCGACCACCTGCGCTACGTCGACCTGCGCCATTTCGGCGGTCTTTTCTTGATCGACCCTGACAACCGCGGTCTCCCGGCCGGGCTGGCTGGCCTCGGTCCCGAGCCCCTGACGGCCGCCTTCACCCCCGAGTACCTGCGGTCGGCCCTGAGCCAGCGCCGCACCAGGATCAAGCCGCTACTGCTCGACCAGTCGGTCATCGCCGGACTGGGCAACATCTACGCCGATGAGTGCCTGTCCATCGCCGGGATTCATCCCGAAAGGACGGCCTCCAGCCTGACCGCCCAAGAGGTCGGCCGGCTCCACCGGGCGATCTGTCAGGTTCTGGAGCACTCAATCAACCAGGGCGGCACCACCTTCGCCACCTACGTCGACGCCGACGGGAAAAAAGGCCGTTTCGGCGAAAACCTCAGGGTCTACGGCCGGGGCGGCCAGCCTTGCCCCGACTGCGGCCGGCCGGTCGAGCGATTGAAGATCGGCAGCCGCAGCGCCCACTTTTGCCCGTCCTGTCAGAAATAAATACTCCCGGTAAGCCACGGGCGGTTGATCCGCCCGTTTTTTTTTGCCCCGGAGAAGGGGAACCGCCGAAGGGATGGAATTATATGACTTGACTGACAGTTAGCAGGGGCAGGGGGTGGCGATTGGCGATAAGGCACGATGGGTCAGGCTTTGCGGGGACCTCAGATTAAGCGAGGGGTGAAAAGATGGAGCCGATCCTAATGGTCAACCCGGCTGATTGTAACGGCTGCCGGCTGTGCGAGCTGGCCTGCTCCTTACGCAACGAAGGCGAGTTTAACCCGGCCAGGTCCAGAATCCGCGTCGTCGCTTTCCATGAGGATTTCGTCTACATACCGATGACCTGCCTGCATTGCGACCAGGCGGCCTGCGTTGACGCCTGCCCGACCGGAGCCTGCGCCCGGGGGTCGGATCAGACGGTATCCATCGCGGCCGGGTCGTGCATCGGCTGTAAGATGTGCCTGATGGCCTGCCAATTCGGGGCCATCAGCTATCGCGCCGGCAAGGCCGTCAAGTGCGACCTCTGCCAGGGCAGCCCGGATTGTGTCCGGTTCTGCCCCGCCGGGGCCATCGCCCACGCCAGCCCGGCGGACCTGGCCCTGCGGAGAATGCGGGCCAAGGCCGCCGCCATGCGGACCAGCGCTTGAGGAGGTGGTGAAGATATGTACGCTTGGGCAGGCAAACTCTTAAGGGTTAATCTTTCGGACGGGACGATGGCCAAAGAACCGATTAATCCGGACCTGGCCAGGGATTTCATTGGCTCCCGCGGGCTGGCCACAAAATACCTCTTTGACGAGCTGGCGCCGGGCGCCGAACCATTGAGCCCTGAGAATAAGCTGATCTTCGCCGCCGGCCCGCTGACCGGAACCATGGGCATCACCAGCGGCCGGTATACGGTGGTGACCAAATCGCCCCTGACCGGCGCCATCGCCGCCTCCAACGCCGGAGGGAATTGGGCCCCTGAACTCAAATACGCTGGATACGATCTGGTGATCGTTGAGGGAAGGGCTAAAGATCCGGTCTACCTCTGGATCAGGGACGGCCGGGTGGAGATCCGAAGCGCCGGGCATCTTTGGGGCAAAACGGTCGGTGAAACCGATCGGGCCCTGATTGCCGAGACCGACCCGGAGGCCAGGGTGGCCTGCATTGGTCCGGCCGGCGAGCGGCTCAGCCTGATTGCCAACGTGATCAACGAGGCACACCGGGCCGCCGGGCGTTCCGGCGTGGGCGCGGTCATGGGGTCGAAGAACCTCAAAGCCATAGTGGTTCGCGGCAGCGGCGGCGTCAGGGTGGCCGACCCGGTCAGGTATCGCCAGGCGGCGCTGGACGGGCTGGCGGCCGTCAAGGCCAACCCGGTGACCGGCCAGGGCCTGCCCGCCTATGGCACGGCGGTCCTGGTCAACGTCATTAACGCACATGGGGCTTTGCCCACCCGCAATTTCCAGACTGGCGTTTTCCCCGAGGCAGAAAAAGTCAGCGGGGAGACTCTAGCTGATACTTATCTGGTCAGGAACAAGGCCTGCTTTGGCTGCCCGATCTCCTGCGGCCGGGTCAGCCGGGTCAAGGACGGCCCGTACGCCTCCTTCGGGGACGGCCCGGAGTACGAGAATATCTGGGCCCTCAGTTCGACCTGCGGCGTCAGCGACCTGGCCGCCGTGATCAAGGCCAACATGCTCTGTAACGACCTGGGGATCGACACCATTTCAGCCGGTGCCACCGTGGCCTGCGCCATGGAGCTGTATGAACAGGGCTGCCTCCCCAAGAGCGAGGCCGGGATGGAGCTTCGCTTCGGCGACCCTGACGCCCTCATCGAGGCCATCCGGCGCCTGGGCGCCCGGGAGGGCATCGGGGACGTTCTGGCTGAAGGCTCGTATCGCCTGGCCGAGCGCTACGGGCGACCCGACCTATCGATGTCGGCCAAAAAGCAGGAGTTTCCGGCCTACGAGCCGCGCGGCGCCAAGGGCATCGGCCTTAACTACGCCACCTCCAACCGCGGCGGGTGCCATGTCCGCGGGTACACCATCGCCCCCGAGATCCTGGGCTCGCCCGATAAGATCGACCCGCTGGCCAGCGGGGGCAAAGCCGGTTGGACCAAGGCCTTCCAGGATCTGACCGCCGTCGTCGATTCGGCCGGGTTCTGCCTCTTCATCACCTTCGCCCTGGGGGTCAAGGAAATGTTGTCGCTGCTCAACCCGGCCACGGGGATCGAGTACAGCGAGGAAAGCATCCTGGCCGCCGGGGAAAGAATCTGGAATCTGGAACGGCTCTTCAACCTGCGCGAGGGGTTGGGCCGGGACGACGATTCCCTGCCGCCGCGCCTCACCGGAGAGCCGATGCCGGAAGGGCCGGCCAAGGGTCAGGTGGTCGAGCTGGAAGAGATGTTGCGGGAATACTACCTCCTGCGCGGTTGGGATGAGCAGGGACGCCCCACCCGGGCCAGGCTGGCCCAGCTTGGCCTGACCGCACCCGACCTGGAGGCGGTTTCTTAGAGTGAAGGTCCAATTTTTCGCTGGTTTGCGGAGGGTGGCCGGCACCGGCGAGATCGTCGTTCAGGCCGGAAGCGTCAGGCAGCTCCTGACCAAGCTGGGTGAAATCTACGGGCGGGACTTCACCGAAGAGGTCTTCGACCGGGGGGAGCTGCGACCGCAGATCCAGATCCTGGTCAACGGCCGGAACCTGGTTTTCTTAAACGGCTTGGATACCCCTTTGGACGATGACGACACCGTCAGCATCTTTCCCCAAGTAGCGGGGGGTGCCGGGGGAGGTGGAGGAAAGCTTGCGGCACGTCATAATCGGCAACAGCGCCGCCGGGCTGAGTGGGGCTGAGGCCATTCGAATGGCCGATCCGGCAGCCGAGATCATCATGATCGCTGGGGAAAACCTGCCGGCTTACTCGCGGGTCATGACCAGCTATTACCTGGCCGGCGCGATCGCCAGGGAGAAGGTCTTCATCCGCGACCCGGATTTTTACCGGCGGTTGAGAATCGACACCCTGTTCGGGCACCAAGCGCTAGCGGTGCGCCCGGGGGCCAGCCAGGTGCTTCTTGACGACGATACCGTCGTGAACTACGACAACCTTCTGGTCGCCACCGGCTCGGTTCCGGTGCGCCCGGATCTTCCCGGTCTGAATCTCGACGGGGTTCACTTCCACTGGACCCTGGCCGACGCCGACGGCATCATGGCGGCGGCCGCGACCGCCCGGCGAGCGATCGTCATCGGGGCCGGCCTGATCGGGATGCAGACGGCCGTAGCATTGCGCCGGCGCGGGCTGGACGTAACCGTGGTTGAGGCGCAGCCCAGGGTCATCCCGGCCCAGCTTGATGCCGGGGCGGCCGGGCTGATGCAGGCGGCTCTGGAGCAAAACGGCGTCCAGCTGCGGTTGGGAGTCGAGGTCAAAGCGATTGCCGGGACCGACCGGGTGAGCGGCGTCCGGCTTGAGGACGACCTGATCGAGGCCGGCCTGGTGGTGGTAGCGGTCGGGGTCAAGCCCAACCTTTCGGTGGTCAGGGAAAGCGGCCTGGCCATCGAGGACGGGATCCTGGTTGACCGGCGCCTGCGCAGCTCCGTCCCGAACATTTACGCGGCCGGAGATGTCGCCTGCGCCTACGATCCGGTTCGCGGGGCACCGGCGGTCAACGCCATGTGGCCGAACGCGGTCCAGCAGGGCCGCGTCGCGGGCCGGAATATGGCCGGTCTGGCCGAGGAATATCCCGGCGGCATCAACCTGAACACTGTGGAGTTCTTCGGCCTAACGGCTGTTTCGATGGGGGTTGTCAACCCCAGCGGCCCGGAATATCAGGAGATCGTACGATCCGAGCCGGAACGGGGGCTTTACCGCAAGCTGGTGCTCCGGGACGGACGCCTGGCAGGGATGATCTTTGCCGGCGAGATCGAGAAGGCCGGCATTTTGTCTGGACTGCTGGTTCAGGGCAAGGAGGCCGGCCACCTGGTTGAGACGCTGCTGAGCGATGACCTGTCGTACCCCAAGCTGCTCATGAACGGACTGGAGGGCGCCATCCGGCCGGTGATGGTTGGTTGAAAGGGTTAGACTATGATGGTGTAGAAGGTTAAATACGCACTAGCAGATACGTTACACCCCGGACGGAGGGCATGGATGCAAGTCATCAGTCTTGAATTTGATTCCGAAACAGACATGCAAGAAGCGACCAGAAAGCTCTGGGACGAAATGAAGGTCACCGGAGAGATGCAGATCAAGCCGACGGGCATCAGCCGCTGGCGAGTGGACCTGAATTCGGAGAAGGATTTGCGCGAGTCGACCCTTGAGAAACTTCCCGGGCGCCGGGTCAACCTCGGTAAGGCCGAGGCCGAGGTTTCGGTGGCCGTCGCCACCCCAATCTCTGACGCCTAGGCGCGCCGCGCCGGCGACTGAATCATCGGGTCATAAGGGCCAGCCCCCCGGAATAGGTAGTGCCAGGGTGCCTTTTCTGGGGGGTCTTATTTTTGCCGCCATCAACCCTGGGGCGCCGGGCCTTAGGCCTGGCGGTGCTTCTCTGTTTCATCTGGAGCCTGGCCGGACCTTCCCGCTCCCGGCCGGCGTTTGATCAGGCCACCCCGGCCGGGACGGTCCCGGTCGAGCTCCCGAACGAGTTCATCGAAGGTGTACTGTCAGTCCCAGACCAGGTCAATGCCCTCGGGTTCAAGCCGTTTGTCGAACTTGCTCATCTCGGCCTGACCCGGGTCAACGGCCAGGGCGAGATTCTGCCCGGGCTAGCCCAATCCTGGGAGTCGCCGGACGCCTATCGTTGGATTTTCCGTCTGGACCCACGTGCCCGCTGGCACGACGGCCGGCCGGTGACGGCCGAGGACGTCGCCGCCACCATCCGCGGGGTACAGGATCCAGCCCGGGGCCGCGCTTGGCGGGACTTCTGGGTCGAGATTCAGGTGATTCAAGCCTCCGACGGTCTGGTCGTGCTTGACCTCCCCCGGCCAGACTCGTCTTTCCCGTATGACGCCCGGATGGCGATCCTCCCGGCCAGTGACCAGAGCGGCCGGATCGGGGCCGGACCTTTCCGGCTCGGCTCGTGGGAACCGGGCTTAGCAATCAGACTAGAGGCTGTCTCCGATCACTGGCTGGGGGCCCCGCGCCTGGCCGCCTATATTCTCAAACAAGTTAAGGATGAAGCGGAGGCCGCTCTGGCCCTGCAGGCAGGCCAAATCCATGGTTTCGCCCCCGATTGGAGAAAGGGCGGTCTTGGGGATATTATCGGGGAGGGCTTTGAAGTGGAACGCTGGCCGGCCCCGGCCTTCAGTTTGGTCGTCTGGAACCTGGGCGGGGCTAGCGGGGGCCTGGATGACGCCCGCGTCCGGCGTGCCCTGAGCCTGGCCGTCGACCGCCGCCGACTGTCAGAGCACTTCGGTGGCTACCCTTCCCAAGGCCCGTTCATCCCCGAAACGCTTTTCGCTCCCGAAACTTCCGAAGTATCGCCGGAATCCGGGGCCGGCGGGGCGGGTGCCGCCCTGCCAAATCGGGTGGTCGGTCTGGTTTATGAGGCCGGGCGCCGCGACCGGGCTGAACTGGCCGGGCTTTTGATCGCCGACTTGGCCCCCCTCGGAGTCAGCCTGGAACCTAGTGCCGTCTCCCGGGATGAGCTGGTCAAAAGGCTGGAATCGGGCGACTTTGAGGCTGCCCTTTGGGGATGGGCGGTCGGGCCCCACCCCGACCGGCACGCCCTTTTCCACACCCACGGCAGCGCTAACTACAGCCGTTACTCCGATTCCCGGGTCGACGAGCTGATCGAGGAGGCCAGGATCGCTGTTAACCTTGAAGCCCGGCGGGAACTCCTCGTCCGGCTGGGCCGGCTTCTTTTCGAGGAATCGCGCTACCTGTTTCTGTATACACCGGCGGCCGAGTTCTGGTACCGGCCGCCCATGCGGGGCCTAGACCCGGGGCCGTTCTCACTGCGTCACAACGCCGCGGGATGGTTCTTGGACCGGAGGAAATAGGTTTACGGAAGGCGAAGACCGGATTTATGCTAATTGTAGGACTGACTGGCGGGATCGCCAGTGGCAAGAGCACCGTCTCCCGGATGCTGGCCGAGATGGGCGCCAAGATCGTCGACGCTGATATCCTGGCCCGCCGGGCAGTCGAGCCCGGAAGCTCCGGTCTTGAGGAGATCGTAGCCGAGTTCGGGGGCGAGTTCCTGCTCCCGGACGGCTCGCTGGACCGCAAGAAGATGGGAGCCAGGGTTTTCAGCGACCCCGAGGCCCGGCGGCGGCTCGAAGAGATAGTGCACCCCCGGGTTCAGAATCTGACTTACGAGGCGATCCAGCAGGCCCAGATCGACGGCCTGGGGGCGGTCGTGCTGGACATCCCCCTGTTGATCGAGGGCGGTTCCTACGAGATGTGCCACTACATCTGGGTGGTCTGGGTCGACCGGGATACCCAGTTGAAGCGCCTAATCGAGCGCGACGGCCTGACCCAGGAGCAGGCCGGGGCCCGGTTGGCGGCCCAGATGCCTCTGGACGAGAAGGTCAAGTTCGCCGATTCGGTCATCGACAACAGCGGCGACCCCGAAGCCACCCGGCGGCAGGTCGAAAAACTCTGGCGGGAAGTGGAGCGGCTCTCGGCCATCAATGAGGATAACTAGCTGGTTTGAGGGGCGCCGGGTTTGGTGGACGGCCGGAGCCCTAGTTTTATTGCTTGCCCTGCTACTTGGCGCCGCCCGGTTCGTGGCTTATAGCTTGTACCCGCTGCCCTACCGGGCCGAAGTGGTCCGCTGGAGCCGGGAATACGGTCACGACCCACTGTTCATTGCCGCCGTCGCTCGGGTCGAGTCCAAATGGCAGATCACGGCCGTCTCGCACCGGGGCGCTCGGGGGCTGATGCAGGTCATGCCCGAGACCGGCGAGTGGGCGGCCGGGCGGCTAGGGATCAAGAACTTCGAAACTGACCTGCTCTATGATCCGTCAATCAACCTGCGGATCGGTACCTGGTACATCGACTCGCTGCGCCGAGAACTGGGTGGGGATACCCTGCTGGCCATGGCAGCCTACAACGGCGGGGTGAGCAATGTCAAGCGCTGGCTGGCCCGGTCGGAGTGGACGGGAGAGGGGAGCACTATCGAGCAAATCCCCTTCGGCGAGACCCGCGATTTTCTCAGGAGAATAATGACAGACTACGTTCGCTACCGGATGCTTTATCATGGTGACGGCCGTCCGAAATGGCTCGGCCCGGACCTTGGGATCTGGTTTTATGATTGATCTTGCAATGTTAGTTTGAAGGTGTTAATATAGGTTTTGCTTCGCCGATGCCGAAGTGGTGGAACTGGCAGACACGCGGTGTTCAGGGCGCCGTGAGTGCAAGCTCGTGTGGGTTCAAATCCCACCTTCGGCACCAACTCGATTATAAATGGCCGCCGGAAACGGCGGTCAATCTATAAGATGTAAGCTAAGATGTAAGCCAAATTTTGTCGGAGTGGCGGAATTGGCAGACGCGTACGTTTGAGGGGCGTATGGGCAACCGTGCGGGTTCAAGTCCCGCCTCCGACACCATTTTAAATGATGAGTGGGCTATCTAGCCCGCTCTCAGACAGTTGATAAACCCCGTCTGTTTTGGGATTACGGTCCGAGTGAGACCAGATCCCTGGGTAGGCGGGGTTATTGTTTTCAGGTAAAAAGTCCTAACAAGAGACTCTGGGCGTGAATCGTCAGTTGTTTTAACAATTTCTTTGGGCCAATAGTGACATTGCTCACTTTTACGCTCGGTATTGAACAGTACATTAGAGCTACAAAGCTGCAATACCATCAATGGAATCTTTTTCGAGGGGGGATAAGTGATGGAACGGCTGGTGATGTGGCGCCGCTTGAGCCAGATTCTCTTTCTGGCCACCTTCACTTTGGTTCCTATCCTCGATATCTTCCGGATCGATACCGACGGCGGTTTCTTCTTACTTCTGGGCCAGCGTTTTTTTATGAAACAGGCCTGGATGCTAGCCATCCTGTTTATCTTGCTGGTAGTCCTCCTGGTCCTGGCCGCCCGTAGCTATGGTCGTATATTTTGCGGCTGGCTCTGTACCCAGAACTCCTGGGCCGAGCTGGGCGACCGAATCAAGGCCCTAACCAGGAAAGAGAAAAAGACGGCTAAGCAGTGGCTGGCCCTGGCCGGATGGCTGACTTTAGCCGCCGTGGGCATTGCCTTTACCGCCTTCGGCCTGCTGGCCTACTTTATGGATCCATCAATCCTGTTCCAGCGGCTTCTTTCGGGTGACCTTATGGCAATTATCTCGATTGCCATTGCCAAGTACAGCGTCCTGGCCGTACTCGACCTGCTGCTGATCGGCCATACCTTCTGCCATGCCGTTTGCCCTTACGCTATCTTCCAGAGGTTCCTTTCGGCCCCGACTACGATGCGCGTCGCCTTCGACTCGACCATGTGCAGCGGCTGCCGCGGCTGCGATCGGTCGTGCTTCATGGGGCTTGACCCGCGGAACCTGGCCGTTGACTCGTGCATCAACTGCGGCGATTGCCTGATTGCCTGCCATAAGCAGGCGGACCGGCGCGGGGTCGAACAGTCGCTGGCTTTCTCCCGTATCCCAGACAGCCCGGCTCCCGCACCGGTCTCTAGCTTCGGGTTCCCGGCCCTGGCGGCCGTAGTCCCGGTCATGGTCGGCATCCTAATTTACGGATTTGTCTCCAGCAAGCCGGCTGAGGCCGTGGTTACCAAGGCCTTCGTTAACTTCGAATCCCAGCCGCGAGTAGTTAACTCCGACGTGACCAATCGCTTCCTGGTAAGGGTTTCAAGCCTTGATGCCAATCCGGTCCGCTACCGGCTTGGGCTCGAAGGAACCGACCCGGGGGCCGAGATTGTGCCCTCCGAGATCGTCGCCCCGGCCCTGGGCACGGTCGAGTTTGAGGTCAGGATCACCCTGAAAGACCAGCCTCCCGGCCCCGGTGCCAAGAAGTTGGCCATTAAACTCCAGCCAGCCGAACTTGGACGGGCGCTTACCGCCAAGACCTTTTTCTCTCTTCCTAATTAGCCCACTAGCTGCCGCGCTGGCCTCAAGCCAGATAAAGCCTACCAGGGAGGTGATCCGCCGCGCGCAACCTCGATCCGCCCGCCTGACGCCGCAGACTGACAACAAAGCCGCACTCATAACCTTAGTGCCAGTCACCAACTACAGGATGCGAAAGGAGTGTCTCGACTGTGAAATCGTTCCTCGGCCACTGGGGTCTGGCGACACTGCTCCTGCTGGTGTTTGCCTTCTGGGCGTTCGCCACCGTTGATGCCGGGCTCGATCCCAACCACGGTGCCCCGTACTGGGCCAATACCGAAGTGGCCCAAAAAGGCCAGAAGCTCTTTCAGACCGCTGGCTGCTACGCCTGCCACAGCTACCGAGGCCAGCAGGGCCAGGCAACCGGTCCAAATTTCGAAGGGGTAGGCAAGAAGTATCCCAAGGAAACAATCAAAAAGTTCATCGAGAACCCACGCGCTTTCTATCCCAACACCGTGATGCCGGCCTTCAAGGATCGCCTGGCTCCCGAACAGATTGACGCTCTGGCCGAATACCTGAGCACCTTCAAGCAAAGTCCGTACTAAAAGGAAAGGAGGCGCAATTAACGATGTCAACACACGTAAACGCTGAGAAACGCTACCCCGTCGCCGACGCGGTAGCCAGCAAGTTCCTGGTGACCTCGACCTTGTACCTGGTGGTAGTAGGACTGATTGGCGTCTTGATGGCCATCACCCTCTCCAGCCCCAAGACCCTACCGTGGCTCACGTTCTCAGATGTCCGGGCCATTCACCTTCAAGGCATCATCTTCGGCTGGCTTTCCCAGGCCCTTTTTGGCGCCTTCTACTACACAGTCCCGCGCCTGGTCGGCCGCGACCTCTACAGTAAATTTCTCGCCGATCTAGTTTTCGTCTTGCTCCAGGTCGGCATCGCCGCTGTCGTCGTCACCCTGCTGATGGGGATGAGCGAGGGGCGTGAGTATCTTGAGCCAATTCAGATCATCGACTTCGCCGTCGTGGTGATTTGGCTGCTCTTTGCCGGCAACCTTTTCGCGACCGTCTTTACCGCCCCAAAATTCGAGAACAGTCCCTCACTGTCGTTTTTGATGGTTTCAGTGATGTACCTGGGAATTAACTTCTTGATTGGCATGATTCCTTTTGAGGGTGTGCGCGATAACCTGGCCATCTGGTGGTTCGCCCACAACGAAGTAAACGGGTGGTTTATGTACGCCCTAATGGGCCTGATGTACTTCATCCTGCCCAAGCTCACCGGTCTTGAGGGCCAGCCCCGCCCCTATGACATGAAGCTGTCGAGTATCCACTTCTGGGCCCTGATGGTCTTCATCCCTCCCTCGGTGCTCCACCACCTGCTCTACCGCGAGGCTCCGGTGACCGAGTTCTGGAAGGAGATGGGCCAGTGGACCTCGGTCGGCATGCTGCTGCCGACTTTCGTCTGGACCTATATCTTCTCGACCTATATCCGCAACGCCAAAAAGCCACTAGGCATCACCGGGAAATTCTTCATAGCCAGCATGGCCTTTTACGTGCTGAACTGCGTCCAGGGATCAATGCAGTCGATTAGGGCGGTCAACGATATTACCCACGGTACCCAGTGGGTTGTCGGGCACGCCCATCTGGCCCTAGTCGGGTATATCTCCTTCGGAGTCTTCGCCCTGATCTACTACTACCTGACCGAGGCCCTGGGGTGGAAGCTCCATTCCGAGTCGCTGGCCGACGCTCACCTCTGGCTGACCATCGTTGGCTTCCTTGCGATGTTCATCCCTCTGACTATCGCCGGCGTCGTCCAGGGTACGATGATGGAGGCTGGCCAGAGCTGGTACGCCGCTCGCCAGGCCATCCAGGGCTATATCGACTTCCGAGTTCTCGGCGGCGTGGTGACCCTGCTCGGGTTCATTACCTTCTTCTACAACATCTTTAAAACAGCCATTTCGCAGAGCGCGCCAGCCGGCAAGTCGGTGGCGGCTTAACCGAGTCGCCGGTGCCTGTGCCGGACCGCGGGACGCGGAATCCAATGCGACCCTCTTCCGCCCGGCGGAAGGGGGTCGCGCTTTTTGGGCAGAATTGCAGATGAGAGGAGGGGGCTAGAATGAGGATTCCGTGGCCGAAGGAGCACGGCGGGTGGGGGATGATTGCCACCCCGTTGCTGCTGGGATGGCTGGTAGCCGGTTTCGAGCCGCGTGGGCTGCTCTTCATTCTGGCCGCCATGGCCCTCTACCTCACCCATGAACCGGCCGACCGGACGCTCTTCGCCAAGGATGCCGCCATACGCCGGGAGATGCTGGGCTGGACGGTACGCTTCACCGTTTTAGCCGTCCTCTTTCTCGGCCCGGTGGTCTTTTCCCGCTCAATCTCGCTGGCGGTGCTCGGCACCGGTCTGGCCGCACTGGCGATCATGGCCGTGGTGCTCTGGCTGCAGCGTCACGGGCACCGGCGCGACCTTTTTACCCGAGCCCTGGCCCCGGCCGGGATGGCCCTGGCCGCCCCTCTAACCGAGTGGGCCACCCGGGGCGAGATCTCACCCGTCGGCTGGACCCTGGCCGGCCTGACCTACCTGTTCTTCCTCGGTAGTTTGTTACGGGTGCGCTCCCTGGTCGGCGAGCGCGGGCAGATCCGGTTTAGGATCATTTCGGCTGCCGGGAATTTGCTGATCATGCTGGCACCGCTGGCCTGCCGGGGGTTGGGCGGCTGGATGGGGTCAGGGCTGGGGGCCTGGTTAGGGGCCTGCGCCGCGCCGGCCGAGGCCTGGATGGCCTTGGCCCCAGGATTTTTGCTCTCGCTGGTCTGGCTGGTCCGCGCCCCGGTGGGGATGGCGCCGTTCAAGATCGGGATGATTGAGCTGACGCTGAACCTGATTTTTGTTGGGGTATTGGTTTGGGCTTATGTTACATAGCAGAGGAGCAACCCGAAGATGAAGAAATATCCGATCCCCTCCTGCGTCGGCCGGGCCGAGGACGGCTTGCCCCTGATCATCGTCCCTGAGGCGGCCGAGGCCCTGGCCCCGTACTTCGAGATGCTGTCCCGCGGCGACAACCCGGCCCGCGACTCGTGCTGGTCGCTGGCCCTGGTCGATGGGCATTTTACGGTGTATTTAGACGTTGCGTGGGCCGACCGGAAGACGACGGTCTTTGAGTTTCCCCGGGAGTTGTGGTCGGCGTTGGGGGCGATAAAGAAAGCCGCCTCGGCTTACGTGACGGGGGTGGAGCCGGAGGCGGGGGTATTTGGCGGCGGCGCGAGCGGTCACGATGGCGGCTCTAAGGGCGGGCCGCTGGCCGGAACGGCGGGTCGGGCGGTAGGCGGTGGCCGGGTGCCGGGGATTCTGCTCCGGGAGCTGGATCGGGGGCTGGAGTATATCAGGCAGCAGTGCTTGGAGAACGATGGGGTGTTGGTGGATAAGGAGGTTACGGAGTATTTGTCCGAACAGCTAATTTAGAAGTATGACTTTTGTGGAAGCGGCCCCAATGATACATTTAAGACAAACTCTTCATTCTGGTCAGAATCATCAGCTGCATCAATCCTCAGGACCTACCCGAACCTCGAGATTGCGTAAGGAAGGAATTCCCTTCCCTGACAGCCAATAATGGAACGAACAATGGACTTGGACGATCCGCGGCAACCTATGGACAAACCCGGTCGTAGTCACGGGGTGAATTCGGAATGAGCGTGGACGAGGATAAACTCACCCGGCTTCTTGTCTCCCAGCCTAGCGTCCTGCTGGCCTTCATGTTTGGATCGCAGGCAACCGGGCGGGCCATTCCGGAATCGGATGTCGACATAGCAGTGTGGCTGAAAGACGAAACTCCGGAAACAGAGGTCAACCTTCTTTGGGATGATCTTGAAGATCTTCTGAAACGCCCTGTTGACCTCGTCATACTAAACTCCGCCGCGCCGGGCCTGGCCTGGGCGGCCTTCCGTGGCAAACCTTTGGTCGTTCGCGACCAGAGGCTTTACTTTTCATTAATGCTTCAAATCTCACACGAGGCCGAGGATTTTCACGAATTCATCGAAGATTTCTGGCGGTGGCGGGAAAAGATCCGGGTCGAAAGGGGGAAGACAGGGTGACGCCGCTTGAACCCAGCCAGCGAGAGAGCGTGTTGCGGCGACTGGCCTTTATCGAACAGGAACTGGCCGACCTGGATGCTTACCCCCAGTTGGACCGGCGCCGCTTCGAAATAGATCGGGCCGCCCTCCGGAACCTCGAGCGCATATTCGAGAACATCGCCAACGCCGCAATTGATATTGCTTGATCTCAAATGGAATCTTATCGGGCCTTTTCTCACGAATGGACGGGTTGCGGTGGTCAGTTTAGCTGCCTGTGTAAAGGCTAATGTACAAAAAACCCGGGACGGTAACCAAAATGATGGACGCTAGCGGCCTGACAGAACTTGGCGCGAAGTTAGCTGAGTTCTTCGCCCTCCGGTCCGAAGTCCATGTTGCTTACTTATTTGGCTCCCAGGCCAGGGGCACGCCCGGGCCGATGAGCGATACGGACATTGCGGTTCTTTTAGCTTCTGAAATTGGCCAGCATGACTATGGGCGATTGAAGGTCGAGTTCTTGACCGAACTGACCCTGATCCTCGGCACGGATCAGGTCGACCTGGTCATCCTCAATCAGGCTTCACCAGTCCTGGCCTTTGAGGTCGTGCGGGAGGGGCGGGTTATCTACGCTCCAAAGCCCGAAGCCTTGGCGGGGTTTCGAACTAAGGCCATTCGCGAGTTTTTGGCCACCCAGCATCTTAGAAATATCTTCGATGGATACCTGCATCAGCGGGCCAGGTCCGGCCAATTCGGGATGATCAAGACCAGAGAGGCGGGAGGAGAAGGTGGTTCCACCACTTGATCCGGTAGTTATCCGTGAGCGGCTCAAAAGGCTGGAAGAAAATCTGGCGCTGCTGCGGGCGTTGGGGAAAAAACCTAGAGAGGAGTTCGTTCGAGACCCGATCCTTCAGTGGGCGGTCGAGCGCGGGCTGCAGGTGTCAATTGAAAATGCCCTTGACATTGGGTCGCACCTGATTGGCGCTGCTGGGCTTCCCGCCCCTCGTACTTACGCCGAGGTTATTGAGGTTCTAGGGCAACAGGGAATTCTTCCTCCCGAGTTTGCCGCCAGGATCCGAAGCATGGCTGGCTTTCATAACGTCCTGGTACATGAATACCTTAGGGTTGATCTGGACCTCGTTTACGAGGTACTTCAAACCGGTGTGAATGATTTGTCGATTTGCGCCCAACACATTTTGGCCTACCTCCACAGGCATCCCAACTAACGCACCCGCCCCAACTGCTTCAAGATCAATGCCTCAAACCACCTGGCCGGGATCACGGCCCGAAGCAGGCTCTGGAGCCGGGCATCCCTGCCAACTAGGCAGCGCAGGGGCGGGTCGGGCTCGGTGGCGGCGCGGGCGATGGCCCTGGCCACCTCGGCCGGGTCGGCGGTCGACCGGGCGACCTTCTTGTCTACGTAGGCCTCCATGCCTCGTGTGAAGGAATAGTAGGGGGAGGCGGGGTCGTGGGCGTCCCGGGCCATCCGCCGGTTGCGTTCAAAAATGTCGGTGCGGTAGCTGCCGGGCTCGATCAGCACTACCTTGATTCCAAAGGGTTGCAGCTCCAGGCGCAGCGTCTCTGACAGCCCCTCCACCGCGAACTTGGAGGCACAGTAGGCCGAAAGGCCGGGGAATCCAATACGGCCGCTGATCGAGGACACGTTAATTATCCGGCCCCGGCGGCGCTGGCGCATTTGCGGCAGCACGGCCCGGGTCACCGCGGCCAGGCCGAAGAAGTTGGTCTCGAACTGCTCTCGCAGTTCGTCCATCTGCAGATCCTCGAAGGCTCCACCCATCCCGAAGCCGGCGTTATTCACCAGCACCTCGATCTGGCCGCCGCTCCGGTGGATTTCATCCAGGGCCGCGGTGATCGAAGCGGGATCGGTCACATCCAAGTGTAGTTTTTCTACGGTCACGCCAGCCTGGGCGGCGGTCTCGTCCAGCCGATCCGAACGGCTGAGATCCCGCATTGAGGCAAAAACCCGAAATCCCTTTTGGGCCAGCTCGATGCAGGTCAACAGCCCGAACCCGCTTGAGGAACCGGTAACCAAGGCTCCCGGCAGGGATTCGTTTCCATGGTTGTTCATTTGACCACCCCCCGGCACTGATTCGCCTGCCGGGTCCAAGGCTCCTGCGGCCGAGAGGGCTACTCCTCCCCCGCAAACCTCCATAAGCCCTCCGCCTTCGCGGCTTGGAGGGCTTCTTCGTATTCCTTCCGGGGAAGCGGCCGGTTAAGTGGAGGATGCTCGGCGGCCTTGTGGGCCGGGTAATACTGATCCATGACGTTGATATAGGTGTCGCGTGAGACCTCGCGGGCGATAAAGCCCATGATCTGGCGGGTATCCTCCAGGCCGCCGGGCATCACCAGGTGGCGCAGGATCAGCCCGCGAACGGCCACGCCCTCATCGCCGGTCACCAGGTCGCCCACCTGGCGGTGCATCTCCAGGATGGCCTTGCGGGCGACCTTCGGATACTCCTTGGCGTGCGAGAGCTTCCAGGCGGCCTCGGGATCGGCGAACTTGAAATCGGGCATGTAGATATCGATCACCCCATCCAGCAGCCGGAGGGTGGGGAGGGCGTCATAACCACCGGAGTTGTAGACCAGCGGCAGGCGCAACCCCCGGCCGGCCGCGACCACCAGGGCCTCGAGGATCTGGGGCACGACGTGGCTGGGCGAGACCAGGTTAACGTTATGGCAGCCGATGTTCTGGAGCCTGAGCATCATTCCGGCCAGTTCCTCGGCCGTAACCTCGCGCCCCTGGCCCTCGTGGCTGATGTCGCAGTTCTGGCAGAAGACGCAGGCCAGGTTGCAGTGGGAAAAGAAAATCGTGCCCGAGCCGCGGTAGCCGACCAGGACCTCTTCCTCGCCCAGGTGCCTCCCGGCACTGGCCACGATCGCGTTCCGGCCGGTGTGGCAGAAGCCCGGCTCGCCCTCAAGGCGGTTGTTCAGGCAGACCTGGGCGCAGATGTTGCAGCGGGCCAGGCGGCGGATAGCCTCGGCTGCGCGCCGGGACAGCTCACCGGTGCGGTGAAGTTCGAGGTAGCTGGGTACGGTCAGCCTAACTCTTTCCTCGCCGCCTCGGTCATCCGGTCGGGCGTCCAGGCCGGCTCCCAGACCAGGTCGACGTCGACCTCCTTGACCCCGGGCAGGGCTCCGACCGCTGTCTTGACGCCGCGCGCGATGCTGTCGTGCAGCGGGCACCCCTGAGTGGTCAGCGTCATCTTGACTGATACCTGTTCGCCCTTGACCACGATGTCGTAAATCAGTCCCAGATCGACCACGTTAATTCCGAGTTCAGGGTCGTAAACCTTCTTCAGGGCTTGCGTCACTTCGTCTTTGGTGGGCATGTCGATCCTCCTCACTTGCGAAAAACATCCAGCACCGTGGCCGTGAATCCCCATCCGGCCAGGGCCAGGGCGGCCAGGCCGGCCGATGTAAGGTCGGTGAGTCCCAATGCGATTCCGGCGGTCGCGGTCACCAGGCCGGCCAGGTAGATCCAGAAGAACCGGTGGCCCCAGGCCTCGTTGAACATATCCTTGAGCAGCGGCACCGGCTCGAGACCGACCTTGGAGCTGTAGCGGTTGTACCACACCAGAAAAGGCACGATCTTGTAGAGCATCCCCATGATCATCAGTGAAACCCAGCCCATGATCCCAAAGAACCCGATGGCCAGGATGACCCGCTGCGGGATCCCCCCCGCCTGGCCGCCGGCACCGGTTTCAGCGCCGGTTCCGATTCCAGCCCAAACCCAGACGGCAGCCCCGGCCAGGACGAGCAGGGCCAGCGAGGTCACCGAGGCCACGACGTATTTCATGGTCAGGTCGAGCTTCTTGCGGCGACGGGTCTCAAAGGTGTGGCGGATGTCGTTCAAGAAGAGCCCGACCGCGGCGGCGGCCAGGACCAGCCCGGCGGCCGTGACGGCCGGAGGCAGCCCGGTGAGCTGCCCGAATGAACCCAGGATGACCCCGCCGTTAAGAAGGTAGAAGACCCTTCGGGACTGTCCCTCGCCCTCGGTGTGGGCCAGGGCGAACATCGGGATCAGCTTGTAGCCCACTCCCATGATCATGGCCGTGAACCAGCCGATGAACCCGAGCAGGGCGTGGAACCCGATTACCCGCTGACCAAGGGTTTCGAGAAAGCCCGCCCGCAGGTTGAGGGTGGCCAGCCAGCCCCAGGTGATGGTCAGAGCGAAGTAAATGCCGGCGGCGGTGATCCACGAGGCGGTGATGTTCCACGGCTTGACCGGGCCGGCCGAGCGCAGCAGGTTATAGACGAAGAGGTATCCGGAAAGAAGGAGGAGGGC
>JBGFRN010000007.1:0-5130 GCA_041695105.1 Bacillota bacterium | reverse complement strand
CTCCAGAATAAGCTGGTCGCGGCTCATGTGCTGGGACACTGTGATTTTTTCAAGAACAACTGGCGCTTCGCCGGCACTTCCCGCAAGATGGTCGGAGCGATGGCCGCCTTTGCCAACCGGATTCGACACTACGAGCAGGATTTCGGCCGGGCCAAGGTCGAGCGAACCCTGGATGCGGCTCTGGCCATTCAGGAGCACGTTGACCCGTTTCCCTCCCGATGCGGGCGAGGTCCGGCCTCCAACCCCAGAAAACCCGAGGCGGGCCCCTACGATGATCTCTGGGCCCTCGACAGTCTGGGCAAGAAGGGTCCGGAGTCCGGTCAAGACCCTGAAGGCGGCAGCGATCAGGCCAAGCAAGAGGGCCAGAGGGACCTGATGCGCTTCATGCTTGAACGCTCCAGGGCTCTGGCTCCGTGGCAAAAAGACGTTGTTTCAACTCTGCGGGAGGAGATGCTCTATTTCCGACCGCAGATGGAGACAAAAATCATGAACGAGGGCTGGGCCTCGCTGTGGCATGCCCGAATACTGCGGGACATGGATCTGGCCCAGGACGAGGCGCTGGAGTTCGCCAAGATGCATGCCGCCGTGCTTCAGCCTTCTCGAACCAGCCTCAACCCCTATCACCTGGGATTCAAAATCTTGGAGGACGTGGAGCGCCGGTTCGGGAGACAGAAGATCTTTGAGATTCGTCAGATAGATACAGATGTATCCTTCATCCGGAACTATCTGACGAAGAAACTGGTGGAGGAGCTGGACCTTTACCTCTTCCGAAAAGCCAACGGCGCCTGGCAGGTGTCGGAAAAGCGCTGGGAGCAGGTCAGGGACGGCATCATCGCCCAGATCGCTAACTGCGGAATCCCTTACATCCTGGCGATGGACGATGATTTCGACCAGCGCGGTGAACTATACCTGAAACACTCCTACGAGGGAATCGAAATGGACACCCAGCATCTGACTCGCACCTTGCCCCAACTGTTTCACCTCTGGGGCCGGGCGGTTCACCTAGAGACGGTCGAAGACGAACAGCCTGTGGTCTACACCTTCGACGGGAAGGATACCGTCCGGGAGCTCGTCTGACCGTCATCGAGGAATCCCGCCACACCGGGCTGTCCACCACACCGTCCGGGAGCGCATTTGACCGTCAGTCTTCTTCCGTGTCTCGGTCCGCCAGATCCTCCACGGCCGGATCAACGTAGACCTCGCTGATCACCTCATACATTTCCCGGGCCTGGTTCGCGCGAGTCGTCTCCCGGAGTTCAACGACTTTGACCGTCAGGCGCCTCCGCCCGAAGTCGATGGTCAGGGACTGCCCGGGAGCGACTTCGGTTCCGGCCTTGGCGGCTCGTCCGTTTAGCTGGACTCGCCCGGCGTCGCAGACTTCCTTGGCCAGAGTTCGGCGCTTGATTAACCGTGATACCTTAAGAAACTTATCCAATCGCATATGGATACCCCTCCAAGGTCGTCGCTGTCACCGCCGTTGACGACGACTTGTCCAATCGCATCTGAATACCCCCGACGGCAAAAACCGGGCCAAATTCTGGCCCGGCCAATTATTCCCGACTCTTATTTCTCGATGTTGTCCTTCAAAGATTTGCCCGCCTTGAAAGCCGGGACCTTGGTGGCCGCAATCTCGATTTCCTCGCCGGTCTGCGGGTTGCGGCCCTTGCGGGCAGCTCTGGCGCGGACTTCGAAGGTGCCAAAGCCCACTAGAGAAACCTTGTCTCCCTTGCCCAAAGCCTCCTCGATGCTTTCCACGAAGGCGTTAACCGCCTTCTCGGCGTCCTTCTTGGTCAGCCCGGATTTCTCGGCCACCGCAGCAATAAGCTCCATTTTGTTCAAAGAAACGTCTCCCCTTTCTCGCTGTTCAGAAGCGCTTGTGGTTAAGCCACTCACTACCTTCGGCAAGGCCCACGTCAATTCCTCTTTTGGCCTGTCCGAGCCACCCGTTTCACTCCAAACTCTTAGCCTCATCCCAGAGGCGGTCCATTTCCTCCAGGGTCATGGACTTGAGGTCACGCCCAACCCGGGCAGCCTGTTCCTCAATGTAGCGAAAACGCCTGATGAACTTGGCCGTCGTGGCCGCCAAGGCTCCCTCAGGCTCCACGCCCAAGAACCGGGCCAGGTTGACCAGGGCAAAGAGCAGATCTCCCAGTTCTTCCTTCATTTTGCCCGGTTTCCCGGTCTTATATGCTTCCTCCAACTCCCGGACTTCTTCGTGAACCTTGGCCACGACGTCGCCCGCCGCCTTCCAATCGAAGCCGACCCTGGCCGCCCTCTTTTGGATCTTGTGGGCCCTCATCAGAGCCGGCAGTCCTGTCGGAACCCCCTCGAGGGCCGACTCAGGGGGCTTGTCCCCCTTTTCGGCCCGCTTGATGGCCTCCCAGTTCCTCAAGACATCACGGCTTGACTGCGCCAGAGCATTGCTGAACACATGAGGATGCCGACGGATCATCTTATCGGTGACGCCCTGGATGACGGCGTTGATGTCGAAGAGTCCGTCCTCCCTGGCTATCTGCGCGTGGAGAACGATCTGGAGCAGCAGGTCGCCGAGTTCCTCACAGAGGTGATTGGGATCTCTGTGGTCAATGGCCTCGGCCACTTCGAAAGCTTCTTCAATCACATAGGGCCGGAGGGAAGTGTGAGTCTGCTCCCGGTCCCACGGACAGCCGTGATCGCTCCGGAGTTCAGCCACAACGTCCACCAGGGGATCCAACGAAAAACGGCGGCTTTGCCTCGCCCGAACCGGCGGCGCATAAAGCGTGGTCAGGCAGTCCACCCAGTCGCAACGATCAACCTCGTGCAGCGGCAGCGTCTCAACGCGCTCCTCCCCGGGGACGCCCGCCGCCCGGACGATGGTTGCCGGGTGGTCTTCAGGAAACACGTCCATCAGGGCCAGCTTCACGTCCGAGGCGACCTGGCGGTCGTAGACCTGCACAATGACCGCCGGCAGATCTCCGGAGGGCAGGCGTCTCCCGATCTCCAGGGCGTCCAGCACTTCGAGGCCCCGCGAGGGATCAAGCTTGAGAGTCGTGAAAAGCGAGTCAAGGAAGCTGACGCCCGTTACGATCGAGGCTTCGACGCCCTGCTCGGCAGCCCGAGACAGGATGAGGCGCACCGATTCCTCGGCGACCAAAGGATGCCCTGGAACAGCGTAGACAACAACCGGGGCTAGCCCGTCACCGGGTCCGGCGGCCACATCCCGGGATACCCCCCTGACTGGCGCCTGTGGAGCGGGCTGTTGCTCGCGGCTCAGGAGGGCCCGCTCGATTACCCGGTCGGCAACAGCCTCATAAACTTCCTCAAAGGTGCTTAGGGTGTCATAGAGGTCGTCACAAGTGCTGAAGGAAAGTCCCATTCTCTGCAAGGCCGGGACCACCGGGTGTCGGCCTGTCCTGAGGATAATGTCTGCGGCGCCGACCAGAGCCCGGGAGGCCTCACTGGTAAGCAGGGCCGGTGAACCTGGCCCAAGTCCGACAATGGCGATGTTCTTCATTCCGTAGTCACCTATTCCTCCAATCGCGTATTCCCTACACCGTCCGCTATTCCCTCAAGAGTCCCAGACGGTTCAGGATGGCAGCCAGCTTTGGCCCAACCCTCGGGATCAGGTCAAAGTCACGAGCCACCAGCCCTCCGATGGCCAGGAGAACCGCTCCATAAACCACGACCCCGATACCCACCGCCCCCAAGGTAGATAGACTCTCTGATCCAGTAGCGGCAAGCAAACCGGCGAAGGAAAGCTTGACGGCCACGGCCATGCCCGCTGAGGCGATGCCAGGTTTGACCATCATTCCGAGCACTCCCAGCGAATCCCCCAGTACCCTGGTGACCGACAGCAAGTTCAGAGCCCCGGCGATGAAGAAGGCGATAGTGGAGCCAATGGCCGCTCCTTTGATGTTCAAAAGCGGAATCCCGGCCAGGATCCAGGTGAAGACAACTTTGCCCAAAGCCCCAAACATGAGGTTCCTGACCGGAAGGGTGGTCTTCCCCAGGCCTTGAAGAATCCCTGATGAAGTCTGTTGGAGCGCCACGAACAGTGCGACCGGGGCGAGGAAAAGCAACGGAACTCCAGTTTCGGCATCACTGACCGTCAGGTGCGAGATCTCGCGAGGCAACAGGGCAAGGCCAACCATGGACGGTATAGCCATAAGGAGCGTCAGACGGTACCCAGCCGCGGCCCTGGCCTTCACGAGAGCGTCGTTCCCCTTGGCCACGGCTTCGGCTATGGCCGGAACCAGACTGACAAACATGGCATAGCTGACAATGGTGGGTATGTTGACCAGGGCCAGGGCGTTCACCATTCGCCCGTACCACTGGGTGGCAGCAAAGCCTTCGATTCCCGCGGTCTTAAGACGAATGGGCACGAGGAAAGCGTCAACCTGTTGCATGAGTGGAAGCACCGCTCCCGCCAGGGAGATTGGCGCCGCCAGGGTCAAGATTTCCCTAAGCACCCGGGAGGCCGGATCCGGCGGATCCGCTCCCGGGTGCTTCATCCGCGCCAGGAAGGCCGCCCTCCTCTTCCAAAAGACGTAGAGCAGATAGATTAGCCCGCCGGCCGCCCCGACCACAGCCCCCAGATTGACGCCAGCCGCGGCAATGGCGAGGCGGTTCTGCTCAGCGGCGAGCTGTTGTTGCTGTATGGGGGTCAGTTTATTGACATCAACATCCCCAGCAAACTGAAGAACCTTGGGAACGAGTACGACCGCCAGAATGATCGCCAGGGTCACCCGGAGAACCTGCTCGATAATCTGGGATACCGCGTTGGGAGTCATCTGTTGGAGGCCCTGGAAGAATCCCCGGAGGGACGACATCACTGCGACCAGAAAGATCGCGGGAGCCAGAGCGATGTAGGAGTAAAAGGCCAGAGGATTCTGATAGCTCGAAAGGGTCCGGGCCCCGAGGAGGAGCACCAGCGTGAAGAACAGGCCCAGACTGCCCATCATGATGGTGCCCAGTCGGAAGGCGCGCCAAGCCGCGCCGTAATTGCCCCGAGCGACGCGGTCAGCGACGATCCGGGAGATCGCCACGTTAATCCCCTGGGTTGAGAGCGCCAGCATCAAGGCATACGCGGGATAAGCGTAATTGGCCAGACCCCAGGCGAAAGAGCCCAGGATCCGGACCAGGATACTTTTG
>JBGFRN010000151.1:0-5143 GCA_041695105.1 Bacillota bacterium | reverse complement strand
GGAATCCCCCCTCATCCTGGGCGAGCACGTTACCGTCGGCGAGGGCGCCGGCTGTGTCCATACCGCACCCGGTCATGGCCATGAAGACTTTGAGCTCGGAATGAAGTACGGCCTGCGGATCCTCAACCCCGTCAATAACCGAGGGGTATTCACCGCCGAGGCCGGTCCCTTCGCCGGGATGTTTGTAGACAAGGCCAACGGGGCGATCATCGAGGAACTGGAGCGCCGGGGCCTCCTTTTGGCCCACGGGCATATTCAGCACCAGTATGCTCACTGCTGGCGCTGCAAGAGCCCGATCCTCTACCGGGCGACTGAGCAATGGTTTGCTTCGGTGGAGGGCTTCCGCCAGGAAGCTCTGAACGCCATCAAGGAAGTGAAGTGGATCCCCGGCTGGGGCGAGGAGCGCATCCACAACATGGTGGCCGACCGGGCCGACTGGTGCATTTCCCGCCAAAGAGTCTGGGGTGTGCCGATCCCGATCTTCTACTGCCAGGACTGCAATGATTACATCGCCACCGACGAGACGATCAAGGCCGTGTCCGATCTCTTCCGGGCTGAGGGGTCCGACGCCTGGTTCAGCCGTGAGGCTTCGGAGATTCTCCCGGCGCGATTCAAGTGTCCCAAGTGCGGACACAGTGAATTCCGCAAGGAAACCGATATCATGGACGTCTGGTTCGATTCTGGCTCCAGCCACGCCGCCGTGCTGGAGACCCGGCCCGAGATGGAGTGGCCCTGTGAGATTTACCTCGAAGGCAGCGATCAGCACCGGGGCTGGTTCCAGTCGTCTCTTCTGACCTCCGTGGCTACCCGGGGCCGGGCTCCCTATCGCTCCGTGCTGACCCACGGCTTTGTGGTCGACGGCGAAGGCCGCAAGATGTCGAAGTCCCTGGGGAACGTGGTGTACCCCGATCAGGTGATCAAGAACTACGGCGCCGATATTCTGCGTCTGTGGGTAGCCTCCGCCGATTATAAGCAGGACATCCGGGTGTCCCAGGATATCCTCAAGCAATTGGCCGAGGTCTACCGCAAGATTCGCAACACCTTGCGCTATCTGCTGGGCAATCTTTACGACTTTGACCCGGCGGTCGACGCCGTGGACTATGGAGATTTGCCTGAGCTAGACCGCTGGGCCCTGCACCGCCTTCAGAAGCTGGTGGAGCGGGTTGGCCGGGCTTACCAGGAATACGAGTATCATTTGCTCTACCATGATATCCACAACTTCTGTGTCATCGACCTGTCAGCCTTCTACCTAGACGTGCTCAAGGACCGCCTCTACACCTCGGGCGCCACATCCAGGGAGCGCAGGGCGGCCCAGACCGTGCTTTTCAGACTGGCCGACACCCTGGTCCGAATCATCGCTCCCGTCTTGACCTTCACCTCCGAAGAGGTCTGGCAGTACCTACCCAGATCGGCCAGGGCTCCGAAGACCGTCCAACTGGCGGACTGGCCCAGGGTTGAAGAACGGTACGTGGACGAAGCCCTGGCCGAGCGGTGGGAAAAGCTCCTGGTAGTCAGGGAGACGGTGTCCAAGACCCTTGAGGAAGCTCGGGCCAAGAAGGAGATCGGAACCTCCCTGGAGGCGGCGGTTGAGATCTATTGCACGCCGCAGCTTAGCGGCTTCCTTCAGGATTACCTCCCCGAATTGCCGAGCATCCTGATCGTCTCCCAGGTTGAGCTGTTCTCCGGGGCCAACGAGGCTCCGTCGGGAACCTTCTTTGGGGAAGGGCCGGAAAGCCTGCGGGTAGTCGTCAAACGGGCCGTGGGCGAAAAATGCGAGCGGTGCTGGCAGTATCGGGATCTGGGCGTGGCGCCGGATCATCCGACCGTCTGCGGTCGGTGTGCGGCGGTGGTGGAGGGGATGGATCGGTAGCCGGAGGCTGCTTCTAGGCCTAGACGATAAGCCCCCGGTTCTTCTTGAAGTGATCATTTGCAGCTAGCAGGAGTTGGGCAGCTTCCTGCGGATTAGTGTTGAGGAGGATCTTTCCAAGCTCAGATTGAGTGACCGCGAGCTCATCTTCGATCCCGATGGACTCGAATATCGAGGCGCTTCTCCTTAGAGCAAGAATAGCGTTTTGACAATCGCCGCTCGCGGCGTGGATCGTGCCCTCAACACGAAGGATTCTCGCCTCTTCAACCTTATCATCATGAGCCACTGCTATCTCACGGACTTCTTGGCAGAGTTGAAGACCAGCCTCGAATTCACCCTTGATCCGGTGGTATTTGGCCAACTCCGTCATGACATAAGCGCATCCAATCTGGTCACCTAGCCGTTCAAAGAGGGTGAGCCCTCTCTTCAAGTGTGTCAGGGCATTTTCCCAATCACCCACAGCGGCGTGTGCCATGCCAAGATTATTGCAGACCGATGCAACCATCTTGAGATTATCCATCGAGCCAAAAAGATCTCGGGATCTTTGCGCATACTCTATTGCACCCAAAAAGTCCCCCTTCTTGGAGCAAACGAGGCTCAAGCCCATGTAGAGTGTGGCCAGGCGCCGGGGGTCGGAGACCGTCTCACCTACTTCAAGAGCTTCTCCATAGAAGCCGACCGCCTCTCGCATTCGGCCAAGCTGGTTTGTCAGGTTTGCCAGGTTACTCACAATCTTAAGGCGGAGGGTTTTCACTGCCAAGACGTCTCCCGGCTCCTCCGGTTCCTGTAATGAGATGATCTCGCTGTAACTCTTTCTAAAATGCTCAAGGGCTTTATAGTGAGCACCAAGCTCAAAGTACGCGGCCCCAATGTTGAGCAAGACTTCGGCTCGGTGCCGCCTTTCATTTTGTGAAAGTAGAGACAGCGCTGACTCCAGCAACTCTAGGCTGGATTCATAGTTCCTTTCGCTAAGAAGACAAATCCCTTGATACTTATTGATAAGCGCTTGCCAGCGGGTATCGGTGGTGGCATCCGCATAGGGTTTGGCCATATCCATAGTTTTCCTCGCCAGATCAACCGCACCGCTGGTCACATACATTTCGATCTGTGACATCAGGTAGCCGAGAACTTCGTCTGGATCAGCTTCCCTTCCGAGAAGATCGTGGAGGGGCATTCCTAAACGTTCGCTAATGAAGGTCAGGGAACGCAGGGAAGCATGAGTTTTGCCTGACTCAAGCAGACTAATGAACCCCTTGCTCAATTCTTTTCCGGCTAGTTGTCCTTGCGTCAGCCCGGCTCGAAGCCGGGCTTCTCTTATTCGCGTGCCGATGTCATGGCTATCTGGCATAAAAGAATTCTTCTCCTTTCTGGTTGACAAATGAGGAATATTGTGGTTAGATTAGACCCGACTTTGACACCGGTTGCGGCGTGACGCGGGTTTGTAGAGACGTTTTTCACTACACCCTTCCGTAGCCCCTGGCGAATCCGGGGACAAAAGGGTGGGCGGAACAAGATGAGGCTGGGTTAACGGGGCAAGAGGCGGGGCGTGGTCGGCACGTCCAGAATCTTCAGCAGGTGAGTGACATGTGGGTTTGGGCCAGTCACAGCATAGAACGGTTTACCCACAAACGCCTGCGCTGTTGCCTGAATCTCACTCAAGAGATCAAGGATGCGACGCCCGCTCAGCCTGTTTTTGCGAAGCCGGACCAGTTCCGCCTCCCGGACCGCAGGGTCCGGCAGGCGGCGAGCCTGCGCCATCTGGGCCTCGATATAGCGTCCGTAAAGCACCTCCATCCACTGCTCGAACAGGTACGCCAGGACGCAAACGAAGATATGGCCTTTGACGCGATCCGGGTTCCAGTGATAGACCGGTCGAACCCGGAGGAAATCCTTAAGCTCTCGGAATGCCCCCTCGACCTTCTGTAGCGTCTTGTAGGCCTGGACGACTTGCCAGGCGGAGAGCTCGGCGTTGGTCTGGACCAGGAACTTGCCATCCCGTAGTGCCTCCTGGACAATGGCCGGTTCGTTTCGGGCGAAGGTGAGGTTCTCGCCCCCGTCATACTCCACGGTGAAGAAATTGGCTACCTGCTTGTGGTTCAGGATCTCGGCCACCCGGAGCATCACCCCCTTGGGAGTGAACTTCCGGCCACGATGCTGGGCTTGTCTGCCCAGGCGCTGCTGCAGTTGGGCCAGTTCCTCTTCGGCTTCGGCCAGTGCCGTTTCCCGGAACAACCGGTCGTCTTCTGCCTTCTCACTATTATGGCAGATGATTGCCCGCAGGGTCGGGCCAGGTACCGAGCCATCCTCCGGGCCGGGCTGAAGCTCCACTTCTTTGTAGTAAAGGCCATTCTCCCCTTTGGTATATTCCGTCAGGTCCGTATGTCTGGCCAGGAGGTCGTCACTGAGCACCCGGCCCCGCTTGTGGTACCCAATCACGTAGGAGTAACCGGCTTGCTCCAGCAGGCGGATATTCTCGACTGTGACCATCCCCCGGTCGCCAACGAAGATGCAGCTCTGGATATCAAAGCGTTCCTGCAACCGCTTCACCATGTCCGGCACAGTCGTCTTGTCTAACGTATTGCCTGAGAACACCTCATGGGCGATCGGCAAGCCCTCCGGGGTGACCAAAAGCCCGATAGTGACCTGCTTACGATCCGGCCGGTGATCCCGGGAGTACCCGTATTGCGCCAGGGAGCACTGGCCGCCTTCAAAGTAGGTGCTTGTGAGATCGTAAAAGACCAGGTTCAGCCGCAGGCTCAAAAGATCAGTGATCTGCCGGTAGATAGCCTCCTCCAGCCGTTCCTTGGCCTGCACCAGGTAGTCAAGCGAGCGGTAGAGGTGGTGCAGCGGCGGGATGCCCGGCTCCAATTCGGGCAGGTAGATCCTGCTCAGCCATTCGTGGGCCGCCAGCTTGCTCAGGGGATCAACCAGGCGGTTGATGACCATGGCCAGGGTGCACAGAGGCACGTCAACCTCGACCCCTCGCTGGCCCAGGGCCGCCTGGATAACGCTAGTGAGACCCAGGCGGTCCCAGAAAACTTTCACCACGTAAGGGACGCCGAATTGCCTGGTGGGGCCGGTTTCAAGGTCATCGACGGTTCCAAAGTCGGGGTCCTGGAGAAACGAGGGTCCACGCCAAATAGCGTGGCACTAAGACCTGGAAGCAACAACGGAATAGGAATTTAGGGTGGCAACAGGGAAGAGATTGCAGGAATGCAATGGGACAAAGTAGAAGCGAAACCCTCAGCAACAAAAAATCCGTACACTGTCCCGGCA
>JBGFRN010000086.1:0-5159 GCA_041695105.1 Bacillota bacterium | reverse complement strand
CTTCCACTCGGTGGCCGCGAACTCGCCGGTCGAAACGTCGGCCACGGCCAGGCCGAGCCGGCCCCGATCCGAAGATCTGGGGCCGGGCGCAGCCCCGTGGACGCTCCCGCTCAGGGCCACGATGAAGTTGTTGCGCTTTTCATCGAGCAGGGCCGGATCGACCAGCGTTCCGGGGGTAATCACCCTAACGATGTCGCGCCGGACCAAACCCTTGGCCTGCCCAGCCTCTTCCACCTGCTCGCAGATGGCCACCTTGTATCCCTTTTCGATCAGCTTTTGGATGTACCCGGTGGCCGAATGATAAGGGACCCCGCACATCGGCACGCGCCCGAGGGCCTTGCCCCCATCGCGGCCGGTCAGGGTGATCTCGAGCTCCCGGGCGGCCAAGACAGCGTCCTCGAAAAACATCTCGTAAAAGTCACCCAGGCGAAAAAAAAGGATGGTATCGCCACACCGCTCTTTAATCGCCCGGTATTGCTGGATCATCGGGGTCGCTCCGTCCATAGGCCCTCCGTTGCTAGTGCTGCCCGCAACCGCCACCGCACCCGCCGCATCCGCGGGACGGGGCCGGGGTTTCGTCTCCTGTGATCGGAAAGGTGATCACGGCGTTGATCCGGGCCAGGAGACCATCGAGCCGCTCCCGAGCCTGGTGATACTCCTTGACGACCGGGTGCTCAAGCCAGGCCGCCTGGGCCGCCAGATACTCGCCCAGGGCCCCTCCGTACTCGGGGTCGCCGGGCCTGACGCCCCGAGCCTCCTCCTCCCGCCGCTCGAGTTCTCGACGAAGGGCGGAAGCCGCGTCGTCGTTGAGCATCCTCAGTTCGGCCGCCAGGTATTCCTTCAACTCTGGGGTATCCTCAAGCAGTCGCGAGACCTCGCGGGCCTTGGCCAACAATTGGGCGGTCGAATCCTCCCGGCTCTCAGTCATGGCTCGCCCCACTCCCCGCCGCCTCGCCGTAAAGATTCCAGGTCTGGGCCCGGGTAATGGTGATCGGAAGAAATTGGCCAATCATCGACTCGTCCCCGGGCAGAAGCACCAGCTTATTGGTTCGAGTGCGCCCCTGCACCAGGTGGGACTGTTTTTTGGCCCGGGCTTCAACCAGTACCTCCAGAGCCCGCCCGACCAGGGACCGGTTGATCTCCAGGCTGATCCGGTTCTGGACCTCCATCAGCCGGTTGAGACGTTCCTTTTTCACCTCAATCGGGATTTGTCCCGGCATAGTCGCCGCCGGAGTGCCCTTGCGGGGGGAGAACATGAAGGTAAAGGCCGAATCGTAGCGGACGCGCTCGACCAGGTCGAGGGTCTGGCGGAAGTCTTCTTCGGTCTCGCCCGGGAAGCCGGCGATCAGGTCGGTCGTCAGGCTGCAGTCCGGGAGCCGGGAGCGGATCATGGTCACCAGCTCAAGGTATTTCTCACGGGTGTACTCGCGCTTCATGTGCCCCAGCACAGCGTTGCTCCCGGCCTGCACCGGAAGGTGGATATGCTCGCAGATGTGCTTCCCCCGGGCAATGGCCTCGACCAGCTCCGGGGAAAGGTCTTTGGGGTGAGAGGTCATAAACCGCAGTCGCCCCACCCCAGGGAGCCGGTCGGCCCGGGTCAGGAGCTCGGCGAACGAGACCGGCTGGGGTAGGTCTTGGCCGTACGAGTTGACGTTCTGGCCGAGCAGGGTGAGGTCAAGATAGCCATCTTTGGCCAGGCCCGCGACCTCTTCGAGGATGTCCTCTGGGCGGCGGCTGCGCTCCCGGCCCCGGGTGTAGGGAACTACGCAGTAGCTGCAATAATTGTTGCAGCCGTAGGTGATGGTGACCCAAGCCTTGCGCCCGTCGGAACGGAGGTGGGGCAGTCCCTCGATCACCCCGTCGCCGGCGTCGCCGACCTGAACCACGGTCTCTTCCGATTCACTCGCCCTTTCCAGCAGTTCAGGCAACTGGTGCAGGGCGTGGGTTCCGAAGATCAGGTCAAGGTAAGGCGCCTTCTTCCTGATGCGGTCGATCTCGCCCTGATGTTCGGGAAGGCAGCCGCAGACCCCGAGCAGCAGGTCGGGGTTCTGCTCCTTATAAAACCTAAGTTCGCCCAGCTTGCCGATGATTTTTTGGACGGCCGTCTCGCGGATTGAGCAGGTATTGACCAATATCAGGTCGGCCTCGGCCGGGGCGCCGGCCCGGCGGTAGCCCAGACCGGCCAAGATTCCGGCCAGAATCTCCGAGTCGTGCTCGTTCATCTGGCACCCATAGGTCAGGATGCTATATGACTTATCCATGATCCCCTTAAATTACCCAAACAACCGGGCCCAAAACCCGCGCTTCTTTCTCTCCTTGCGGGAATGGTGGGTGACCAGCTCAAAACGCAGGTGCTGGATCTCTTGCTGGTTGCGCATCAAGGCTGTCAGCAGCCGGTCCCGGTCCTCAGCCCGGCGTTCCTCGCTCTTGGCCAGCTCACCGGCCAGGGTCTCGACCCGCTTGACTAGTTCGTCGTAGGTTTCCGGCTCAGAAGCGAGTGCGAGCAATGGCGCGGCCGCGGCTCCCTGTGCTGGCAATGTCGCCGTCGCGGCGACCTGTTCCATCCCGGCGGCCACCTCGCTCGCCGGAGCCGCCACTAGGCCCGCGTCACGGACCGCCCCGGGGTCGGATTGAGCCTTGAGGGCGGCCCGGATCTCCTGTATCGACTGCCCCAAATTTCGCCTCTCTAGGGCCTTCTTCAGAACGCCAAGGGAACCCTGCGAGATCTCCTGCCCCAAACCATCAGTCGACGGGCGCGGGGGATCGATCAGATCTCCAAATTCGGTCATCAACTGCCGGAAGGCTTTCGGTGCAATGCCAAGCTGTTCGCAGGCATCGCCCATAACTAACCACCTCTGAACCTCACCACCCACGATCTCACCCCTAAAACAAAACCATTGAAAAACCACCAAAAAATTAGATTCGACGCTTTAGGGCGTGTTTCCTTTCATTGTTAATTGGCCGGATTAATTCTCCGGCCGATCAGAAAAACTGCCAGCATCGGCGGCCGCGGGCGAGGAAAAATAAAATCGGAGGTGACTAAAATAATGCCTAACCAGAATCGGGTCCTGGTTCCCGGCGCTCAAGGGGCTCTAGAGCGATTCAAATATGAGATCGCCCAAGAGGTTGGGACGGTTCCGGCCGGTGCCAACCAGGCTAACTACCGCGAGGCCCTCGACCGCCGGAAGTGGGAAGTAGCATCTGAACTTGGCCTTACCGCCGATATCAAGCAGCGCGGCTTCCCGAACATGACTGCCCGCGAATGCGGCCGTATCGGCGGCCGGATGGGCGGCAAGATCGGCGGCCAGATGGTCAAACGGATGATCGCACTGGCCGAATCCCAGATGGCCGGTCAGTGATCGATGCCAAGCTTATCCCAGCACGTTCCCCTTCACTGGAAGCCGGCCTGAGGTATTTCTCGGAGGGCTCACCCTTCCACGACCAATCGTATAATGGATGGTGGTCGAACAACTGGGTGATTCCCCATCCCCACGAGCGGCTCCAAGGATTCAGCGGCTTAGTCGACTTTGACCTGAACACCCTTCCCAATGACCCCGAGAAACCAAAATAATGCAATGGGGCTGGCTCAGATTGGTTGTGAGCCGGCCCCAATAATTTTACGATGGAAAGGTCTGGTCGGTCTTGAGAGCCTTTTCGAGGTAAGAGATTTTCGAGTTTCGTTCCAGAACTGCCTTGGCAAATCTGCTGCTTGACCTTTTTAGCTTCTGGTTCTCGCGCTCCAACCGGTTGATCTTGGCCCGTCGATCCTTCTCGATAATCGAGAGCAGGTTCATTAATACCTGGCGACTGGTGCGGAGACTGCGGATTTTCTCCTCCATGCCTTTCATTTTGGTTTTCAGCCGGGTGAGTTCGTCCTCGATCACCCACCCCAACCCCCTTTTTAACTGGAATCGCTGTTATTATTACTCCAGCTTGCGGGAGATATGCCAGTCTGTTTCAGAGCCGTGATTTTCAGAGCCTCGAAGGCCGCCCGATTGGCACCCCAAAATCCTAGTTCGATAGTGCCCGAACCGTGATAGTCGGAGCCTCCGGTTATAAGCAGGCCCAGCCGCCCGGCCAGGTCTTTCAGCCGGGCCGAGTCTGGCGGATCGTGGTCTGGATGGTAGACCTCGATACCTTGAAGGCCGCCGGCCAACAGTCGCCGGACCAGTGGCTCGCCTCGCTGGCCGAGCTGCCCGGGATGGGCCAGCACAGCGATACCTCCAGCCCTCCTGATTTCAATCACCGCCTGGAAGGGGTCAAGCTTGAGCCGCGGCACGTAGCCCGGGCACCCCGGTGAAAGCAGTTGAGCGAAGGCGGCCTTAACGCTGGGAACCCGCCCAGCCTCTACCAGGGCTCTGGCCACGTGGGGCCGGCCGACCACTCCACCCCGCGCCAGTTCACCAACCCGCTCCCATGAGATCTGATAACCGATCGCCCTCAGGCGGCGGACCATCTCCTCGCCCCGGCTGATTCGACCTTGACGAAGTCGCCGGAGCAGCTCAGCCAGGCCGGAATCGGTGCGATCGATATAGTATCCCAGGATGTGAACCTCGTCTCCCAAGGCATCGGTATTGATCTCGACCCCGGGGACTAATTCCAATCCTACATCCCGGGCGGCCTCTTCGGCCTCGGTCAGCCCGTCGAGGGTGTCGTGATCGGTTAACCCGAGGGCCTTGAGCCCGACCCGCGAGGCGGCTCTAACCAATTCGGCCGGGGTCAGGGTGCCGTCCGAAGCCGTCGAATGGGTGTGAAGGTCGGCCCAGATCTCAGCCCTCGCCAGGCTCACGGGCCCTAATGCCCGGCGAATTGAATCGCCAGTTGGGTCAGGGTTCTGACCATCACCCCAGTTGCGCCTTTGGGCTGATAAGGGACATCGGCCACGCCCCAGGCGGTCCCGGCGATGTCAAGATGAACCCAGGGCAGGTCGCCGGCAAACTCGCCAACGAAAAGTCCGGCCGTGATCGTGCCGGCGTCGCGGCCGCCGGTGTTCTTAAGGTCGGCGATCTCGCTCTCGTTCTGTTTCTTGTATTCTGGGAAAGCCGGAAGCTGCCAAACCCTTTCCCCGGCTATCTCGGCCGCGGCCTTGACCTGATCGGCCCATTCCTGGTTATTAGTGATCAGCCCGCTGCAGACGTGGCCGAGATAGCCGGGGAAAG
>JBGFRN010000202.1:0-5180 GCA_041695105.1 Bacillota bacterium | reverse complement strand
GTGCGAACCCGATTGGCCGCCGCCTCCAGATCCATCGGCTCGGTCAGGGACGCCCGGAGAGCCGCGTTGAGCCTCCCGATGAATGGCAGGAAAGAGAGCTGGGCAATCCCCCAGACCAGCACTAGCAGCCCGGTAGCCGCGGCCGCCTGACGAACCCAACCGATCTCCCACAAGGCAGTTGGATTAAGATAAAGGGGTTCGGTCAACCATTCCCAGGCTTGGCGCAGCTTAAACTTCCAACGCCGGTAGCGCATCGGCCTCCTCCTCTCGCCAATCTGTTGAAGTATATTGGCCCGTCCACGACCTTATGATATGAGCGGGAAAAGAGGTAAATGGAGCACGGGATAGAAGTCAAGTTTTATGGAGGAACGCTATCGCAAACTACTAACTATCTATCTCTCGGCTACCTTCCTCTCGATTTTGGGGTTGACGGTAGCCAGCAAGTTTATTTTCGACTATTTTGAGGGGCGCAACTTGGCCTGGTGGCAGGCCCTGCTCTACGTGGTCGAGACTATGACTACCGTCGGGTACGGCTCCCTGCTCCCCTTCACCCACCCCGCCACAGTCGTCTTTACGTCGGTCGTGGTTTTATTTGGCTTCGGCCTGATCTTCGTCGGGTTGGCCTGGGTCGCCGCCCATTACCTCGGGGAGCATTTTCAGGAGCGCCCCCCGACAGCCGCACCGAGCCGAATCTCGAACCATATCATCATCTGCGACTACAACCCGCTGGTCGAGTCCTTGATCGAGGAACTCGAACATTTGGGGGTTCCATTTGTGATCGTTGAGACCGACCGCGACCTGGTGAACGAGCTTAACCGGCGGGGCCTGACCTGCATTTATGGCAAACCGGGGGAGGCCGCCACCCTTGAGGCGGCCAGGATCAAGGAAGCCCGGGCCCTGGTAGCCGACCATTCCGACGCCGAGAACGCCAGCATCGTCCTGACTGCCCGGGCGATTTCGGATATTGAGATCTACGCCACGGCCGAACACTCGCGCAACGCCAAATACCTGAGCCTGGCCGGGGCGACCCAGGTGGTCTCGCCCAAGCACGTCCTGGGCGAGAACCTGGCCCGTTGGGTGCTCTCTCCGATGACATACGAGCTGATCGGACTGACCCAGATCATCGACGGGCTGCAGCTATGCCGGTTGCCGGTCTCCCCGGGATCATCTTTAGCCGGGAAGAGTCTCAAAGACCTGCGCCTGAGGGAGAAAACCGGCGTCACAGCCATCGGATACTGGTACCGGGGTCATTTCCGGCTGATTCCCTCGCCCGACGAAAAGCTGCCTGTCAACTCGGTCCTGATTGTCATCGGGACTGACGCCCAGCTTATGGACCTTCATGCCAACACCAACACCTCGGGCCGCCTGGTCCGGACCTCCCACGGACCGTGCCTGATCTCCGGATTCGGGGACGTTGGTCAGAGGGTGGCCGAGACCCTGGAGGAGGCCAAGGTAGGGTTGACCGTTATTTCAAATGGTGACGGTTCTCCCGGACACCCGACGGTGATCGGGGACGCCACCGACGAGGCCGTCCTGATCAGCGCGGGCATCGCCGAGGCCTCTTCCTACGTGGTCGCCGTCGATCAGGACGCCAACGCAATCTTCTCGACCCTGATCGCCCGGCAGCTCAACCCGAACCTGCGCATTGTAGCCCGGGCCAACTCCAAGGGGGCTGTCCCCGACCTTTACCAGGCCGGGGCTGACCACGTCCTGTCGGTCTCGGAAGTGGGCGGATCGATCCTGGCCAAGCTGCTGCTGCCCAAGACCCAGGTTGAAGTTTCGGGCCAAATCGCCTTCGGAAAGCTGGAAGTCATGGGAAGCCTGGGCGACAAGACGATTGCCAAGGCCCGCATCTCCTCGGAGTCGGGATGTCTGGTGGTGGCCCTGATCCGCGACGGCCAGCCGGTAGTTAATCCAGACCCTGCCATCAGGCTGCGGCCGGGCGATGAGCTGATCCTGTGCGGCCCAGGGCCCGCGCTTCAAAACTGCGGCTGTCAGGAGGTCCTGGCCTCGCCGGCCAGGAGCGTCGTATGAGCCGGGCGGATGGATTGGAAAAACTCGGGCCGAGGCGGCGGGCAGAAAACCTGTTGGGCCGGGGCCTGCTGACGGCAGCCGAGCAGACGGCCCTGGAATGGACTGAAACCGCCGCGGGCGAAGAGGAAAAAGCCGCGGCCACATTGCTGGTCGGGCGCATCCGGTTTACGGCTGGGAGGCACCGCGAGGCCCTTAAGGATCTGGAACAGGCCCTGGCGATGATTCCGGCCAGCGACAGCGACCTGACCGCACGCTGCCTGACCGCCCTTTCCGGGGTGCAGTACTACCTGGGAAACCTGGAATCAGCCGAAGATCACGCCCGGCAGGCGATTGACCTCGAACCCAGGCTCAACCCGCAGGGGAGTGATCCTCTGGGGGAGGCCTGGTCCCGGCTCGGAACGGTCTTAAGCCGGAAAGAACATCACTCTCAGGCCGTCGAGGCCTTTAAGACCGCCCTCAGGTACTATAACCAGGCCGGAGACGCCCTGGGCGAGGCCCGAATATTGAGTTCACTGGGCGTAGCCGAAATCGAAACCGGCCAAACGGAAGAAGCCCGGCGTCATCTTCAGGAGTCGTTTCAGATCCTTTCCCCAACCGGGGTTGCCCTGACCAGAAACTGCACCGAACTAGCCCGGCTCAACTTGATCTCCGGCCGGGTAAACGAGGCCATCCTGCTGGCTAACCAGGCCCTCCAGTCGTTGCTTGACGACATCGAGATCCTTGACCCGGCCGAGGTGGCACGTGTGGGTGAGGTTTACGGTCTGATCTTCGCTCGCTCTGGGGTCAAAAATCAGGCCCTGAAATACTTGAACCTGGCCGCCGGGTATTTTTCCAGCGCGGGCCAGGTTCGTGAATGGGAGCGTTCGGTGGCCGAAGTTCGGGAGGTGCTGAACGGCTCGGGTCACACCGCGCCCGTTCCGCTGAACTACCTGCAAGATCAGCTTGATTTTTTGACTGGAATTATGCGACTGACCGATGACCTGGAACGGATGGATCCCCACTTTCGCGGGCACTCCGAGCGAGTGACCACCCTGGCGGTGGCCATCGGCCGGGAGATGGGGCTCGACGCCCTGAACCTGACCTACCTGCGCCACGCCGCCCGCCTGCATGACGCCGGGATGATTGCCCTCGACCCAAAGATCTTCGCCCACCGGGGTCGTCTGACCCAGGAGCAAAGTCTGCTGCTCCAAAGTCACCTCGGCCACGGGCGGGGGATCCTGATGAGCCTGCGGTTGCAGAAGGCAGAACTAGACGCTATCTACTATCACCATGAGCGCTTCGACGGCAGCGGGTATCCGGCCGGCCTGGTCGGGCGGGACATCCCTCTGCTCTCGCGGATAATCGCCCTGGCCGAGGCCTACGACGCCATGACCAGCCAGCGCCAGTTCCGGGAGGCTCTCACCCATCGCCAGGCGGCCGGCGAGATCATCCGTCTCAAGGGGGCACAGTTCTGCCCCGACTGCGTCTCCGCCCTGCTCAAGGTCTTTGAGCTGGAGGTCTGAAGGCTACGGCCAGTGGCCCCAATCGAAAGTGCTCCCGTATTTGCGGTAGCACTCCCGGCAGAGCGGGCGCTGCCCCGCCTTGGTGTATTGGCGGTTTTTTCGGTGGGTCGGTTTCTTGCAGATATCGCAGTAAATAATCTTGAGCAGCTTGCCCAAAGCCGTTCCCCCTTGTAGTACCGACGATAGTTTTCGCCTTCGGGGAAAGACTTATGAGCCTGTTTGGCTAATGAATGAATAGCGAATGGAGCTTGTTGGAGGAATCGGTTTGTCTAAGGATTACGAGATCAAGGTGGCTGAAGCGGTTCGCTCGGCGGCCTCCTTGGGGCCGGATTCGGTGGTGGTCGACATTGGGGCCGGCACCGGGTTTCTGACCCTGGCCCTGGCGCCCGGCGCCGGGCGGGCCGTGGCTGTTGATCAATCGGAGAATATGCTGGCGCGGCTGCGGTCCAAGGCGACCGAGTTGGGCCTTGAGAACGTCGAAACCCGGAGAGGCGATCTCTCGGCCCTGCCCCTGGCCGACGGGACGGCCGACGCCGTGGTGGCCAACATGGTCCTGCACCACGCCGAGGACCCTCCGGCCGCCATTCGAGAGATGGCACGGATCTTGAAGCCCGGCGGCCGGGCGATTATTACCGATGTCGACCGGCACGAGCATGAGTGGATGCGCCAGGAACTGGAGGATCGCTGGCTCGGCTTCGACCGGAGCGATCTGGCCGGCTGGCTCCAGGCGGCCGACCTCGAAGGGGCCACGGTTGACTGCGTCGGGACCAACTGCTGCGCCGAGCCTTCAGGTTGTGGGCCGGGCGGCGATTCATCCGGGGCCGGGCCCGCCGCCCCCCGGCGCGCCGAGATCAGCATCTTCATCGCCCGGGGGACGAGGAAGGCCCGGCTGATGGCGAACTCGACCGGCTGCCTGATCTGCGGGCGCCATAACCCGGTCGGGCTGAAGGTGCAGTTCTGGGCCTCGGGCAACCGGGTTTGGACCCCGGTCCGCCCGCCCGAGCACTTTCAGGGCTTCAGCGGGGTGCTTCACGGCGGGGTGATCTCGGCCCTGATGGACGACGCCCTCTGGTACGCCGTCCACAACGCCACCGGCCAGATGACCATGACGGTCGACCTAAATGTTCGCTTCAAAAAATCAGCCCCGGTCGGGACCGACCTGGTCGCCGCCGGGGAACTAGTTAACAGCAGGGGAAGGTTATCCGAGGCCAGGGCGGTCCTGTACCTGGCCAGCGGCGAGGTCGTCGCCGAGGCGACCGGCAAGTTCCTGGCCGTGCCCGAGAAGCAGGCGCGGGAATTGGGAGGGTCTTGGTGAGTTTTATTCAAGCCCTTGCTCAAACCTCAGGTATTCGTCCAACGCCTCGCGCTGGGCGGCGGCCCTGGCGGAATCAATCTCGTCAAAGTGGCTTTCCACAAGGGATACGACCTGCCCGTCAAGGGCTGAATTGCTGACCATTTTTTTCAAAATCCGGGGCACTTCACCACTATGTGACGTACTCCGCCGGCTGAAAGTCAGCGGCATCTTAGGCGGCGATAGCCACCTTCGACTTGGTTTCGTGGACCGTATGCCATCCGAGGCGGATGGGCAAGACCACGGGCCGCGCCACACGGCCACTACTCCACTCGATGAGGGGAGATACCTTG
>JBGFRN010000054.1:0-5193 GCA_041695105.1 Bacillota bacterium | reverse complement strand
AACGACGCCATCAACGAGGGCGTGCGGCGCGGTTATCAGGAAGGATATTTACGCAAATCGATCGTCAACCATCCCTTTGACCGCAAAAACACTGGCGACAATACCCCGGCCATCATCCACGTTGAGATTGTTCCCGGCGATAAGCTGCAACTTACCATCGCCCCCAAGGGGGGCGGCAGCGAGAATATGAGCGCCCTGACCATGCTCAAGCCGGCCCAGGGTCTGGAGGGCGTCAAGAACTTCGTCCTGGAGACGGTTAAGAAGGCCGGTCCGAACCCCTGCCCACCGATCCACGTCGGCGTTGGCGTCGGAGGCACCTTTGAGAAGGCCGCTCTGCTGGCCAAAAAGGCCCTGCTCCGTCCGGTGGGCGAGTGGAGCTCGCTGCCCGGCGTCGCCGAGATCGAGCAGGAGATGCTGGAGAGGGTCAACAACCTCGGCATCGGCCCCCAGGGCCTGGGCGGCCGGACTACCGCCTTCTGGTTCTCGATGGAGATCTTCCCCTGCCATATCGCGTCCCTGCCCGTGGCTGTCAACATCAACTGTCACGCCGCCAGGCATAAGGAGGTCGTCCTCTAATGTCGGAGATTAAACGGATTCAGGCTCCCTTCAGCGACGAGGTTGCCCGGTCCCTGCGGGCCGGTGACCGGGTCCTGATTACCGGGAGCATCCTGGTGGCGCGGGACGCCGCTCATAAGCGCCTGGTGGAGCTGATCAAAAAGGGAGAGCCGCTCCCGGTCGACATCAAGGGCCAGGTCATCTACTATGCCGGTCCGTCCCCGGCCAAGCCGGGCCAGCCGACCGGCTCGGTCGGTCCAACCACCAGCGGCCGGATGGACGCCTATACGCCGGCCATGTTGGAGAACGGCCTCAAGGGCATGATTGGCAAGGGCTCGCGGACCCCGGAGGTCAAGGAGTCGATCAAGAAGCACGGCGCCGTCTATCTGGCCGCCGCCGGCGGGGCGGCCGCCCTGATTGCCAAGACGGTCAAGAATGCCGAGATCTTGGCCTACGAAGAACTCGGGGCCGAGGCGATCCGGCGCTTCGAGGTGGTCGATTTTCCGGCCATCGTTGTGAATGATAGTGCCGGTGGGGATCTTTATGAGGAAGGGATCAAACAATACGCCCGAGCTTAGCCGAAAGGTGTTGGTTTCTCGGTGGTCTATAAGGAAGAAGGCCTGATCAAACAAGAAGCCTTGCGGATGCACCTGCAGAACCAGGGCAAGCTGGCTATCACCTCAAAGGTCCAGGTTCGGGATATGGTCGACCTGGCCCGGGCCTACTCCCCTGGGGTGGCCGAGCCGTGCAAGAAAATCCACCAGAACGTCGATGACGCCTACGCCTACACCATCAAGGGCAATGTGGTGGCGGTCGTCTCTGACGGCACCGCCGTGCTGGGTCTGGGCGATATCGGACCCGAGGCTGCCATGCCGGTGATGGAGGGCAAATCGCTGCTCTTCAAATTCTTCGGCGGGGTCGACGCCTTTCCGATTTGCCTGGCCACCAAGGACCAGGATGAGATCGTGGAGACGGTCAAGCGGCTGGCCCCGACCTTTGGCGGGGTCAATCTCGAGGATATCGCGGCCCCGCGTTGCTTTTATATCGAGGAGCGGCTGAAGAAAGAGACTGATATCCCGATCTTCCACGACGACCAGCATGGCACGGCCATTGTTTCGGCCGCTGGGTTGATCAATGCTGCCAAGGTCGCCGACAAGGAACTCAAACAGCTCAAGGTGGTCGTCAATGGGGCCGGGGCCGCCGGAATGGCCGTGACCAAGCTCCTGCTCGACCTCGGGATCGGGGACGCCATTCTCTGCGATACCAAGGGTGCCATCTATGAGGGCCGCCAGGCCGGGATGAACCCGTACAAAGAGGAGATCTCCAGGCGGACCAACCAGGATAAGGTCAAAGGCGACTTGGCCGAGGCCATGAAGGGGGCCGATGTCTTCCTGGGCCTGTCCCAGGCCGGGGCGGTTACCCCCGAGATGGTCAAGTCGATGGCCCCGAAGTCAATCATCTTTGCCATGGCCAACCCCGTGCCCGAGATTTGGCCGGAAGAGGCTCACGAGGCTGGAGCGGCGGTCACGGGCACCGGCCGTTCCGACCTGCCCAACCAGGTCAACAACGTTTTGGCCTTCCCCGGGGTTTTCCGGGGGGCGCTCGACACCCGGTCGACCGACATCAACGAGGAAATGAAAGCGGCCGCGGCCCACGCCATCGCCAACCTGGTTAGCCCGAAGGAACTCCGTCCCGAATACGTCATCCCGCTGACCTTTGACCGGAGGGTGGCTCCGGCGGTCGCGGCGGCGGTGGCCGAGGCGGCCATCCGGACAGGAGTGGCGAGGGTCAAGGTTAATCCGAAAGAGGTGGCCGAGCGCTGCCGGAGGCTGGTGCAGCGGGCTAATCCTTAATATACATTTTGGTATTTGAATCATTGTCTTTAAGGATGAGTTAGTTTAAAATCATACAGATAAAAGGATTACGCACCTTGCTGCTGGCTACTTGGGGGAGGTATGGAACAATTGAGCGGAAGAAGTCCCATGATAACTAACGAGAACGGTTTTTTTGAGGTTCGCTTGGAGTCGATCGGCGGTCTGGGGGCCAACATCGCTGGAAAGATGCTGGCCGAAGCCGCGGTTCTTTACCAGGGTCTGAACGGGTCGGCCTTTTCATCGTACGGGTCAGAGAAGAAAGGTTCGCCGGTCAAATCATTCGTCCGCCTGTGCGGAGCCGACCACGCCCTACGGGACGCCAGCCCGGTGGTCAGCCCGTTTGTGGTGGGAATCTTCCACGAGATGCTGATCAAGACTGAGCCGGTTACGGCCGGTCTGCGCCCCAGCGGCACGGCGATTGTCAACACGACTGAATCGGCCCAAGCCATGGCCTCCAAGCTCTGCCGGACCTCCGGCCGGGTCGCGGTGGTCGATGCCCTAAAGATCGCCGTCGAGGAAAAGACCCGGGTTAACACCGCCATGCTGGGCGCCATTGCCCGCCTCTGTGAGTTCCTCGACCCCGACGCGATTAAGAAAGTGATTCGGGAGACCTTCGACCATAAATATCCCCAGATGGTCGAGTCTAACCTCAGGACCTTCGACCGCGGCTTCAACGAGGTTCAGATCCTCGAGCTTGGTCCCGGTTCCGAGGCCTCGGTCTGTGAGGCCCCCAAGGCCGGACCGGCATTTGGTTACCTGGCCGCGCCGATCGGAGGGATCATCCCCAACCCTGGCAACACCGTTCTCAAGGATCTGACCGCTTCCCGGCAGGGCTTCTTGCCGGCCTTCCTCCGCGATAAGTGCATCGACTGCGGGCAGTGCGACCTGGTCTGCCCTGACTTCTGCTTTGTCTGGGAAAAGGGCGTCGATAAGAAGGGCCAGCCGGCTCAGGTTTTGCTTGGCATCGACTACCGCTATTGCAAGGGCTGCCTGAAGTGCGTCGTGGCCTGCCCGACCGATGCCCTGGTCGAGCACCGCGAGGAGCCCGGATATGCCGACGCGCACCGGGTGCCGCACGACTTGACCGGCGGCAAGCCGGCCAAGTCGGCCTGAGAAGCGGCCGGTCATTGAAACGGAGGTACTTAGTTAATGGCTATCGCAAAAGATAAGGCTCTAATCGCCGGCCAGGTTCAGGGGTTCCTGAGCGGCAACGAAGCTGCAGCCGAGGCCGCCAGCCAGATCAATTACCATGTTATGGGCTATTTCCCGATCACCCCATCGACCGAAATCGCCGAGATTCTTGATGAGAAGAAGGCCGAGGGTGAACATACCATTCACATGATCCCGGCCGACGGCGAGCACGGAGCGGCTGGTATTTGCTACGGGGCCAGCACCGGCGGCGGGCGGGTCATCAACGCCACCAGCGCTAACGGCCTGCTTTACGCTATAGAGCAGCTCCCGGTGCAGTCGGGCACCCGCTTCCCGATGATCCTGAACCTGGTCAACCGCAGCGTCAGCGGGCCGCTCGACATTCGCGGCGATCATTCCGACCTCTACTACTGCCTGAACACCGGCTGGCTGATCCTGGCTGCGGCCGATCCTCAGGTGGTTTACGATTTTAACATCATCGCCCTAAAGCTGGCCGAGCACCCCGAGGTTCGCCTGCCGGCCATCGTCTCGTACGACGGTTTTTTCACCAGCCACCAGAAGCGCCGGCTATCGGTCTTCGCCAACCGCGAGCCGGTGCAGGCCTTCCTGGGCGAGCCCCAGGCACCCTTCACCTCGCTGGACCCGCGGCATCCGGTGACTATCGGTCCGTACATGAATGACCCCGACCTGATCAACAATAAGTACCAACTTAAGCTGGCTATGGACGCGGCCGATCGGATCCTGCCAGAGATCTTCGCCGAGTACGGCCGGCTCTCCGGCCGCTATTACCAGAAGCTTGACCTTTACCGGATGGAGGACGCCGAGGCGGCCCTCTTTTTGGTCAACTCGGCGGCCGAGACGGCCAAGGACGTCTGCGACAAGCTGCGCGCCAATGGCCTCAGGGTCGGCGTAATCAGCCCGCGCGTCATCCGGCCCTGGCCGGCCCAGGAGATCCGTGAGGTCCTGAAAAACGTCAAGTCCGTCTTGATCGGTGACCGTGCGGATTCCTATGGTTCGGGCGGCGGCAACATGGCCCACGAGGTCAAGTCGGCCCTCAAGGACGACCCGGGCAACCGGACCCTGGTCATGGACCGCATCTATGGCCTGGGCGGCAAGGATTTCTACCCGTCTGACGCCGAGGAGTTCTTCGCTCAGGCGCTTGAGGCCGCCCGCGAGGGCAGGGTCAAGGTGGCCTTCGACTACCATGGCACCACCGCCGGCGATCCCAAGGCCGGCCCCAAGGCCCCGGCTCCGGCTCTTACACGCGAGGAGACGACCGGTCTGGTCAACGTCATCCGCAATGAGACCACCGGGGAGCTTGATGTCAAAATTCAGAACCCCCGAGTCTTAACCGCCCGCCCGAAGCGAATCGCTTCCGGACACGGTGCCTGCCCCGGCTGCGGTATCTTTGGGGCAATCGACGGTTTCCTCAAGGGAATCGAGGGCGACGTGGTGGTGTTGTACCATACCGGATGTGCTATGGTCGTCACCACCGGTTACCCCTACAGCTCGCACCGGGTAACCTATATCCACAACCTCTTCCAGAGCGGGGCAGCCACCCTTTCGGGCTTGGTGGACATGTTCCATGAAAAGCAGCGCCGGGGGGAGATACCGG
>JBGFRN010000195.1:0-5288 GCA_041695105.1 Bacillota bacterium | reverse complement strand
GTCGAAGCGGTAATCGGAGCGGTCAGGCCCAGCAAAAGCTGCTGGCTAAGGGCTTCAAGAAAACCGTCAACATGACCGGCGGGCTGCTGCAGTGGAAGGGTAGGGTGGTCACCGGCCGATGAAAAACCAGAATCGCGAGGTCATGGACGACCTGATCAAGCGGATGCGTCGGATTGAGGGTCAGGCGCGCGGGATCCAGCGCATGATCGAAGAACAGCAGGACTGCGAGGCAATTCTGATCCAACTGACGGCGGTGCGTGAAGCTATTAACAAGGTCGGCATGAAAGCCATCGGCTGCCACCTGGGCAACCGTTTGGGAGAAGAGCTCGCCTCCGGGAACGACGGCCGCGAGGCCATTGAAGAGGCTGTCGAGTATTTGATGAAGTTCTCGTGAGGTTGGAGCCAGGGAAACTTCCTATAAACTTATATGAAAGCCTGCCTGAATTACGAGATGTCCTCCGGCAAGCGGGCTGGCGATTGGGTCTGCGGCTCGCGGCTGGGCTCGAGCGGACAGCGATCTCGACATCGCCGTCTACCGCGACGGGCCACCTCCGGGCCCCCTTGAAATGAAGCGGTTGGAAGAAAGACTGATGGCCGCCCTGGGAACCGGGCGAGTTCACGTCGTTTGCCTCAACGGCGCCGATCCCGTACTCAAGTGGGAAGCCGTTCGGGACGGGGTGATTCTCTACCAGGGCGATGACCAAGTGTATGACAGTGTTTTCTTGCTCACCTCCAAGGAATACTCAGAAACTGCTAGGTTCCGGCGGTACCAGGCGGAATACCTGAGCGAGCGGCTGGAAGGGGCGTCGCGGGAATGAACCGAAAGGACGTCATCCTGAAAAAGCTAGCGTCGTTAGTGGAATATCTTGACGAGCTCCGAGAGAAAGAGCCCCTTTCCCTGGATGACTATCTGGCCAGCCGGGTTAGAGGCGAAGAGATTTACGGGCGGGCGTCTAGGTAGCTGGAGGTGTTCCGAATGATATCTTCCAACTTCGCCACCTTCCTGGACCGGTTCACACAGGAAGCCGTCAGGTTTTACGGGAACCGATTGGTGACCATCGCTGTCTTCGGTTCGGTTGGCCGGGGAACCCCGCGACCGGATTCTGATATCGACATGCTACTAGTGGTCAGCCCTCTTCCTAATGGAAGAATGAAGAGGGTCGGGGAGTTCGCGGCCTTGGAAGAAAGGCTCGAAGGGGACATTGGGGCACTTAAAGCCCTGGGCATAGATACCTACCTCGCCCCTGTTTTCAAGACCCCCGAGGAAGTCTCCCTTGGTAGCCCGCTCTTCCTGGATATGATCGATGGTTCTAGGATTCTTTATGATAAGAACGGCTTCTTCCGGGGTTACTTGGATGAACTGAGGCTCAAGCTTGAGGGCCTGGGCGCGCGAAAGGTCATGTACCGCGGGGCTTGGTACTGGGATCTCAAGCCTGACTTCAGGCGGGGGGAGGTCATCGACCTGTGACCAGTCTGACATTGGCCCAAAGCTATCTCGTCAAAGCCAAGAAGCGGCTCAAAGTACTTGATGTCCTATTGTCCGAAGAGGCCTATTCCGATGTCATCAGAGAGGCCCAGGAGCTAGTGGAACTGGCTCTTAAGGGCCTGTTGCGCCAGGTTGGCATGGATCCCCCAAAACAGCACGACGTTGGGGGGCTCTTGATAGAATTCCGGGACCGGTTGCCCGAAGCGGTAGCGCCGCATGCCGATCGCTTGGCCCAGATTTCAAAATGGCTGCGCAAGGAAAGGGAACTTTCCTTTTACGGGGACGTTGACTTTATCCCAACGGCCGAGTACTCGGCGGATGACGCGGAGAGGGCCATCAGCGACGCACGCTTCGTGGTTGAAATGGCGGAAAAGGGAATCCCGCTCCAAACTTTCTAGCCCCATTTCTCGCGGTTTGATCTGTCCACTCAGGGCCGGTCGCGGGCTGGAGACTAAGCCCAAAACGGAAACCTGTTTAAAATTCCGTCTTCCTGACCCCTTCAGGATCGATCGTTCGGATCAGCTCGATCTCAGCCGGGGTGGGCACGGCCGTGACCGGGGTATCCGGGCCGGCCTCGATTGGGAACCCGGTGGCTTCCCTGAGTTGCTCCGGCGTCACGCCGGGGTGGATCGAGGCGACCTCCAGGCGGCCCTCATCGAGTGCCCCCGGGCCAGGGGCCCGCGGCCCAGGCACCCGTGGCCGGGGCACCCCTGGACCAGGCCCCAAGCGGAAGAGGCAGAGGGGCGTAACCGCATATTCAGCGCGACCGGCGGCGGTAGTGAAGTCGAGCTTTTCCACGAAAGTCCGCCGGTCGTGTTTTGTCCTCCACAGGATGACGCGCCTGGCGGTCGGCAGGATCAGGGCGCTGCCGGCACCGCCGGGAAGGCGGACCTTGGGTTTGTGGTAATCGCCGACCGCGCTCATATTGATCCGCCCTTGACCGTCGATTTGAACTCCGCTCAGGAAGGCGACATCCAACCCCCCGCGGGCCGAGAGGTCAAAGACGTCGGCCAGGCTGAAGAGGGCCTGGCCCCCGGTAACCAGCTCCGAATCGACCGTGGAGCGGGGTAGGCGCCGAAGCGGGGGAGTCACTCCTCCAGGGATGTTGAAGAAGACCAGGTTCGGGGCGTGGGTTGCCCGGGCCAGGAGGACCGAGACCATGGCCAGGGGCGAGGCCAGGCCAAAGAAGACGCGCTCCCCGTCCCGCAGCAGTCGGGACATGACGCAGGTCATCAACTCGTCTACGGAATAGTTCACCCCCCCGCGCCCCCTTTCGCCCCTGGTAGCTGCTCACCCGGGTGCCGGGACAGGATGCGTTCTTCGACGAAATCCGGGAAAGTGGCCGGGCCGGCCGCCGCCCTGACGTAATCCGCCAAGAAGGCTTCATCAATCCCGTAGAGCTTGTGGCAGGAGGCCGGCCAGGCCCCGCCCGGAGCCTCGACCACGGCCCGGACCATGAAGCCGGGGATGTCGGTATCCTCGGGGCGAGTCTCAATCGGGTCGACCAGGCGCTCGCAGGTCAGGATGACGTCCCGCGAGGCCTTGGCCAGCAAGACGTCGTCGTAGCGGGCTCCCTTGATTCGCCCGTTTCCGTGGCGATCAGCCTCATGGACGTGGATAATCGCCCAGTCCGGGCGGATGGCCGGAATCGCCGCCCATTCCTGGCCGGTGTAAGGATCGGCGACCGGCTTGAAGCCGCTGACCCGGCAGAGGTCAGAACCCACCAGCCCGGCCATTGGCATGAAGGAAACCCCCTGGGCTGCGGCCCGCAGCCCCGCGTGGATCGAGGGTCAGGTGTGCTCCCAAAGTTCGATCGCTCCCGATTCGGCCGCCCGGCGGAACCAGGGGGCGATCCCGAACAGGTTCTCGAAACCGATGTAGGCAAAGACCAGCCTTTTGACCAGCCCGGCGGCGCAGAGCAGGTCGACGTCATAGGCCCCGGCCGTTTTGATGACCGTAAGGTTCCTCAGCCGCCGCCGCACCAGTTCGGCCACCAGGGCCGAGGGTGAGCGGTTGAAAGTGTTGCCCCCCGGGGCGATGGCGACGCCGTCCTCGATCAGGGCGGCGGCCTGCTCGATCGACATTAGTTTTGAGGCCATTTCCCAACCTCCAGGCGCCGGTTGGCGCCGATTATCCAGGATGGGGTTGAGAATTAGGCTTTGCCGTCTGGGATTCCTGCTCAATTCCGGTCGCTCCAACAACCGCTCCAAGACATAAAAGAGTCCAAACCAGCAGGAAAGACGGCGATTTCACCGAATAGAAGCCTAATTATCTATTTTTATTAATGCATAAATCCTGAATGCTTAAATCCCGCAACGTTGGCGCCCTGATGAAAGGAGATCTTATGACGCTGGATCGCCGCAGCCGCCAGATGAAGCACGGCCTGGAAAAGGCCCCTCACCGTTCATTGCTTAAGGCCATGGGCCTGACCGACCGTGAGATTAACCAGCCCCTGATCGGGGTGGTTTCTTCTTTTAACGAGTTGATACCCGGCCACATTCACCTCAACCAGATCTCCGAGGCCGTCAAGGCCGGGGTCCGCCTGGCCGGGGGCACCCCGCTCGAGTTCTCGACCATCGGTGTCTGCGACGGGCTGGCGATGAACCATATCGGGATGAAATACTCCCTGGCCAGCCGGGAACTGATCGCTGACTCGATCGAGGTGATGGTCACCGGGCACAGCCTCGACGCCCTGGTTTTCATCCCGAACTGCGACAAGATCGTCCCCGGGATGCTGATGGCCGCCGCTCGGGTGGATCTGCCCTGCATCTTCATCTCCGGCGGTCCGATGCTGGCCGGGGTCTACCGGGGCCGCGACATCGACCTGGCCAACATGTTCGAGGGGGTCGGGGCGGTCAAAGCCGGCCGGATCACCGAGGAAGAGCTGGCCGAGATGGAGGAGAACGCCTGTCCGGGCTGCGGCTCGTGCGCCGGGATGTTCACCGCTAATTCGATGAACTGCCTGACCGAGGCCCTCGGGCTGGGGCTGCCGGGCAACGGCACCATCCCGGCCGTTATGGCCGCCCGGCGGCGCCTGGCCAAGGAGGCCGGGATGAAGGTCATGGAGCTACTGGAAAAGGATCTCCGGCCGTCCAGGGTCATCACCGGGGCCGGGGTCCGCAACGCCCTGGCTGTTGACATGGCCCTCGGCTGCTCGACCAATACTGTCTTGCATCTGACCGCCATCGCCCGCGAGGCCGGGGTCGAGTTCGACCTCAACCTGATCAACGAGGTCTCGGCCCAGACCCCGCAGCTCTGCCTGCTCAGCCCGGCCGGGCCGCTCCACATCCAGGATCTGGACGCCGCCGGTGGCGTCCAGGGTGTGATGGCCGAACTGGCCCGGGGGGGCCACCTGAATCTCGACCATCCGACCGTGACCGGTGCGACCGTCGGGGACAATCTCAAGGCCCTGGCCGGACGCCTGGGGCAAGCCCGGGCCAATCGCCCGGGGGTGATCCACAGCCTGGAGGAGCCCTACCGGTCGACCGGGGGCATCGCCGTTCTCTTCGGCAACCTGGCCCCGGAAGGAGCGGTCGTCAAGGCTGGGGCGGTGGCTCCCGAGATGCTCAAGCACTCCGGGCCGGCCCGGATCTTTGAGAGCGAGGAAGAATGCTGCGACGCCGTCCTGGGTGGTCAAATCAAGCCGGGCGACGTCGTCGTGGTTCGTTACGAGGGCCCCAGGGGAGGGCCCGGGATGCGCGAGATGCTCACCCCGACCTCGGTTTTGGCTGGCATGGGCTTGGATAAGGAAGTGGCCCTGATTACCGACGGTCGCTTCTCCGGAGCCAGCCGGGGAGCCTCG
>JBGFRN010000240.1:0-5295 GCA_041695105.1 Bacillota bacterium | reverse complement strand
ATGAGGCCATTATAGACCTTGGTGGCGCAGAGCATGGCGTCAAGAAGAACAGCCCGCGCTGGTTCGTTCCCAATGAGTTTGGCTTTCAGCGTCAACATGGGCATGATTCCGGTTCACCTCCCGCCTCCCATCAGGCCGCACATCTGTTCGATTATTCTCCAATCCGATACGTTTTTCCTTGTCTTGAGAGCGCGCATTTCTTGATTAAGCGCATTTCCTGATTAAGCGAGCATTGCCGCGAACGAAAACTCCCGAGGGGGTCCGTGTATCCCCCGACTTAAGTCGGAGGGATTACAGCCCCCTCGGGCTCCCCCATACTTCTAAAGAACTTTTTAGGGATTCAGCCCCGGGAATAAGTGGGATGGCGCAAGCTGTTCAGCCGGTTCAGCGTTACGGTAAAAGAAATGGCCGACCCGAGCCGCTGCTGCGGCGGGGTCGGCTCATACTGGCTGGAGAACCGCGAGATGTCCGCGCCCATTCGCCGGAGGAAGCTGGAGGATATCGGGGCGACCCGAGCGCGGTGGTGGCAACGCCTTCCGCCCAGATGGTACGGCTAACCCTCAGCCCTGTCAAAAGCGTTATGCCGCTCTACCCTACAAATCCTGGTGGTAAACCACCTATACCAATCGCTTCGACCCCGGTCCTGGGCTATTCGGTGCAGCCCATTTTGTTTCCAGGCTTGGATCGACTCGATGGAGTTCCAATATGACACCGTTATCCCGAACCCATCGGCCCCGCGGGCACTCTCGGCACCCAAAAAACCGGGCTGCTTTGAGGCAAGCTCCAACAGATCCTTGCCAACCTCAGAATAATCTTCATCAATCTCAGTGCGTTGAGATGTAAATATCACTGCATAATAAGGCGGTTCGGGAGTTTGAGTCATTGTGGCCACGACTACGCTCCTGTTGACCATATTTGAACTGAAAGCACACCCGCTAACGTTGTAGGGCTGCATAACAGAGCAGGCTTACCGGCTTTATCCCCCTCCGCCGGACGAACCGCCGCCGAAACCCCCACCGCCGGGAGAGCCGCGACCCCCAAAACCGCCACCCCCGCCAAAGCCGCCCCCGCCGGAAAACGGGCCGCCCCACCCACCGGGACCGCCTGAGCCACCGAATTCGTCATTATCCCATCGCCCCCGGCGCCGCCGCCTCCTCAATGAGCTAAATAGTACCATCAAGACAATGGCTACTATCATAACTATAACTGGTGCGGGGACGGAAATAGCATTCCGCGAGGCGCGCACCGGAACCGGGGCATAATTGCCATCGAGGGTGACATTGTACTCTTTGGCCACTTCAGCCGCAATGGCCAGGAAACCCTGGACTATGCCCTCACTGTATTGTTTCTGCTCCCACCTGGGCAGCACGTAATTGTCCAAGATCCGGCCGGCCTTGCCATCGGGGATGGCCCCTTCCAGACCGTATCCGACTTCGATGCGAACCCGCCCAGGCCGTCCGGCCAGGGTGTTCTCTTTATTGACCAGAAGCAAGACTCCGTTGTTTTTCTGGCGGTCGCCCAAACCCCATAAACGGAACAACTGGTTGGCGTATTCTTCAATGTTGGCTCCCCTGAGGGTGTCAACCGTTACGACCACCACCTGGGCCTTGGTCTTTTCGTCGAGTTCCCTTCCGACCTGGCTGATGATGTTCCGATCTTTCGATTCGACAATTCCGCCAAAATCAAAGACGTAGTCAAACCGGTCCGGTTTGGGCGGGACCCTGGCCGAAGCGTAAGCGGTAAGGCTGAAACTGATGACCAGTAAAACAGTCAGACCAGTCAGAGCCAGGAAGCTCCGGTACCTGCCACCCATTGTCATCACCTACTTGGTCTTGCCGAAGTCCACCTTGGGGGCCTGGGCAGCACCCTTGTCGGCTTCAAAATATGGCTTGGGACCAAAACCGAACAGTCTGGCCATGAAGATGGTCGGCATCCTCCGGATGCTTTGATTGTATTCCTGAACCGCCTGGTTGTAGTCTCTCCGGCTAACGCTGATCCGGTTCTCGGTTCCAGCCAGTTCATCCATCAGTTGCCTGAAGTTGGCGTCGGCTTTCAGATTCGGGTAATTCTCGACCACCACCAGCAACCTGGCCAAAGCGCTGGACAGCTCATTCTGGCCGGCCACCCTTTCATCAATGGTTCTGGTCCCGGCCAGCCTGGCCCGGGCGTTAGAGACGTTGTTCAAAACCTCTTGCTCATGACTGGCGTAGCCCTTCACCGATTCAACTAAATTGGGGATCAGATCCATCCTTCTCTGAAGCTGGCCCTCAACATCGCTCCACTTTTTGTTGACATTCTCATCCCTGGCCACCAGGCTGTTGTAATTTCCGAACCCGCTCAGCGCCAGCAGGACCAAAACAACCGCCAGGCTGATGACAATCCATTTTTTGGTCAATCTAGCTACTCCTTAAACCAGCGCCTGATCGCGTACTTGGTCGTATCGCGGTTGAGCTCGGCCAGGGAGGTGGTCAGGGGAATGTGCTTCGGGCAGGCCTGGACGCAGTTCTGGGCGTTGCCGCAGTCGGTGATGCCTCCGGGGCCCATAATCGCCTCCAGGCGCTCTTCCTGGTTCATCGCCCCGGTCGGGTGGTGGTTGAACAGGCGGACCTGGTTAATGGCCTGAGGGCCGATGAAGGCCGACCTTTGGTTAAAATTCGGGCAGGCCTCCAGGCAGCAGCCACAGGTCATGCACTCGGAGAGTTTGTACATCCACTCCTGATCCTTGGCCGCCTGACGAGGGCCGGGGCCGAGGTCATGAGTGCCGTCGATCGGGACCCAGGCCTTAACCTTCTTCAGATGCTCGAACATAATCTGGCGATCGATCTGCAGATCCCGGACAATCGGGAAAGAGGTCAGGGGCTCAAGGACAACCGGCTGCTCCAGCTTGTCGATCAAGGCGGAGCAGGCCTGGCGAGCCTTACCATTGATATTCATTGTGCAGGCACCGCAGACTTCCTCTAGACAGTTGCATTCCCAGACCACTGGAGTTGTCTTGACCCCGTTGGCCGTAACTGGGTTTTTTTGGACCTCCATCAGGGCGGAGATCACGTTCATATTTTTCTTATAAGGAATTCGGAACTCTTCCCAGCGGGGAGCGGCCTTCGGCCCATCCTGCCGCTTGACCTTAATGTTGATGAATTTAAACCCTTCGTTCTTAGCGTGACCGGCCATTGATTCTCCCCCTTTCTTAGGAAGCGCTCTTGTCGACGTCGTATTTGCGCGGGCGCGGTTTGATCAGCGAGATGTCGACGTCCTCGTACTCAAAGACCGGTCCGGCCGAGGTGAAGCGGGCTTTGGTGGTCTTGAGCCAGTTGGGGTCGTCGCGATCCGGAAAGTCGGGTTTGTAATGAGCGCCGCGGCTCTCGTTGCGGTTGAGCGCGCCCAGGGTGATGACCCGGGCGAGCTGGAGCATGTTGAAAAGCTGGCGGGTGAAGGGCACGCCCTGGTTGGCCCATTGGTGGCCGTCGTTGACATTGATGTCCTTCCAGCGTTCGAGCAGTACCTGAAGCTTCTCGTCGGTCGCCTTCAGGCGGTCGTTATAGCGAACAACCGTGACGTTGCCGGTCATCGACTGGCCCATCTCCAGCCATAGTTTGTAGGCGTTCTCCTTGCCGTTCATCCGGAAGAGCTTAGAGTAGTGCTCCTGCTGGCGCCGCTCCTCAAGGGCGTAGACGGCGTCGGAAACCTGATCGGCCACCTTCTTCTGGCCATTGATAAACTTGACAGCCGACGGGCCGCTGATCATCCCGGCGAAGACGCAGGAGACTAGCGAGTTGGCGCCCAAACGGTTGGCCCCATGATACTGGTACTCACACTCGCCGGCGGCGAGCAGGCCGGGGATGTTAGTCATATGATTGAAGTCGACCCACAGCCCGCCCATGGTGTAGTGCATCCCCGGGAAGATCTTCATCGGAACCTTTTTCGGGTCGTCGCCGACGAACTTCTCGTAAAGCTCAAGGACGCCGCCCAGCTTGCGCTGAAGCATCTTCGGGTCAAGGTGCGAGACGTCAAGGTAAACCATATTCTCGCCGTTGATACCGAGCTTAAGGTCGACGCAGACGTGAAAGATCTCGCGAGTGGCGATATCACGGGGCACCAGGTTGCCGTAGGCCGGATACTTCTCCTCAAGGAAGTACCAGGGCTGGCCGTTCTTATAGGTCCAGACCCGGCCGCCCTCGCCGCGGATCGACTCCGACATCAGGCGGAGCTTATCCTCGCCGGGAATCGAGGTCGGGTGCACCTGGATGAACTCGCCGTTGGCGTAGTAGACGCCCTGCTGATAGAGAGCCGACTGGGCGGTGCCGGTGTTGATGACCGAGTTGGTCGACCGGCCAAAGATCATACCGTTGCCGCCGGTAGCCATGATCACGGCGTCGCCGCGGAAGGCCTTGATCTCCATGGTCTTAAGATCTTGGGCGGTGATCCCGCGGCAGATCCCCTCATCATCGATTACGGCCGAAAGAAATTCCCAGAACTCGTACTTTTTGACCAGGCCGGCCGCCTCAAAGCGGCGGACCTGCTCGTCCAGGGCGTAGAGGAGCTGCTGGCCGGTGGTGGCCCCGGCGAAAGCCGTCCGGTGGTGTTTGGTGCCGCCGAAGCGCCGGAAGTCAAGCAGACCCTCCGGAGTGCGGTTGAAGGGAACACCCATGCGATCGAACATATAGATGATGCCGGGCGCGGCCTCGCACATGGCCTTAACCGGCGGCTGGTTGGCCAAGAAGTCGCCGCCGTAAATCGAGTCGTCGAAATGCTCCCAGGGAGAATCGCCTTCGCCCTTAGTATTGACCGCGCCGTTAATGCCGCCCTGGGCACAAACCGAGTGCGAGCGTTTGACCGGGCAAAGGGAGAAAAGGTCGACCGGAAGGCCGGCTTCGCAGACCTTGATGACTGCCATCAAGCCGGCCAGGCCGCCTCCAACCACGATAACTCTCGGTGCCATCTCTCTACCTCCGAATTAAAATCAGGCTGGTCGCGCCGGCTACCTTACAAAAGCCCAAAGTGACGCAATACCGGCCCCGCTCATGGCAAGGAAGACCAGACCGGCCAGGTAAGCCGAATACTGCTGGGACCGTGGGCCGATGGTGATGCCCCAGGTGATGCCGAACAGCCACAGACCGTTAGCGAAATGGAATGCCGAGGCTACTACGCCCAAGATGTAAAACACCATGACCGCCGGGTTCTCAAGGTTCGTGGCCATGGTGGCAAAATTCACTTCATTAACGAAGCCCAGCGCCCGCGCAAATCGCAGGGTGGCCAGGTGGACCAGCACGAAGACGAAGGCTATAATGCCCGAAG
>JBGFRN010000182.1:0-5334 GCA_041695105.1 Bacillota bacterium | reverse complement strand
GGAGATCGCCAGGGGGGGGCGTGAAATCTTTACTGTCCGGGTCGCCCCGTCCCACTCGACGGTTGCCTTGAGACTCTCACTGACGAACCTGACCGGCACCAGGGTGCGCCCGGAGACGATTTGCGCCGGCACGTCAAGGGTCTGGGGGGCGCCGTTCACCAGGGCCGTGGCTTGGCCAACGGGAAGCTCGATCGCCCGTGTTCCTCTGACAGCCACGACGGTGCGAGTTTGGCTGACCCAGGTGACGTCGGCCCCCAAGGCCTCAAAAATGGCCCGCAGGGGAACCAGGGTCCGGCCGGAGACGATTGCCGGCGGTACGTCGAAACTCAGCCGCTGGCCGTCGACCGTTACCGAGACTTCTGAAGAGGCCGCCAGGGACGCACCGGCCGGAGCCGGGATCAGGGTAAGGAGGACAGCCAGAAAAAGCAGGCAAGCCGTGGCGCGTCTAGTGGCGCGTTTGGTCGGGCTCGGCTTCACTTGTTGACAACCCCCAAATTCGGTCTATTGTTGAACCTTCACCAATTGATCCTTCGCCAGAGAATCTGACGACACCTGTTGACGGGATGGCGGGGGGCTATTAGCGGGGGGCTTTCCGGAAAAAATATGGCGCAATTTAAGCGGTCGTAGAAAAAGTGAGAAGGTATTGGCCAGAAATGAGTAGAATATACCGATCTGAAATTATTGATCAGGGGGAGGATCACTCTTGAATTTTAACTTCAACGAAGAACAACAGGCCATAGTCGATCTGGCCCGTAGGATTGCCAAAAAACATGTGGCACCCCGCGCGGCGGAGATTGATGAAACCGGTGAGTTTCCCTACGATATCTACGACGTCTGCAAGGACGCCGGTCTGCTGGGCTTGGCTGTGCCCGAAAAATATGGCGGGATGGGGGCAGGAACCCTTGGCCTGGTGCTGGCCGTCGAGGAGTTCGCCAAGTACTGCTGCGCCTCCGGCTTGATGCTCCTGCTAACCCGGCTGCCGCTGGCCCCGATCATGTACGGGGGCAACGAGGAGCAGAAGCAGAAATATGCTGGGGGAATTGCCAGCGGCGAGCTGATGGGCGCTTACTGCCTGTCCGAGCCCGATGCCGGTTCCGACGCCGCCAACATCCAAACCCGCGCCGTCAAGAAGGGCGACAAGTACGTCATCAACGGCACCAAGTGCTGGATCTCCGGAGCCGCTCTGGCTGACTTCTACACCGTCGCCGTCAAGACCGATCCGCAGGCCGGCTATAAGGGTATGAGCGTCTTCGTTGTCGACAAGGGTACCCCGGGCGTCTCGGTCGGCAAGAAAGAAAAGAAGATGGGCGTCAAGGGCGTTCCGGTCAACCAAGTTATTTTCGAGGACTGCGAGGTTCCGGCCTCCTGCATGCTCGGCGAGGAGAACAAGGGCTTCAACATCATCATGAAGACCCTCAACTCGGTCCGCCCGGTCGTAGCCGCCCGCGCCATCGGCCTGGCCCAGGGTGCCATCGGCTACTCAGTCGAGTATATGCGCACCCGCAAGGCATTCGGCCAGCCGATCATCAATTTCCAGGGCCTGCAGTGGATGCTGGCTGATATCGCCATGCAGATCGACGCCGCCCGCCTGCTGACCTATCGCGCCGCCGCGACTGTCGATGAGGGCAAGGCCGGCAAGGAGACCGCCCACATCCTCTCGATGGCCAAGTGCTTCGCCACTGACCTTTCGGTCAAGGCGGCTACCGACGCTGTCCAGTTCCTGGGGGCCGCCGGCTACATGGAAGAGTACCCGATGGAGCGCTTCTACCGCGACGCCAAGCAGCTTCAGATCGTCGAGGGCACCAGCCAGATCCAGCGCAACATCATCGCCCGGAATATCATCGACGGGTATCTGAGCTGGTTATAGCCGGCACCGCCCGTTGACCGCTCCGAACCTAACTGCTTCGGGCCTGAACCAACCCCCTCGCCGGGGTTGGTTATTTTTTCTGACCAGCATCGTTTACCGCCTAGGCGAGCAAGATACATCCGAACAAGATACGTCTGTTGACAAAGCAGCTCGATCCCAGTAATATACCAAGTAAGTATTGAATAAACTTTAACAATGGAGGTGGTTTCTTACCATGAATAACTGCGTAATGGTTGGTGGAAAAGCTCCGGAATTTAGTCTCCCGGACCAGAACGGCAGAGAGGTCAGCTTAAGCGGGTTGAAGGGGAAAAACGTCGTCTTACTGTTCTATCCCCTCGACTGGACCCCGGTCTGAAGCCTCGAGCTCCCGGCCTGCGAGGAACTTTCCCCGCAGATGAGAGAGCTTAACGCCCAGGTTCTGGGCATCAGCGTTGACTCCAGTCCGTCACACAAGGCCTTCGCCGAGAGGCTCGGGATCAACTTCCCGCTTCTCTCCGACTTCAAGCGCGAGGTCAGCCTGCTTTACGGGGTGCTCCTCCCGGAAAAAGGGATCTCGGCCCGCGCGACCTTCATTATTGACGGCGAGGGCACTGTCCGCTACCAACTCGTCAGCGACCTGGGCATCAAGCGGGACGAGAAAGAACTGATCAGGGTGCTGGGTGAAATTCAGAAGCAGAAAAAATAACTTGGGCTCCCGGTGATGGAGGCTCATCAAAACGCGTTGGGGCTGACTCAAAAGTAAATTGAGTCAGCCCTTTATGTAATACTCACATGGCTGATGAAGGAGTTTGGGAAACCAGGTCGAAAAGCGTTTTAACACTAAAGGTGCCTTTAAAGGGGTTGGAAGATATTTGGACGGTAATTTACGTCGCGCCTAATCGGGTTGCGGCGGAGACGCTTAAAACGCTTCTGACTCGTGAAGGTTTTCTGGTTCAGCTCAAGGCTGGCGGTCCTTTCCATTTGGGCGACCAGGCTCCGGTCGAGGTATTGGTTCCGGCCTCCGAGGTTGAGGAGGCCACCGAGGTTCTGGCCGGGTCGTTGGGCAAATAAAGGCTACCAAAGGCCCCGCGTTCGTCGGCGTCTTGAGCTTTGCCCGGCGGCCGGGGCTGTCTTTATGCCCACCAGCCGGCATTATGGCCACCAACGGTGAGGAGGAGAAGTCAAATCGCCTACCGACATACCAAAGTCATCTGCACTATCGGCCCGGCCAGCCAGAATTCCGGAATTCTGGCCGAGCTGATTCGGGCCGGGATGAACGTCGCCCGGCTGAACATGAGCCACGGGACCATCGAGGAGCACCGGGTCCGTTTGCGGGCGGTGCGGGAGGCCGCCATCCGTACCGGGGTTCCAGTCGGGATTATGCTTGACCTCAAGGGCCCGGAAATTAGGATTGGGACCTTCCCCGGGGGCAGCACCACCCTCAGGGAGGGGCAGGAATTTATTTTTTTCACCCGACCAGCGCCCCTCGGGCCGGATCGGGTTTTCGTCAACCACCCTGGCCTGACCCGGGATGTCGAGCCTGGCATCTCGATGATGCTGGACGACGGCAACATCCTGATGGAGGCCATCGAGGTTCAGCCCGACCGGGTGCGCTGCCTGGTCCGGTCGGGCGGGGTGCTGTCCGATCACAAGAAAATCAACCTCCCTGGGCGGAGCGTCTCGCTCCCGGCCCTTTCCGATAAGGACCGTGAGGACATCCGCTTTGGCGTCCGGGAAGGCGCTGACTTCATCGCCGCTTCTTTCGTCCGCCAGGCTTCTGATGTCCTGGCGGTGCGAACGGTCATTGAATCGGCCGGCGGGAACCTTCAGGTAATCGCCAAAATCGAAAGCCGGGAGGGCCTGGAGAACCTGGAGGAGATCCTCAAGGTGGCCGACGGGTTGATGGTCGCCCGGGGCGACCTTGGGGTCGAGCTGCCCCCTGAGGAGATCCCGCTCCATCAAAAGCGGATGATCTCCCGGTGCAACGCCTTGGGTAAGCCAGTAATCACCGCCACTCAGATGCTTGAATCGATGGTCCGCCATCCCCGTCCGACCCGGGCCGAGGCTTCAGACGTGGCTAACGCAATTTTTGACGGGACCGACGCCGTGATGCTTTCGGCCGAATCGGCGGTCGGATCCTACCCGCTCGAGGCCGTGCGGATGATGGACCGGATCGCCCGTCAGACCGAGGAAGCCCTCGACTTCCGTCAAATCATGGCTGAGCGCGCCCTGGCCGCACCCAAGACGGTCACCGAGGCGATCAGCCACGCCACCGTTACGACGGCCCACGACCTGGCCGCCTCGTCGATTATCACCCTGACCAGTTCCGGCTATACCGCCCGAATGGTCGCCAAGTACCGTCCCGAGCCCCCGGTTATCGCTGTCACCACCAGCCCCGAGGCCGTCCGGGCCCTGACCCTGGTTTGGGGGGTTACCCCAATTACCCAGGAGGTCCGGTCTGGGACCGATGAGATGATCCAGGGGGCGATCAACGCCTCAATCGCCAGCGGGATGGTCAAGATTGGTGATCTGGTAGTCCTGTCGGCCGGAGTTCCGGCCGGAATTCAGGGAACGACAAACCTGATCAAGGTGCAGACTGTCGGTGATCTGTTGGTCCGGGGCACCGGCATCGGGTCGCGCCTGGCGGTTGGAAGGGCAGTCATTGCTCGCTCGCCCGCCGAACTGGCCGGGCGGTTCTCCCAGGGCGATATCCTGGTGGCCCCGGCTACCGACGCTGAGTTCGTTCCGTACATAGAAAAAGCGGCCGCCGTAATTACCGAAGCCGGCGGGTTGACTTCACACGCCGCGATCGCCGGTCTTTCCCTGGGCATCCCGGTGGTGGTCGGGGCCTCCGGGGCCACGGCCGTCATCCCGCCGGGGGAGACGGTCACGGTTGAGGCGGGCCGGGGGCTGGTCTACCGCGGGCGGGTCCGGGCGCTTTAGGGTGCTGGGTAAGGGCGGCACCCGCGACGCTGAATATGCTATAATTACAGTAACGAGGGGAGGGCCGCAGGATGAAAATCAACCGAAACTCGTTAATCGGCGAGGTTATCACCGAACACCCTGAGACGATGGAGGTCTTCGAGCGCTATGGTCTTCCCTGCGCTCACTGCCTGGCCCTGGAGATCGAGTCGCTTGAGGTCGGGGCCCGGCGCCATGACCTTGACGTCAACAAGTTAATCAACGAGCTGAATAAGGTGATTGAAAGGGAAGCCACCAGTAATCCCTGATGACCGAGGGGTGAGCTATGGATAATCAGGCTGATTTAGACTTTCTAAGGTCAATCGCTCTCTTTGAGCCCTTTAGTGACGACGACGTTAAACGTCTGGCCAAGATAACCTTCATCCGGCGCTACCGCAAGAACATGACGATTTTCGCCGAGGGCGAACCGGGCGAGGCCTTTTATTTTATCCATAAGGGCCGGGTCAAGATTTACAAGCTGGCTTCCGACGGGCGGGAGCACATTCTTGAGGTCTTTGAGGGCGGCG
>JBGFRN010000191.1:0-5345 GCA_041695105.1 Bacillota bacterium | reverse complement strand
AGCGTTGCTGTTGCCACCACTGGCGGCACTGGGTGTGATTCTGGCCCTGGCTGTCGATTATACGATCGAGGTCGAGCGGGGCCAAGGCAATGGGGGCCAAGATGGGGGCCAAGTTGATCGGGACAATCGGGACAAAGTTAATTGACATCAAGCCCCCGGTTTGGTAAATTTTAAGTCGCCACAATGGCGCAAGGATGGAGAAGAGTATCCGTCGCCTGCTCCAAGAGAGCCGGACCCGGGTGAGCCCGGAGCTGCGAGTCCGGCGGGTAAGGACGGGGAATGGCGCTCCGGAGCGCAGGCCTTTTAGAGCGGGTTCGGGTCTTGGCCCGGCCAAGCAGGGTGGAACCGCGGGAGCCAGCTCTCGTCCCTGAGGGGATGAGAGCTTTTTATTTCGCCGGCACCGGACGCGTCGAAGGAGGAAAGCGATTGTACCTTCAAGAGATCTTCCTGACCCTGGATAAGTTTTGGGGCGACCGCGGCTGCGTGATTGCCCAGCCCTATGACGTCGAGAAGGGCGCCGGGACGATGAATCCGACTACCTTCTTCAGGGCCCTGGGGCCCGAACCGTGGTGGGTGGCCTACGTCGAGCCGTCTCGCCGGCCGAATGACGCCAGATATGGCGAGAATCCGAACCGTCTTTACCAGCATCACCAGTACCAGGTGATCTGCAAGCCCAGCCCGGCCAACATCCAGGAGGTCTACCTGGACAGCCTGGCCGCCCTGGGCATTGACCCCAAGGCCCATGACATTCGCTTCGTCGAGGATAACTGGGAGTCGCCCACCCTGGGCGCCTGGGGCCTGGGCTGGGAGGTCTGGCTGGACGGGATGGAAATCACCCAGTTCACCTATTTCCAGCAGATCGGAGGCTATGACTGCAAGCCGATCTCGGTCGAGCTGACCTACGGCCTGGAGCGCCTGGCTAGCTATATTCAGGGTGTCGACAATGTCTTCGACGTCGAATACGCCAAGGGCATCAAGTATCGCGAGATCTTTAAGCGGGCCGAATTCGAGCACTCGAAGTATGGCTTCGAGGTGGCTGACGCTCAGATGCTCTTTAAGCTGTTCGACATCTATGAGGCCGAGGCTAAGCGGGTTCTCGAAGAGGGCTTGGTGCTGCCGGCCTACGACTACGTCCTGAAATGCTCGCATGCCTTCAATACCCTCGAGGCCCGCGGCGCGATCGGCGTCGCCCAGCGCACCGGCTTTATCGGGCGCGTCCGGGCTCTGGCCCGGCTGGCCGCCAAGGCCTGGCTCGACCAGCGGGAGGCGATGGGCTATCCACTGTTAGGGTCCGCCGCCCACCTGATCGAGGCCGCCCACCTGATCGAGGCCGCCCGCCTGATTGAGGTCGCGAAGGGAGGGGCCCGCTAGTGACCGTGCGGAATGATTTATTGCTCGAGGTCGGCTCCGAGGAGATCCCGGCCCGGTTCTTGCCTCAGGCCATCGAGCAGCTTAAGGACAAGGCCTCGAAGCTCTTCGGCGACCTGCGCCTAGACCTCGCCGAGTTGCGGGCCTACGCCACGCCTCGCCGGCTCGTGCTTTATGTTCGAGACCTGGCCGAAAGGCAGAGCGAGCTGAATGCCGAGGTCCGCGGCCCGGCCAAGAAGATCACCTTCGACGCTCAGGGCCACCCGACCAAGGCGGGCGAGGGCTTTGCCCGCGGGCAGGGGGTGCCGGTGGCCGGCCTATTAACCCGCGAGGTTGACGGGGTCGAGTACGTCTTCGCCAAAAAGCACGAGGACGGGCGCTCGGTGATGGAGGTTCTGCCCCAGGCGCTCTCCGACCTGATTTTGTCGCTTGAATTCCCCAAAACGATGCGTTGGGGGGAGGGCGTCTGGAAGTTCGCCCGCCCGGTCCACTGGATCGTCTGTCTCTTCGGCTCCGAGGTCGTTCCGGTCAGACTATTTGACCTCGCGGCCGGCCGGGTCAGCCGCGGTCACCGTACCTTGGCCAAGGGACCGGTCGAGATCGCCCGGCCCCAGGAATACTTCCTCAAGATGGAGAACGACGGGTTCGTCATGGTCGACCAGGAGCACCGCCAGAGCGCCGTCGTGGAGCAGCTCAAGAAGCTGGAATCTCAGCTTGGGGCGGTCGTACCGGTTGACCCCGACCTGCTTGAAGAGGTCACATTCATACTGGAATACCCGACCGCCTTTTTCGGGTCGTTTGAGGAGCAGTACCTCAAGGTCCCGCAGGAGGTGCTGATTACCTCAATGCGCGAGCACCAGCGCTACTTCCCGGTCGAGGATGTCTCGGGGAAGCTCAGGAACCATTTCATCGCCGTCCGAAACGGGACGGCCGATGGGATTGACGTAATCCGCCAGGGCAACGAAAAAGTCCTCCGGGCCCGTTTGGCCGACGCCAAATTCTTCTACGAGGAAGATCAGAAGCGGCACCTCTCCGACCGGGTCGAGGCCCTCTCCGGGGTGGTCTTCCTGGAGAAGCTCGGAACCATGCGCCAGAAGGTCGAACGGATCCAGGAGCTGGTGGAGTTCCTGATCTCCGAACTCGGGGTCGAGGGTCAGGAGGTTTCCGACGCCCGCCGGGCGGCCCTGCTGTGCAAATCCGATCTGGTCACCGCGATGGTTCGTGAATTTACCGAGCTTCAAGGAGTCATGGGCCGCGAGTACGGCCGCCTTTCGGGCGAAACCCCCGGGACCGCCCAAGCCATTTTTGAGCACTATCTCCCGCGATTCGCCGGGGACAATTACCCATCCACCATTCCGGGAGCCCTGGTCGCCCTGGCCGACAAGATCGATACCATCGCCGGGTGCTTCGCCATCGGGCTGATCCCGACCGGGTCGCAGGATCCTTACGCCCTCCGGCGCGGAGCTCAGGGGATCACCGGGCTGCTGGCCTCGGGGGTTTTGCCCCCCGAACGGCCCCTCTCGATCGGACGCTTGACCGGCAAGGCCCTGTCGATCTATGCCGCTGCCGGCCTGACGGGGGCTTCCGGCGAGGCCGCCGCCAAGGTCCGGGCCCAAATCCAGGAGTTCTTCGGCGCCCGGATCAAGAACCTGTTGGGTGACCGCGGGTACCGCTATGACCTGGTCGACGCCGTTATAGAAGCAGGGGCCGATCAGGCCGGCGATGCCGCCCGCCGGGCTGAAGCCTTGGACCGGCTGATCCGGGGCGGCGACCTCGAACCGGTATTGGCCGCCTTCAAACGGGTCAATAATCTGGCCCAGAAGGCCGAGCCTGGTCCCTTCGACCCCTCCCAACTCAGAGAACCGGCCGAAGTCGAGCTCTATAAAGCATACATCACCGTCAACGGCCCGGCCCGCTCGGCGGCCGCCGCCGGAAACTATGACGACTACTTTGCGGCCATCTCCGGTTTGCGGCCGCCGGTCGACCAGTTCCTGGATAAGGTGCTGGTGATGGCTCCGGAAGAGGGGCTGCGCCGGGCCCGCCTCGGGTTGCTTCGGGAGCTGGCCTCGCTCTTTAGGTTAGCCGCTGACCTGACCAAACTCGTCGGGCCATAGTTTTTTGACAACTTAGGCCTGGCAGGGATTTGGTTTCCCAGCATAGTATAGAGTCGGTGTCTGCCGAAGGAGGTTGACTACCGATCGACTCGACCATCCCACACAAGGCAGTTATTTTTGTGGTTTCCGACTCAATTGGAGAGACTGGAGAACTGGTGGCCCGCGCCGCCGCGGCTCAGTATAATTCTGGCTGCGTCGAGATCCGGCGCTTCCCCCTGATCGACAGTCCCGAAGCCATCCATGAGATCGTCGGGCTGGCGGCCAACGAACAGGGCATTATCTTTTACACGATCGTCATCCCGGAGTTGCGCCGGCTTATGGGCGACCAGGCCCAGCGGGCCGGCCTTCCGGCCGTTGACATCATGGGGCCGGTGATGGAGGCTCTGGATAAGGTCATGCCCCATCGCCCTAAGTTCAAAGCCGGCCTGGTTCACCAGTTGAACGATGACTACTTTCGTCGGATTGAGGCCGTCGAGTTCGCCGTCAAGTACGATGACGGGAAGGACCCGCGGGGCTGTTTTCGCGCCGACGTTGTGTTAGTCGGGGTTTCCCGGACCTCCAAGACGCCGGTCAGCATGTACCTGGCCCACCGGCGCATGAAAGTCGCCAACATTCCCCTGGTTCCCGAGGTTCCCCCGCCCGAGGAATTGTACCAGATCCCGGCCGGCAAGGTCGTCGGGCTGACCGTCTCCCCCCTGCAATTGCATAACATTCGCGAGGAACGCCTCAAGACTATCGGACTCAAGGCCGGCGCCAACTACGCCAGTCTGGAGCGTATCCTACAGGAACTTGACTATGCCGAGGCCGTCTTCAAACGCCTCGGGTGCCCGGTGGTTGACTGCACTAATAAGGCCATCGAAGAGACGGCGGTAAGGGTTCTTGAGATTATTAAGAGGGGGCAGAAGCATGGCGAGCAGTAAGAAGTACCTTTATTCTTTTAAGGAAGGCCGGGCCCAGATGAAGTCCTTGCTTGGGGGCAAGGGGGCCAACCTGGCCGAGATGACCAACATCGGCCTCCCGGTTCCTCCCGGGTTCACAATCACCACCGAAGCCTGCAACGACTATAACCAACTGGGCCAGATCTTTCCATCCGGCGTTGAAGATGATATTCAGGCCTATATGGCGGCCCTGGAGGAGGAGACCGGCAAGGGTTTCGGCGACCCGAATAACCCCCTGCTGGTTTCGGTCCGATCCGGCGCGGTGTTTTCTATGCCCGGCATGATGGACACTATCCTCAACCTCGGCCTCAACGACGTGACGGTTGACGGCCTGGCCGCCAATTCCGGCAACCCGCGCTTCGCTTATGACTGCTACCGCCGCTTCATCCAGATGTTTAGCAACGTGGTCCTCAGGATCGAGCTGCGCAATTTCGAACATATTCTCGAACACCACAAGCAGGCTAACGGGATCAAATGGGATCATGAAATGAGCCCCGATCTCCTTAAGAAAATTATTGCTGAGTATAAGGCCCTGATCAAACAAGAAGCCAAGGCTGATTTCCCGCAGGATCCCCGCCAGCAGTTGTTGATGGCCACCCGGGCCGTCTTCGATTCTTGGAACAATCCCCGGGCACAGGTCTACCGCAAGCTGAACAAGATCCCCGGGAACCTCGGGACGGCTGTTAACATCTGCTCGATGGTCTTCGGCAACCTGGGCCACGACTCCGGCACCGGGGTGATCTTCACCCGTAATCCCAACACCGGAGAGAAGGAGTTCTACGGAGAGTTTTTGACCAACGCCCAGGGCGAGGACGTCGTGGCTGGCATCCGCACCCCGCGGCCGATCGCCGAGCTCAATGCCGAGGCACCCGAGATTTATGAGCAGCTCTTCAGCGTCTGCCAAACCCTTGAGCGGCACTACAAA
>JBGFRN010000199.1:0-5376 GCA_041695105.1 Bacillota bacterium | reverse complement strand
CCGGGGCGTCCAGGGCGCGGAGCCAAGCCGCTGTGACGCAGCGCGGGCTGCCCGAGAAATCCTGAGTTTGGGCCTGCGGGCAAAGATCGAGAACTGTCGCCAGCGTGGCCGCCGCCATCCGGTCGGCGAACGGGGCCGAGGTCGAAGCGAAGCTCAAACCGGCCAGTTCCGGGCGCCTTTCCGGTCCGGCCACCGCCCCTTTCAGGCCGGGCAGGGCGGCGTAGACGGCCGAGAGGGCCATGGTCAGGCTGTCCTCATCGTGGTTGGCCACCGCCCGCTCGCTTTTCCCGCCCGGCCGGTCCCAGGCCCGGCCGATCTCGGCCGCGCTCAGCCGGTAGCGTGGCAAATAAACTCCATATCCTAAGACTCCAAAATCGTTCATAACGGTGCCCTAGATGCCGATGCTGATGCCGCCGCAGACGAACAGGGTCTGGCCGGTGACATAAGCGGACTCGTCGCTGACCAGGAACAGATGAGCGTTGGCGATCTCAACCGGCTGGGCCATCCGGCGTAGGGGAATCCGGCCGGTGATCGCCTCGCGGATGTTATCTGGCATTCCGGCCGTCATCGGTGTCTCGGTGGCGCCGGGGGCGACGCAGTTGACAGTAATTCCGTACTTGGCCAGCTCCAGGGCGAAGCTCCGGGTCAGGCCCTCGACCCCGGCCTTCGAGGCCGCGTAGTTGGTCTGCCCAATGTTGCCGAGCACCCCGATCGAGGCCGTGCTGGTGATCCGCCCGAACTTCTGCTCCATCATCGGTTCGGAGGCCAGCTTGGTGCAGAGCCAGGTGCCCTTCAGGTTGATGTCGATGACCGTATCCCACTGCTCCTCGGTCATCTTCCTGGCCAGGGCGTCGCGGTTGACGCCGGCGTTATTGATCAAAATGTCGATCCGCCCACACTCAGCCAGAGCCTTTTTAACCATCCCCTCGACACTGGCTAGGTCGGCCACGTTGACCCCCATCGAGACGGCCTTCCCGCCCTGGTCGCGGATGGCTTGAGCGACACGGGCGGCGTTATCTTCCTTGACGTCGGCCAGGGCCAAAACGGCCCCCTCCTGGGCGAACCGCTTGGCGGTGGCCTCGCCGATGCCGCTCCCGGCTCCCGTGATCAGAGCGACTCTGTCCTTCAACCTCATCCTCTGGTTCCTCCTCTTAGGCCCGGCGGGCCAGCATGATCGTCCACTGGCCGTCAAGGACGGTCTCTTCCTTCTGGTTGACCACCTTGACCTCAAAAACAGCGATCCCGCGCTCGGGGCGCTTGGTCTCCTTCTTATCGGTCACCCGGAAACGGACCTTGACCGTATCACCGAAGCGGACCGGCCCGGTGAAGCGAGTGATGAACTCCATCACCCCGATGGTCGTCCCTTCAAAAATGCCGAGCTGGTTGGCCAAGCCGGTCGCCACCGCCAGGCTGAGCGCCCCGTGGGCGATCCTGGTGCCAAACGGAGTCGCCTTGGCGAACTCCTCGTTGGTGTGCAGCGGGTTCCAGTCGCCGGACAGGGCGGCAAAGTTGACGACGTCGGTCTCGGTGATGGTGCGGGCGGCCGTCTCATGCACGCCCTCGGGGTTGAAATCCTCCCAGTACAGGCCGCGCGGTTGGTAGGCCATCTTTCTCCTCCTCTACTTTTCAGCGCTTAGGTACTTCAGCCAGGCTCGCCGGCCCCGATGTCAGGCCAAAAGGGTTCTGGCCAGCACCATCCGCTGGATCTGGTTGGTGCCCTCAAAAATAGCGAAGATCTTAGCATCACGCATCATGCGCTCAACCGGGTACTCGCGGCAGTAGCCGTATCCCCCGAAGATCTGGACGGCGTCGGTCGTCACCCGCATCACCATGTCGGTGGCGTAGAGCTTGGCAGCGGCCGAGAACCTCACCAGGTCGCCGGTATGATGGTCGTAGCGCCAGGCGGCGGCGTACATCAGCTGGCGGGCGGCCTGGATCTGGGCCTCCATATCGGCCAGCATGAACTGAATCGCCTGCTGCTTGGCGATCGGGGCTCCGAACTGAACCCGGGTCTTGGCGTACTCCACCGAGGCGTCGAGCGCCCCCTGGGCCAGGCCGATCGCCTGGGCGGCAACGCTGATCCTTCCCTTGTCAAGGCAGTCCAGGGCGATCTTGAAGCCGTCCCCGATTTCCCCGATGATGTTTTCCTGCGGCACCCGCATGTCAATGAAGCTCAGGGCGGCCGTGGGCGACCCGCGCAGGCCCATCTTATGCTCGACCTTGCCCCGGACCAGCCCGGGCGTATCTCCGCCGGCCAGAAAGCAGGTTACCCGATCCCGCCCGTCGACCGCCACCTTGGCGAAGACGCACAGGACGCCGGCCAGATTGCCCTCGGTAATGAAAATCTTTGAGCCGTTAATGATGTAATGGTCACCGTCCCGGACGGCCCGCGTCTCCATCGCGGCCACGTCCGACCCGGCACCGGGCTCGGTCAGGGCGAAGCTGGGCAAGATCTCCCCGGTGGCAATGCGAGGTAGATACTTTCTCTTTTGCTCCTCGCTGCCCCAAAGGGCGATCGGGCTCGACCCGAGCGACTGATTGCCGAGCAGCATCGAGCTGTTGGCGCAGACCCGGGCAACCTCCTCGATCGCCAGGCATTGGGTGAGCAGCTTGCCATCGAAGCCACCGTATTCCTCGGGAACGACCACGGAGAAGACGTCGTTGGCCGTAAACAGCTCCCGGACGTCCTGGGGGAATTCCTCTTTCTCGTCGATCTCGGCCGCCCGGGGGGCAACCTTTTCGACCATCAGCTTCCGAATTGTTTTTTTCAGGTCATCCTGTTCTTCCGACAGACGGAAGTCCAAGCCCCTCACCCCCCTCTTTCTTTTCCTTCAGGGCGTTCAATATTTTCTCAGGAGTGATTGGCAGTTCCTTGATCCTGACCCCGATCGCGTCGTAGACAGCGTTGGCCACCGCGGCCGCCGTCGGGATCAGGCTGGCCTCGCCGATGCCCTTGGCCCCGAAAGGCCCCTCAGGATCGTTTGTTTCGACAATGATGCTCTCGACCGGCGGCATATCCTTGGCCGTAGCGATACGGTAATCGAGCAGGGTCGGGTTCAGCACCCGGCCGTCCTTAACTTGGAGGTGCTCGGTCAAGGCATAGCCCATACCCATGGCGAACCCGCCGTGAATCTGACCCTCGATCGCCATCGGGTTGATCGCCCGCCCGACGTCGTGAGCGCAGGCGGCCTTCTTGATTTCGACCTTGCCGGTCTCGGTGTCGACCTCGACCTCGACCGCGTGAACCCCAAAGATGTAGGCGGCTGAGGAGTTGGCGATGAACTTCTCGTCTTGCATCTCGTTCGGCGGGTCGTAGAAGGCGTCGGCAGCGATCATCTGTCCCCCGGGCCGGAAGTGCATCGAGCGGACGAGCTTGTCGAAGGGCAGGCTCCGGGTCGGATCGCTCATGACAAAGACCCGGTTGTGGGCCAGCCCGATCTCCTCCGGGGCGACCTTGAGCTGGGCCGAGGCGGCCTCGCAGAGCTGCTTTTTGGCCTCCAGGGCCGCCAGGCGGGCGGCGTTGCCGGCCACAAAGGTGGTCCGGCTGGCGTGAGCCCCGACATCCCAGGGAACGATATCGGTGTCGGAGTGAATGACCGTGATATCCTCGGGCAGAACCCCGAGGATCTCGGCCACGATCTGAGCCTGAACGGTGTCGGAACCCTGGCCCATGTCGCTGGCCCCAGAGAGGACGGTGATCTTCCCCATGTCGTCGATCTTGACGGTCACGCCGCACCCGTCCGAGCGGTAGACCCGGGCCCCCCCGCCGACGTGAAGCAGCCCGGCCAACCCGACTCCCCGGCCGTCCCGCCGGCCGCGCTTCTCCGACCAGCCGACGGCCCCGGCCGCTTTCTTCAGGCACTCGGCGTAGCCGTTCGAGGTAATCTTCATCCCCTGCGGGGTCGTCTCGTTGGGCTGGTTGGCGTTCAGCAAGCGGAACTCGGTCGGGTCGATACCCAGCTTCTCAGCCATGGTATCCATCTGCGACTCAACGGCGAAGATCGCCTGGGGGTTGCCGTAGCCGCGCATCGCTCCCGAATACGGGTTGTTGGTATAGACGATGAAGGCGTCGTAGCGGCAGTGCTGGACCTTATAAAACGAGGTGAAGGTCTGCATGCCGACGATCGGGGTGATGCAGCCCCAGGAGTTGTAAGCCCCGTTGTCGAGCAGGCATTTGGCGACCCGAACCCAGAGGCGGCCGTCTTTTTTGACCCCAGTCGTCAGGTCAATGATCATCGGCTGTCTCGGCCGGGCGGCGGTGAACTCCTCCTCGCGAGTCAGGCTCATTTTGACCGGGCGCCCGGTCTTTTGAGCCATGACCGCGCAGGCGACCTCAAACGGATACATTTCAAGCTTGGATCCGAACCCGCCGCCGATGACTGGCTTGATGACCCTGACCTTGCTTCCGGGCAGTCCGAGAGCGTCGGCCAGGTCCTTCTGGTAGAGGAAGGGTACCTGGGTCGAACTCCACATGGTCAGATTGCCTTTAAGATCGAAGCTGGCCAGGCAGCCATGGCTTTCGAGATGGCAGGGGTTGACAAACGGAAGCACGTAGCGGTCGGTGAAGACGTAGTCCGACTCGGCCAGGGCTGGCTCGACCTCTCCGTGTTCGAAGTGGAAGTTCATCGAAAGGTTATCCCGGCGGTTTTCATGGATCAAGGGCACCCCGGGTTTGAGGGCCTCTTCCGGATCAAAGATGGTCGGGAGCTCCTCGTATTCGACCCGGATCAGCTCCAGAGCCTCTTCGGCCGTGTCCTCATCCACGGCGGCCACGGCCGCCACCTCGTCGCCGATGCAGCGGACCTTGCCGCCCTTTAAGGCCCAGTTGTCGCGCCCGAATCCGATCGGGATCATCGGGGTGTCCGTAGCCGTGATGACCGACTTGACCCCGGGGACCCTTTCGGCCCGGCTGGTGTCAATATGCAGGATCCGAGCGTGGGCCAGCGGGCTGCGCAGGACCTTCCCGTAGAGCATGCGCGGGAGCTCGAGGTCTTCCAGGTACACCGACCGTCCAGTAACCTTGTCCCAGGCGTCCGGCTTGGGGACGCGCTTTCCAATCGCGTGGAACTGGCTCATCGTACCGCCGCCTCCGCCTTCACCGGTTGGGGCTGGGTCTTGGCTCCGGCCCCCTGGGCCGCGACGTCAAGCACCGCCTCGACAATCTTCAGGTATCCTGTGCAGCGGCAGAGGTTCCCGGCCAGGGCCTCGCGCACCTCGGCCTCGGTCGGGTTGGAATTCTCATCGAGGAGGGCCTTGGCCGAGAGCACCATGCCCGGGGTGCAGAACCCGCATTGAAGGGCACCGTTGCGCACGAACGACTCCTGCAGGGGGTGAGGCTTGCCGTCCCCGGCCACCCCCTCGATGATGGTGTTCTCG
>JBGFRN010000326.1:0-5395 GCA_041695105.1 Bacillota bacterium | reverse complement strand
CGTTCAGGTTGCCGCCGGTGATATGGGCGTCCTGGCCGAGTTCCACAAAAAAAACGGCGAATCCGGTATCCTGACACATCGGAACCCGTTCCTTACGGGCGATCTCGGCGTTCTCCAGGATCTGTTTGATGATCTCCTGGCCGACCGGGGATTCCTCGGTTTGGAGGGCCTTCTTAAGCGCCGTAACGACGTCCTGGCTGAGGTCGAAGTTGGCCTCCATACACAGTAGCGCTACGGCCTCGGTGATTTTACTGGCCGGAATCTCTCTCATTGGACTTGAATTCCTCCTCCTTGTTTACGGCCGTAAACCTTCGACGATTTTTAGGGCGATTCCTCCCGGGTGATTCCTCCCGAAGGAAATCGCCGGTACCAGCCTAGAAGTAGTTTGGGTAATATTGTTTTTCTCCTATCCCCCGACACCCGTTCCGGAGGTCGTCTTGAGACATCTTCTCATGGTGGTTTTTTCTTTGTTCGGTCTGCTTGGGGTCATGGTCGGGGCCGGGCTTGGGGGCCTCAACCCCCTGGCCGGATGCAGCACACCGCTGCCGGGGCCCGACCGGCTGGCCCGCTATGGGCGTGCGGCCACAGCCATCGCCGGAAGCGATCTTGCCGGGTTGACCGCCCTGGCCGAGGGAGCCGACGGGGCCGCCTACCACTCGGCCCTGACCGCCGCCCGCCACCCGGGCATCGACCCACCCCGGCGGGTCGATCTCCTGCGGCAGGCTATTAACCTCTATCCAGGCCCCGGGCTCGGCCACGAGCTGGCCCAGGCCCTGGAGGCCGCAGGCTCCAAGGGCCCGGCTCTGGAGGAATGGTCGCGCTTCCTGCCCTCCGCCCCCGCGGTCGAAGCGGTTCGCCGCCTGGCCCCCGACCCGGTCTCAGGCACCTCGGCCCTGAATTCGGGTGGGGCTCACCAGGCCGCTCTCGACTGGCTCAAGCAGGCCGGGGCCGCCGGTCCTAAAGCCGACCTCGAACGCTCACGGGCCCTGGCCGGTCTCGGGAGGCCCGCCGGGGCCCTGGCCGGGTTCGAGAGCTACCTGGCGGCCAACCCGAATGATCAGAGAGCCATCCTGGCCTATGCCCGCGCCCTGGAGGCTCTTGGGCGAAACCAGGCGGCTTTGATCGCCTACCTGCAGGCCGGGCCCAAAGGTGCCGGCCGGGCCGGCCTGATCCTGGAGAACCGCGGGCGAACGAATGAGGCCGCCCCGGTCTACCTCAAATCGGACGATCCCGAGCACCGCTGGATCGCCGCCCTGATCTACGAGTCAGCCGGCCGGACAGCCGAAGCCCTGAAGGTCTACCGTGAGCTGGCGGTGACCGAGCACCGCGTACGTGATGATGCCGCCCAAAGGATCAGGCGGATTACCGGGGAAAAGGAACCTGGGAACGGGAATCGAGCCGGCGGGACAGGCGATTCAGCGGCACCCGGAGGAGCGGCCGCGCCTGGTGGGCCGCGCGGTGTGTCGCCCGGTGTGACGATTTCGCCCGAAGTCGCCGAAGGCCTCAAGCGGGCTGATGCCTTGTGGTCCAAGGGTTCGGCCTTGGTCCTCCCCGGGGAGTCCGGGATCAGCCTGGCGGGGCTGGAAATGGAAATAGCCGTTCGCCGGTCGTACCCGGCCGAACGGCTGGCCATTGCCGAATGGTATGCCGGAAAGGGCAACCTGAGGCGAGCGATGACCATCGCTCACGGGCTGGTCGTTCCCGGGACACCCGGGCACCCTGTGCCTGGGTTGGCTGGTATTCCCAAGGCTGCCGAACGGGCCGGCCGCCTGGCCTACCCCCTGATCTTTCATGAGGCCGCTCGAACGGCCGCCCAAGAGTTCAGGCTCGAACCGGCCCTGATCATGGCGGTTATCCGCGAGGAGAGCTTCTTTAACCCTGAGGCGGTCTCGACCGCAGATGCTCGCGGGCTGATGCAGCTTTTGCCCTCGACCGGGAAATGGATCGCCGGTAAGCTCGGTCTGCCGGTCTCAGACCAGGATTTGTACCAGCCGGAGGTGAACATCAGACTCGGAAGCTGGTACCTGCGTTACCTGGTCGATCGCTGGGATGGCGACCAGGACAAGGCAATCGCCTCTTATAACGGCGGGGACGGCAACGTCTCCCGCTGGATTAAGAACCCTCTCTATAAGGAAAGCGTCGACCTGCCGGCCGTCTTGGTCTACCCCGAGACCCGCGAGTACCTGACCAAGGTCAACAACTCCCGACAAGCCTATCGCCGGCTATATGGGGACGACCTGACCGAACGGTGAGATGTGGGAGATTCAAACCGGATTGGAGGCATCTGAACCATGTTTCATAACTTTAGAGAATTTCTGGCCACTCTCGAGGGAGTCCGGAAGCGGACCCTGAACTACGCCCTGGAGTTTCCCGACGACCGGGCCGGCTGGGCGCCAGTCGAAGGGAAGTTCACCACTGGCGACCTGATCCGCCACCTTGGATCGGCCGAGGCCATGTTCAGCCGCGTGATCGCTGGGGGCCCATGGAGCTACGACGGGCACGATCAGGACAAGGGGGCGACCCTCAAGGAGGCCCTGTCCTTCCTCGATCGCCAGCACCAGGCCGCCATATCAACCTTCAGGGACCTCCCCGACGCAGTCCTAAGCGAGAAGCGGCTAACCCTGCAGGGCTTTGAGGTCAAGGCCGGCCGCCTACTCTTCTCGATGCTTGAGCATGAGATTCACCACCGGGGCCAGCTTGCCGTTTACCTGCAACTAGCCGGGCGACAGCCGCCTCAGATCTACGGGCTGAAGGTCGAGGAGGTTCCACGGGTAAAGCCATGAATATCTTTGAGATCATCGGACCGGTAATGATCGGCCCATCCAGCTCCCACACCGCCGGAGCCGCCCGCCTCGGGCGACTGGCCCGGGCCCTGGCCGGCGGTCAGCCCGATCAAGCCGTAATCGGCCTTCACGGCTCCTTCGCCCAGACCTACCGTGGGCATGGCACCGACCTGGCCCTGGCCGCCGGTCTGCTCGGGCTGGCCCCGGATGACGAAAGGATTCCCCGGGCCCTGGAGTTGGCCACCCAGGCCGGGCTGGCACTTTGTTTCGAGACCGTCGACCTGGGGCCGGATCGCCACCCGAACACCGCCCGGTTCGACCTCCGGAGGGGCCAGTTAAGGCGGGTTGTAACCGGCTCATCGACCGGCGGCGGCCGGGTGGCCGTTACCGAGATCGACGGCTTCCCGGTCGAGATCGAGGGGCGCAGCCACACCCTGGTCACGGAGCACCATGACCGCCCCGGGGTGGTGGCCGAAACGGCACTGCTGCTGTCCCGGCGCGGGATCAACATTGCCACCATGAGGCTTTCCCGGCGCTCCCGCGGCGGGACCGCCCTGATGGCGATTGAGGTAGACGGGGCGCTGGAGCCGGAGGTTAGCGCAGCCGTGGCGGGAATTAACGGCATTGCCTGGGCGGTTCGCCTGGAACCGGTGGAATGACGAATTGGAGGCTGATGCCGTTTGGATCAACCCGGACTGGAGTCACTGGCCGCTGAGGCGGCCCGGCGGGGGATCAGGCTGAGCGCCCTGGCCCTGGAAAGGCACCTGGCGGATGAAACCGCCTTGGGCGGGGTGGTCGGGAGCGCCGATGGCGGACCGGACACTGACGCGGTGCCCCTGGCCGCTTCCCCCCTATTCGTTTTACCTGCGGCCACGGCCGCACGCGAGAAAATGCGCCAGGTCCTTGAAGTAATGAGGCAATCGGCTGCCCGGGGTATCGCCCAGGCCCCAATCTCGCGGGGAGGATTGGTCGGCGGGGACGCCCGGCGGGTTGCTCTGGCTGTCGAGGCGGGGCGCGGTCTGACCGGCCCGATCGTGGGCCGGGCGATGGCCCGAGCTTTAGCAGTGGCCGAGGTCAACGCCGCCATGGGCCGGATCGTCGCCGCGCCCACAGCCGGCTCTTGTGGGGTGCTCCCCGGCGTCCTGCTGACAGTGGCCGAGGCCCTTGGTTCTAGCGAAGAGCAACTGATCATGGCGCTTTTCACCGCCGGAGCCGTCGGCGACGTCATCCGGGGCCGGGCCTCAATCTCCGGCGCCGCCGGGGGTTGCCAGGCTGAAATTGGCTCGGCCGCCGCCATGGCCGCGGCCGCCGCTGTCGAGCTGGCCGGGGGCAGCCCCGAGGCCTGCGTCCACGCCGCGGCATTGGCCCTGAAGAGCATGCTCGGGCTGGTCTGCGATCCGGTAGGCGGGCTGGTCGAGGTGCCCTGCGTCAAGCGCAACGCCATCGCTGCCTCGATCGCCCTGGCGGCGGCCGAGATGGTCTTGGCCGGTGTCCGGTCAGCCGTCCCGCCAGATCAGGTCATCGAGGTCATGGGCCGGGTTGGGCGCGAATTGCCCGAGAGCTTACGGGAGACCGGAATCGGGGGTCTGGCCGGGTGCGAGTGGGCTCGGGGGTGGGTTGAAAGCAGGGGTGGAGCGACGTGAGCAAGGCTTATGTTAAGCCGACTGCTGGCGGGTGTAGTTGAGCAGGCCGCCGGCCAGGATGATGTCGATCTGACGGCCGGAGAGACCGTGGGTGACCTTGAAGGTTGTGCCCTTGGTCAGGTTGCAGACGGTCAGATCTGGCCCGCTCTTGATACCCTCACGGGCGTTGCCGATGACCAGCTCGTCGCCCGGCTCGATCGTCTGGTAGTCATCAGGGTTAACGAAGGTCAGCGGGATGATTCCGAAGTTAACCAGGTTGGCGCGGTGGATACGGGCAAACGACTGGGCGATGACCGCCTTGACCCCGAGGTACATCGGGGCGAGGGCGGCGTGCTCACGGCTCGAACCCTGACCGTAGTTCTGGCCGCCGACGACAAAGCCTCCGTTGTTCTCCTTGGCCCGGCGGGCGAAACTGGGATCGACGCCCTCGAAGACGTGCTCGGCAATAGCCGGGATGTTGGAGCGCTTCGGCAGTACCTTGGCCCCAGCCGGCATAATGTGGTCGGTGGTGATGTTGTCGACGACTTTGAGCAGAACCTTACCGGCGATATTTTCCGGGAGCTCGACGTTGACCGGAAGCGGCTTGATGTTCGGTCCGCGCATGACCTCAACCTTGGAACCGTCCTCAGCCGGGGCGACGATCAGGTTGTCGTTGATTAGGAACTTCTCCGGCGTCTCAACGGACGGGTACTGCATGCCCAATTCGCGTGGGTCGGTCAGGTAACCGGTCAAAGCAGCGGCGGCGGCCACCTCGGGGCTGACCAGGTAGATGCCGGCGTCGGCGGTTCCGGACCGGCCCTCGAAATTGCGATTGAAGGTGCGGAGTGAGACCGCGCCAGAGTTGGGCGACTGGCCCATACCGATACAGGGACCGCAGGCCGATTCGAGAATGCGGGTACCGGAGGCAATCAGGTCGGCCAGGGCACCGTTCTGGGCCATCATGGTCATCACCTGCTTGGAGCCGGGGGC
>JBGFRN010000039.1:0-5398 GCA_041695105.1 Bacillota bacterium | reverse complement strand
AAAAGACATTTTGTCGTATGAAGGTGACCCAACTGACCCCTGAGCCAGTCCATCAAATTGGCCGCGGCTTTCCTATATGCACGAAGATCAAGGTGCTCGACCTGCTCACGGACAATCCAGTAGGCCATCGGATTTATGTCATATCCGACGATGTCGCAGCCGACTCGGTTTGCCTCGACGAGAGGCGTTCCACCGCCCATAAATGGATCAGCTACCAAGACACCGTTTAGTTGATTAGGGTGAAAGAAAGTTTCCCGCAATGGCTTCTTGACAAATTCTGAAAGAACCAAGCCACGAAACAATGTCCCCGGTCGCCGGGCAAACCACTTATGAACGGCGATAAGTGGGCGGTAGTTCTGCTGAATTTGCTTTTCCCTAAGCGCTAGATCAGCGATAAAAGGAATGTCGAAAGTACGCTCAATAGTCATTACACCCTCAAACCTTTTCCATTTGACATGAAGACATTTAAGTATTAGACAACCAAGTATGCATAACCTCCCCCTCATGCAAGACCATCTATTATACATGTTCATTTATAGTCATTTTTAGGGAAGGAAAACCTTAGCTTTTGTCAAAATTACCGGGGTTACTAGGTGCCCGCGTTAGAGAGGCGCAAAGCGGAAGTTTTCGAGGGAGCGGTTGAGTTTGCCGGATAACGCGCCCGCCTTGGCGGAGAGAGTCAGAATCGCTATTTCACCCGACCGGATGTCAGTCACGGCCACGGCGGTCCCACCGCCCCCGCCACAGCCTGAACCAGACGGGGGTGCGGCGGCTCCAATTGAGGCCGGCCCCGCCCCCGAGCCGGTGACCCATGAAGAGGTTCTTCGGGCGCTCGAAGCCGCCGGCGTAGTCTATGGAATCGACGAAGGCGCGGTGTCAGAGGCGGTGGCCATCCCGGGGCAGCCGGTGATTGTAGCTCGTGGAACCCCGGCCACCAGGGGAGTCGACGGGACCATTCAGTGGCTGGCCGAGGTCACCCACACCCCGGGTGAGCCAACCGTACGTGATGACGGGTCGGTCGACTTCCACCATCTCAACTGGGTCGGCATTGTTCGCAAGGGCCAGGTCCTGGCTCAGAAGGTGCCGCCGCAACCAGGAACTCCGGGGACAACGGTTGAGGGCCAGAAAGTTCCTCCCGCGCCGGTTCGCGAAGGCATCCTGCCCAAAGGGAAGAACCTTATCCCAGCCGGTGATGGTTCGGGAATTGTGGCCGGTTGCGACGGGCATCTGACTATCCTGGCATCCGGGTACGCCGTCCTCCCGGTGCTGGAGATCCGCGGGAACGTTGATTATTCGACCGGCAACATTGATTTCCCCGGAACGGTCACCGTCTCGGGTGACGTCACGGCCGGTTTTGAGGTTAGGGCCACCGGGGAAGTCCTCGTCGGCGGGGCGATTTCCGGTGGCACGGTCGAGGCGGCCGGCAGCGTCAGGGTCGCCCGGGGCATCCTCGGGTCCAAAACCGGGTCGGTGAAATCGGGGAGGGATGTGGTCGCGCGGTTCATCGAGAACGGCCATGTGACTGCCGCGGTCAACGCCTGTGTCTCCGACGCCATCATGCACAGCCGGGTGACGGCCGGCCGCAAGATCGAGGTTCTGGGCCGTCCCGGCCTGGTCGTCGGGGGCCTTCTAAGGGCCGGGTTGGAGCTGTCCTGCAATACCCTGGGCAGCACCAACGGCGCCAGCACTGAGGTCGAAATCGGGGGCGATCCGAAAGACCGCGACCGCTTCCGGGAGCTGTACTTTCAGATCAAGCAATTGGACCGGGAACTGGGAGAGATTGAAAACAAACTCAAGCCTGCCGGCAACCCCGGCTCTTGGCTGACCCAAGAGATGGTTTTCCGCCTGACCTGCGACCTTGAAGCCGTCCGCCGCCAGCGCCTAGCCCTTCAAGCCGAGCAGATGGAGTGCCTGAACCGAGTTGAGTCGGTCAAGGTCGGCCGGGTGCTGGTCAGTAGCGCGGTTAAGCACGGGGTCAAGGTGTCCATCGGTGCCCCGTCGACTCTGATCGAACAGGACATGGGCCCGGCCAAGTTCATTTTGGATCCGAACGAGGGGATATTAATCAGACCGTATTAAACGGCGGGCACTAACCCCAAGAACCAAGCGGCCGCTCGGGCCGCTTTTTTTGTTTTCCCTCATTCGCCTGTGGGCCGCTGCTTGACATCATTGTCAACCTTGGGGCAGAATCATGGTATACATTCACCAAAAAGTCAGTGCCCCGAAGATTTTGTTGATAAGGTGGTATCAATTTGTCCATCAGCCTGAACCGCATCGTAGCCCTGGGCCAAAAGGTGATCGACGGGGGGAGGCTCACCCGTGGCGAAGCCCTCGAACTCACCGGGGCCGAGGGATCTGACATCAACTTTTTGCTGCCGCTGGCCAACAAGGTTCGCGAGCTTTACGCCGGGGACGGCATTGACCTCTGCTCGATTATTAACGCCAAGTCGGGCAACTGCGGGGAGGACTGCGCCTTCTGCGCCCAGTCGGCCCACCACACCACCGGCGCCCCAAGCTTTCCCCTGATCGACGAGGAGACGATCGTCGCCCGGGCCAGGGAGATGGAAGCGGCCGGTGCCCACCACTTCGACATCGTCACCAGCGGGGTCGGGATGACCGAAGACGGCCCCGACTTCCAACAGATCCTGTGCGTTTTCCGGCGGTTGCGCCGGGAGACCAACATGCGGCTCTGCGCCTGCCTGGGGACGCTCACTCCCGGGGCGGCCCGGGCCCTGGCCGAGGCCGGAGTTACCCGATACAACCACAATATCGAGACGGCACCCTCCTTCTTCCCGAAGATCGTCTCGACCCATTCGATCGAGGACCGGATCAACACCGTCCGGGTGGTCAAGGAGGCCGGGATGGAGGTTTGCTGCGGCGGGATTATCGGCCTGGGCGAGAGTCCGGAGCAAAGGATCGAGTTCGCCTTCACCCTGAGGGAACTCGACGTCGACACGGTGCCGGTGAACATCCTCAACCCCCGCCCAGGGACGCGGCTGGACCATCTCAGACCGATGGATCCGATGGAGGCCCTGAAGTACCTGGCCATCTTCCGCCTGGTGCTCCCGGACAAGGTCATCCGCTACGCCGGCGGCCGGGAGTCGAGCCTGCGCGAGTTCCAGTCGCTCGGCCTGATGTCGGGGGTCAACGGGATGCTGATCGGCAACCTGCTGACCACCCAGGGACGACAAGTCGAACAGGACCTGCAGATGGCCCGGGACGCCGGGTTCGACGTCGGGCGGCCGGTGCCGCTCCGGGGCGAGAGCCGCGGCGGCTGTGGACCCGCGGCAGCCAAAAGAGCAGCAGAGGCCCAGGGTGCCCCGGTAGCGAAGGGGGAACCGGCGTGAGCGCCCGAGACAGCCGAGGGCCGGGCCTCGAACCGCGGGGTTCCTTTGACCACGCCCGGTTGGCGGAACTCGACCGCAGGTACGTCTGGCACCCTTTTACCCAGATGCGCGACTGGATCGGGTCCGACCCGCTGATTATCGCCGAAGCCCGGGGTGTCAGGCTGGTCGACACCCGCGGGCGCGAGTACTACGATGGCAATTCCTCGATGTGGGTCAATCTCTTCGGCCACCGCCGCGAGGAGATCAACCAGGCCATCGGCCGCCAGCTGGACCTGGTCGCCCACTCGACCCTCCTGGGGCTGGCCAACGTCCCGGCGGCCGAGTTGGCCGAGAGACTGGTGCACATCGCCCCTCCGGGCATAACCAAGGTCTTTTACTCTGACAACGGCTCGACCGCCGTCGAAGTGGCGCTGAAGATGGCCTTCGGCTACTGGCACCACCGCGGCTGCCGGTCTAAGACTAAGTTCGTGGCGCTACGCAACTCTTACCACGGCGATACCCTCGGTTCGGTCAGCCTCGGCGGGGTCGATCTCTTCCACTCTCTCTTCCGCCCCCTGCTCTTCGGGGCGATCTTCGCTCCGTCGCCTTACTGCTATCGCTGCCCGCAGGGGAACACCGGGGAGGTTGGGCCAGGCGCCGGTGGATCAGGCGCCCTGGCCTGCGCCCCTGCAGGCGCCCCTTCGTGCGCCTTGGCCTGCGCGGCCGAGGTCGAGAGGCTCCTTGAGGAGCGGGCCGATGAGATCGCGGCCGTAGTCCTGGAGCCGGCCATCCAGGCCGCTGGCGGGATGATCACCCTGCCCGAGGGCTACCTGCGCCGTGTCGCGGCCGCCTGCAAGAAGTACGGCGTCTTGCTGATTTTGGATGAAGTTGCCACCGGCTTCGGCCGGACCGGGAAGATGTTCGCCTGCCAGCACGAGGGCGTGACCCCAGACATCATGGCTGTAGCCAAGGGGATCACCGGTGGCTACCTGCCCCTGGCCGCTACCCTGACGACCGAGGACATCTTCGGCGCCTATCTTGGCTCGTACGAGGAACTCAAGACCTTCTTCCACGGGCATTCCTACACGGGCAACCAGCTCGCCTGCGCCGCCGCCCTGGCCTGCCTCGATATCTTCGATCGGGAGCGGATCCTGGAAGGCCTGCCGGCCAAGGTCGAGGCCATGCGCCAGGCGCTCGAGACCCTGCGCGACCTTCCCCACGCCGGTGACATCCGCCAGGCCGGGATGATGGCCGGGATCGAGCTGGTGACCGACCGGGCGACCCGTCAACCCTACCCCTGGGAACAAGCCATCGGTGTCAAGGTCTGCCTGCGGGCGCGCGAGCTCGGGCTGATTACCCGCCCCCTGGCCCACATCATCGTCTTGATGCCCCCGCTGGCCGCGACCGCGGGCGACCTGAGGGAAATGGCGGCCATCCTGCGCCAGGCCATTTCCGACATTACCGAAGGCCCGGTCGGAGCCGGTGCGCCGGAGGCCGGGTCATGATCCTGGACGCCGAACTAAGCCGAGAGCTGCAAGAACTTGAAGCCGCCGGCCTCTACCGGCGGCCGAAAACCCTGGAAACTCCCCCGGGCCCCTGGACGACGGTCGAGGGGCGCCGGGTGCTTCTAATGTCTTCGAACAACTACCTTGGGATGGCCAATCATCCCCGGATCATCGGGGCCGGGGCCCTGGCCGCCGCCGCATGGGGGGTGGGGTCGGGAGCCTCGCGCCTGGTCTGCGGGACCACCACGCTGCACCGGGAGGCCGAGACGATGCTGGCCGGCCTCAAGGAGACGGAGGACGCCGTCCTCTTCGCCACCGGCTACATGGCCAACCTTGGGGCGATCTCGGCCCTGGCCGGTCCGGAAGACCTGATCTTAAGCGACAGTCTCAACCACGCCAGCATTATCGACGGCTGCCGCCTGAGCCGGGCCGCGGTCGCCGTCTACAATCACCTTGATACCGAGCAGCTCGGCCACCTGCTCCGCTCCCGCCGGGCCCAACACCGCCGCTGCCTGATCGTGACAGATGGGGTCTTCAGCATGGACGGCGACCTGGCCCCGCTGCCGG
>JBGFRN010000224.1:0-5440 GCA_041695105.1 Bacillota bacterium | reverse complement strand
GCGTTGAATTGCGACGTGAAGGCCGACAACTGCTCAAGTTGGGCCTGGTTGTTCTCGGCCAGCCGGGCCAGCAGCGAGTCGCTGGTCGCCTTGAGGGCGCCGGAAAGCTCCTCACGCCCCTGCCGGGCGGCACCAGCCGCCTCCCCGCGGTTCTTTGAAAGCCCCTCTCGCAGCTCTTCGAGCAGAAGGCGCTCGCTGCGTTCAAGGCTTTTTTCAAGCACCGCAAAATGAGATTCAAGCTGGGACCTGGCCACCGGCCCGTCCTTGGAGCGGGTGAGCAGCACCAAGATCATGACCACCGCCGCCGCGGCCAAGAGCGCGATTGCCCAAAGCAAGGTCTCAGTCAATCAGATCCCCCCCCAAGGGCTCCAGCAGGAAGCCGGCATCAATCACCGGGCGTGGCTGCCGCCTTGCTGGCCAGCGATAGCGGGATGGCTCTAACCTTGTCGATCCGGTGTCCATCCATCTTCTCGACCACCAGGCGCCACCCCTCGACTTCAACGACAGCGCCTTCACTTGGGATCGCCCCTAAGACATGCAAGATATAGCCGGCCAGGGTCTCATAATTGGGGCTTTCCGGGAGTCTGATATTTAAGTGGTCAGCGATTTCATCGACGGTCTCAGTTGGGTCGAGGATCTGCTCCACGGGACCATGGCAGGCTGGTTCTGGAGGCCCCTCACTAACTTCACCCACGATCTCTTGAAGAAGATCTTCGAGCGTAACCAAACCAGCGATACCGCCGTACTCATCTACCACGATCGCCATCTGTTCGTCCGCGGACTGCATTTCTTTGAGCAGTTCCAGCGCTCGTTTGGCTTCGGGCACAAACCTGGCTGGCCTCATGATCGCTGAGACCCTGGTGTCAGCGGATCGGTCGCCAACGTGGCAGAGCAGATCTTTGACAGTGATGATTCCCACAATGTCGTCATAATCCTCGCGGTAAACCGGATATCGCCAGAAGCCATACTTACGCACCTGGTCGAGGGCTTCGGTCAGCGAGGCGTCCTGATGGAGGCCCTCCATTTCCGGGCGAGGCACCATCAACTGCCGGACGAGGCGATCGCCGAAGTCAAATACCCCGGTGATGATCTTTTTTTCGGCTTCCTGGAGATCCTCGTGCTCCTCCACATAGAAACGCAGCTCTTCTTCGGAGATACTATCCTCCCTCTGCTCCACCCTGCCGCCCAGCAGGCGGACGACCAGGTTGGTGGAATGCGTCAGGAGCCCGGTAAAAGGCCCGGCTACCTTGGCCAGAAACTCCACTGGGCGGGCGACCATCAGGGAGATACGCTCCGGAGACTGTAAGGCCAGCCGTTTAGGTACCAATTCACCAAGCACCAGGGTGATGTATGAAAGGATTAGAGTTACCATTATCAGAGCCGTCGTCTCAGCCACGGAAGGGGATAACCCGAGAGTCTGCAGGAAGATCCCAAAGTCCCTTGAGGGCCCTACCGCCGCCGAGGCACTGGCCATGAAGCCCGCCAGGGTAATCCCGACCTGAATGGTTGCCAAAAAGCGGCTGTGGTTTTCCATTAGCCGGAGCAGGGACTTGGCGGATCGGTCACCTTGTTCGGCCAACTGCCGGACGCGCACAGGCCGGGAAGAGACGACCGCGATCTCACCGGCCGCGAAGAAGGCGTTTAATAGAATTAATCCAGCGATCAGGGCGAACTCTTGCCACTGCGGACTCAAGCGTTACCTCCCGCGATAGAGCCGGTACTCGTCGGCGCTCGATACGCTCTTTGATCGGCGAGTTGACGGGCAATTTGACGGGCAATTTTACACTTGACTGCGTCCGGGGTCATCGTCTTAAGCAACCCCCTCTAAAATTTTAAGGTTCACAGGGATGCCAGGTCTTCGGGGCTCAGCACAATTAAAAGTCGCTGAGCTAGAGCCATTCCTTTTAGCGCCAGGGCGGCCAGCGCCGAGCGCGTTTTTGCGTCCAGAGATGACCCTCTCAGCTCCTGAAGGTTATTCAGCATCTGGTCCAGATCCGCTTGTAACCGGGTAGCCTCGGTGATGGCGTTGGCCGGATCTCTGTCCAGAAGCCCGCGGATCTCTTCGAGGGAGAAGTTTTGCGCCCGCAGCTCCTGAATGGTTCTCAGGCGCCGTAGGCTTACTTCTCCGTACAGGCGGTAGCGGGCGTCCGTCCGGGTCTCTGGCCGCAGCAGCCCAATGCGCGTATAGTAGTCAACGGTTCGCCGGTTGACACTGGCTGCGCGTGCCAACTCGCCGATGCGGTAGATCGACTCCCCAAGGGGCTCCCCCCTTTCGTTGTTATCTATAATACCATACAGCAAACCGTTCAGTTAAATACGACTTGTCTTTGATTTGGATGTTTACTCTCAGTATTTACTCCGGATTTACTCCGGATTGATCCCGGCAAAGCAATACCCCCGAGGTCCTGGCGATAGGCACAGAACTGCGGGGGTAATCAATTTTAAATTTTATCTGACGCAAATTATATGGCGCCAACCATTTTGGCCTTAAATTACCCTCGTCAACCATTCAGGCCGTGGACCTCTGCAGTGGATGCGAAACCTCCTGCTCCAGCGCCGCCACCCGGCCTTGGAGCAAGCGATTCTTGCTCTCAACCCGCTCCTGGCGATGTTCGAGCACATCAAAGTTCTTATTCATTGCGGCGAGCTCGCCCCTGATATAGTGGATATCCATAGCCATGGAGTTGAGCTGGACGGTATTCTCCTCAACCCGATGTTCAAGAGCCTTATACAATTCGTACAGTTCCTTTTGACCAGCCTTCAGTGCGGCAACATCAGCCTTGAGCGCGGAAACATCAGCCTTCAGTGCGGAAACATCAGCCTTGAGCGCGGAAACATCAGCCTTCAGTGCGGCAACATCAGCCTTGAGCGCGGAAACATCAGCTTTAATTTCGCGAATTTCGGCCCGGATGGCTTTAAGTTCACCGAGGACTATTTCGAAACCCTTCTCCACGGGTAACAACACCCCTTACCCCAGACTTGGGTGGACAAATGAAACCTGTTCTTTGTCAATAGTTTACATCTCGGTGGTGATTCGTCGTTTAGTTCAGAAAATCCTTCCGGTAGGGTCGTTATTATCGCTAACGCCCAGGCTAGCCTTATCCCTCCTTGGACGCCGCCTTCTCCTCCTGCGTCACGGCCAGAGTCCCGGCGATGATATCATGCAGCCTCTGCTGGTCTGCGGGCTAACTGTTTGAGCCCGGCCCCTGGTACGGTTCGCCCGTCGCAGGGTGGCCCTTGGCTAACGGTTAGCACCGTCAGCCTCCCGATCATGCAACCACAGCCAGGCCAAGCTCGCCAGCATCAGAAGGGCGGTAATCGGAAAAACGGCCCGGAAGCTGTTAAAGGTGAAGGCGGTGACGCTGCCGATCAGCGGCCCGACCAGGCTCCCCCAGAAGTTGGCGCTCATGGTCAGTCCAAAGGCCCGGCCCCGGCGCTCGGGCGGAAGCATCCGGGCGATTTGGGCGTTGGCGGCTGGGATGATCCCGCCGATGGCCAGCCCGAGGGTGAACCTGAGCGCGGCCAGTTGAGGCGCTGAGGTCACCAGCCCCTGAAGTAAATAGATCACGGCCGCCGCCCCCAGGCACCAGCCCATGATTTTGCTGAACCCGTAGCGGTCTCCCGCCCGGCCGAGCCGCGGGCCGGCCAGGGCCGCCCGGACGGCCATCGCCTTCCGCCCGTAGCGGTCGGCCAGGTGGCCCCAGATCGGCTGAAAAACGGCGCCCACCGCGTAGTAGGCGGAAAAGATCACCCCGGACCAGATGGCCTGGTTCCGGGGATCCTTGACTCCGAGTTCCTCAAGATAGAGCGGCAAGAACGGGGCGATCAAGCTGACCCCGGCCAGCAGGCAAAACTGGCCGGCCCAAAGGAGATAAAGGGTTCGTTGCCATGGAGCGGTGGGCTGCAAATGGGCAGTGCGCTTCCAAGGTACAAGGGGCAAGCTGTGAATCCTCCGCTGGTCTCTGCCGTCAGGTAGTCTAACTCACCCCCGCCAGACGCCGGGCCATCTCCAGAAGCTTTTTCCAGTCGACCTGGCGCTGGGTGACGACTTTCTGGGCCTGAGGCGACCCGGCCCCGTGCATACACTCGATGATCGGGGTGGCACCGGTCATGTTCTCCAGCAGCCGCCCAATCCGGATCCGGTGCTCGGCCGGGACCTCGGGCTTGGTTTGGAAGTACTTTCTAATGAACTCTTCGACCCTGGGATTGTTCAACTCCTGCTCGGCTGGGAGCGTGGCGATGAACCCGCCGGCGATGTCCTGGGCCAGTTTGGTGACCTCCGGGTAGAGCCGCGCGGTATTGAGCTTGCTGGTGTTGGCCAGGAACTGGCTGACCATGGCGTTGCCAGCCGCTAGTTGGCCGCACTCGTGCGAGCAGGCCAGGGCGCCGCAGTACATCGTCTCGGCGATATGGGCCATCTCGGCCAGCTTATCCTTGACGTGGCTGGCACCGGCCGTGCCCTGCATCTCGGCCAGGGCCAGGGTGGCCCCGATGATGACGTCGACGTTGCCGGCCTTGCACGCCCCGTAGTTCTGCCGGTGGTACGAGGTGAAGCGCTCGACCAGCGAGCCGGCGAACTCATACTCCCCGCACATGAAGACGTTCTCCCAGGGGACGAAGACGTCGTCGAAGATGATAGTCGCTTCGCCGCCGACCACTCCGTATTCGGCGTTGCCCTGATCGATCTGACCCTCCCACTTGCGCGAGTCGTTGACCTGGCGGCCAAAAACCATGATCACCCCCGGGGCGTCGACCGGAAGAGCACAGGAAATGGCGTAAGTCTCGTCCTCCGGCCCGAGAACCTGCCCAGGCATAACGATGATCTGGTGGGAGTTGACCGCCCCGGTCTGGTGGAGCTTGGCCCCCCTGATGACCACCCCGTCGGCCCTTTTTTCGACCACCCGGACGAAGACGTCAGGGTCGGGCTGCTGGTGTGGGCGCTTGGAACGGTCCCCTTTTGGGTCGGTCATCGCCCCGACCGTCATCAGATCCTGGTTCTGGGTCTTAATCAGGAAATCCCTGAACCGCTGGTGATAGTCGGTTCCATGCTTTTTGTCGATGTCGTGGGTGACGCTGTACAGCGAGATCATGGCGTCAAGCCCGACGCAGCGCTGAAAACAGGTTCCCGTCGTCTGTCCGGCCAGCCTGAAGAGCTTGATTTTGGCCACCAGGTCCTGGCTGTTCTGAGGAATATGGGTCCAGCGGCTGATCTTCCGGCCGGTCAGGTGCGACTCGGTAGCCGCTAGCTCGGGACAGTCCTTGGCGGCCAGGTCGTAGATCTTGGCGGCCGTGTTGACGTGAGGACGCATGGCCGGATGGTCGACCACGTTATCGATCTTCTGCCCCATAAAGTAGATCTCCGGCTTCAATCGCCGAAGGCTCTCGATATACTCCGCTCCGTTCATCATCTGAAATTCCCCTCTCCGTTCCGCAACGCCGC
>JBGFRN010000343.1:0-5457 GCA_041695105.1 Bacillota bacterium | reverse complement strand
GTCCAATCATATCTATCTGCAGCCAGTCTCGCCCGGCGTCCTTGAGAACGCCGGTAACCTGGAACTGATCAACATTTTTTTCGGTCTGGCGCTTCACCATCGGCTCTCGAGCTTCACCGGCCACGAGGTCTCGATCCAGACCCGGGGAGAGATCCTTGAGGGGAAGCTCTGCGCCTCAGAGGAAAAATTCATCCATCTTCAGGTTGCCGAAAACATGGTGCGCCAGGTCAAGCCGTCCGATATCTGTCTGGTTAGGGTTCAGATAGCCTGAGGTGAGGAAATAAAGAGGAGAGACCCGGCCTGAAGGGTCTCTCCTTAGAATTTTCGCGGATTCAACTGGCCGTAGGACAGGGGACGCATGGGTTGCACTCCGGATCGGGCCATTCAACCTCGCAGATCCGCTCAATTAGGATGGACAGAACGGTGCCGTCATCTCGCCGGAGGCTGACATTGTCATTTCCAACATTGCAGATAATGCCCTCAACCTGGTTGGACCCACCCGAGCACTCGTATTTGATCTTAACCCGGCATCCCTTGGCCCGAAAGAACTGGAAGGCCAGGTTTCCGGTCAGACCGGCCAGATTGACCCTAAGGCGTTGGTCGCAGACCGGTGGGCAGGGCGGGAGACAGACAACCGGCGGGCAGGCAAACTGCCCCTGGTGCCATGGTTGATGGTAAGACGAGCATTTTTGATTATGATGCTGGTTGTTACACTGATGGTCGTCAGGGCAGCACCTGGAGCCCTGGTGGTAATCGTGGCAATGGCAGTGTTTACATTTATGACGACTATGACGACGATGGCCGTATTTTGGCCGCCGGCAAGACTTCCGCTTACAACCCAAAGCAATACACCCCTCTACAGCTTATGTTTTGGGCGACAGGGGTGATAACAGGATGTAAATTTATCGTCATCCAGCTATTTGGCAGTTATGGGTGGTTGGAGGGGCGGGGCCTGGTTGGCGAGGATGGGGGTGATTAGGCTCTCACTCAAAATTTATCGATAAATCGTAGGTGATTGTGTTAAAAATTTGAGCGAGAATTGTCTGTCAGAGGTCAAATATAAGAAATCTCACCCCTGCCGGCATGAAAATAATGCCTCAACGGCTTGTTCTTTTTGACCTCGCAGCCGTTTGAGAGCTTTCTCAGCAGCTTTGGTCAGATGAACCTCGTACCCACTATTCATTGGCAACGGTAGCACCAATTTCTTGGGCTACTTGACGAAGCTTTTTGGTCCTTCCTGCTTTGCGTTCACGAATTGCATGGTGAGCAAGTGTTTCAAATGGATTGTGGGCCTTAGTTATCTGTAAAACCTTGCCCACTGTACGCACCATTAATGTATCACCACTGGTTACACCAAGCTCGTTGCGGATTTTGGCAGGGATCATTACCCTCCCTTTGTCATCAAGGCGAATGGCAATAGTCTTGGCCATGAATTACACCCCCGTGTGGGACTTTCCCACCTTCATTATATTGGCATACTGCATTTCTGTGCAACCACCACCCCAATTTGATCCGGAAACGGAAGAAACATCAGGATGATCTGGTTAGACGCCTTTGGGGAAATAATCAAAGCAGGCCGGCTGGCGGCCTGTTCGTGGCCAGATTGGATCGCCTGTACTGACTTCGTTGTGCGCGTTTTGTGGAGTGGTCTGCGCCAGCAACTCCTTTAGGTTGAATTTTTGGCGGCGGATGACGATCATCTCATCTCGGACTTCGACCCATTTGGGGCCCCAGGAGGAAACAACAAAAGCCGCAAACGCTTGCGGCTCTAAGCTTTTTTATTGGCTGGGGATCATGGATTCGAACCATGACTACCTGATCCAGAGTCAGGTGGGCTACCGTTACCCCAATCCCCAATTAGCCTGCTATTATTATGACACAGGACATTATAGCATTCCGATTTGGGCGTCGCAAGCTCAAATGGCCTTTCGAACAATGGCAATTTCGCGGTGTTTTGCCGTGTTGTGGCATTCGAGCTACTGCCCGGCCAGAACCTTCCCGGCCAGAACCTGATCGATCCGCTTGACAGTATCTTCCTTGCCCAGGATGACCATGGTCTCAAATAGCGGGGGGCTGACGGTTCGGCCGGTCACCGCCACGCGGATAGGCTGAAAGACGACCTTGGTCTTGTGCCCCGACTCCTCGACGAAACCCCGCACCGAGGACTCAACGGTCGGCAGATCCCAGGTCTTCAGCCCGGCCAGGCGCTCCCTGACCTGACGGAGGGTAGGCATGGCCTCGGGAACCAGCACCTTGGCCACCGAGTCAGGATCGTATTCGATCGGATCTTTAAAGAAGAAATCGGTCGAAGGGACGATCTCGGACAGGGTTTTGATCCGTTCCTGCTCCAGGGCGACGATCGACTTGATTTTGTCACGAAGTTTCTGGGTGACGCCCATCGGGACGAACCTGGCCTTCTGCAGGAAAGGCAGGCAGAGGTCGGCCAGCTCGTCCACCGACTTCTGGCGGATGTAGTTGCCGTTCATCCATTCGAGCTTCTGCAGGTCGAAGACGGCGGCCGCCTTGGTCACCCGGCCAAGGTCGAACTCCTTGATGATCTCTTCCTTGGTCACGAACTCGCGCCCGCCCTCGGGGGTCCAGCCGAGCAAGGCCATGAAGTTGAGCAGGGCGTCAGGCAGGTACCCCCGGTCGCGGTAGTCGCCGACGTAGGCGTCGCCGTTGCGTTTACTCAATTTGGCCCGGTCGGTGCCCAGCACATGCCCGACATGGCCGATGCGGGGCATTTTGGCCCCCAGGGCCTGGTAAATCAGGACCTGGACCGGCGTGTTGCTGATATGGCCCTCGCCGCGGATGACGTGGGTGATGTCCATGGTGATATCGTCGATGACGACGGCGAAGTTGTAAATAGGGATCCCGTTAGAGCGGACGATGATGAAATCGGAAATGCTGTCGGAAGGCGTTTCAATGACGCCGCGGATCAGGTCGTCGAAAGCGACCACCTGGCCGTCAGGAACAGCGAAGCGAATGACGGCTTTGCGCCCCTCGGCCTCGAGCCGGCGGCAATCTTCTTGGGTCAGGTGGCGACACTTGCGGCTGTAAAGATAAGCGACGCCTCTCTTCTGGGCCTCGCCCCGCTCGGCCTCGAGCTCCTCTGGAGTGCAGTAGCAGCGGTAGGCGTGGCCGCTCTCCAGAAGCTGGCGGGCATATCGTTCGTAAAGGTCGAGCCGCTGCATTTGGCGGTAGGGGTCGTGCGGGCCTCCAATGTCGGGGCCCTCGTCCCAGTCTAGCCCAAGCCACTTCATCTCCTGGAAGATGACCTCTTCCCACTCAGCCTTGCTCCGCTCCTGGTCGGTATCCTCGAAGCGCAGGATGAAAGTGCCCCCCTGGCTCCGGGCAAAGAGCCAGTTGAAGAGCGCGGTATGCAGGTTACCGACGTGAATCGGGCCGGTCGGGCTCGGGGCCATGCGAACTCTGATCTTCTCGGTCATGCTACCCTCCGACATGTCAAAGCCTCCCGCGTCAGGCGAGAGGCCTACAAAGGCTTCCTTTGAAGGCTTTCAATGGATTATAGCACTCCGAAAATCCGACAGCAAGCACGGACCGGTTCCCGGTCATTACTCCCCGCAGCGCTTGAGGAGGGCCTCCCAACGCCGGTCGACCTCGCCCTGAAGCTCCTCCAAGATGTGCTCGTTCTTGGGCTTGAAAAGGTGGCGAAAACGCCCCTGGCGCTCCAGCCACTGGTGGAAGGGCTTTTGCTCTTTGGGCCGGTGGTTGAGCCGGTACTGCCCGTCTTCAACTTCGTATAGCGGCCAGTAGCAGGTCTCGACCGCTAGGCGAGTCAGCTCGATTGTATCTGAAACATCGGTCCGCCAGCCGCGCGGGCAGGGAGAAAGCGTATTAATGAAGGTCGGCCCCTTAATCTTGAGGGCTTTAGCCGTTTTGGCCTCAAGATCCCTCCAGTGGGAGGGACTGGCCTGAGCAACGTAGGGAATGTTATGGGCGGCCATGATCTCGGTTATGTCTTTTCGCGACTGGGGCTTTCCTGGAACGACCTTGCCCACCGGGGTGGTACTGGTCTCGGTACCCCTCGGGGTGGCGCTCGAGCGCTGGATACCGGTGTTCATGTAACCTTCGTTGTTAAGGCAGACGTACAGCAGGTGATGGCCCCGCTCCATCGCCCCGGATAGCGACTGGAGCCCGATGTCATAGGTGCCCCCGTCACCGGCAAAGGCAATGAATTTCTGGTCGCGGTTGATTCGGCCCTGGCGCTTGAGAGTCTGGTAGGCGGCCTCAACCCCGCTCAGGGTGGCCGCCGCATTCTCGAATCCGGCGTGGATAAAAGAAGTCTCCCAGGAGGAGTACGGGTAGAGCACCGAGGCCACTTCCAGGCAACCGGTGGCCGCGCTGACCACGACCGGATCGGGAGTAGCCCGCAGCATCATCCGGACGACGACCGAATGCCCGCATCCGGCGCAGAGCCGGTGACCCCCGGCAAAGCGTTCTGGCCGCTGGGCCATTTCCCTGAGGGTCGCCATCTAGGTCATCGCCTCCGGCTCCATCTGGTGAGCCTCACGCTCCAATTTGTGATCTGCTTCCTCATTTACCCCGAGGTACTCAGCCCTCAGCCGTGACGGGGCCCCGCCGGCCAGGTCGAGCAAGTCCTGATAGACGGCCTGCAAATGTTCGACCCCCAGGTCGCGCCCGCCCAGACCGTAGATATAGTTAACCAGTTTGGGGGCCCGCCCGCCCAGGGCCAGATCGTAAAGGGCCATTCTAACCTCGCTGTACAGCGGGCCGCCGACGGCGTTGATCGAGTCGGCCCGGTCCAGGACGGCCACCGCCTTGAGCCCCCCCAAGGCTGCAGCCATTTCCTCGGCCGGAAAGGGACGGAAAACCCTTGGCTTGAGAAGGCCGGCCCTGATACCCTCGTCTCGCAGCAGGTCAACGGCATCCTTGGCCGTGCCGGCCGCCGAGCTGAGGATGACCACGGCGACCTCGGCGTCATCCAGGCGGTATTCCTCAAACAGCCCGTAGCTCCGTCCGGAGAGAGCGGCATATTCCCTGGCTACCTCCAGGATGACCGGCCTGACGGTGCGCATCGCCTCGGCCAGGGCACGGCGGTGTTCAAAATATGAGTTGGGCAAGGCCAAAGGCCCGAAGGCCACTGGGTGATCCGGATCCAGCAGGGCGTTCTCGGGCCGGAAGGGGCCGGCGAACTCCCTAACCTCATCGTCCTCAAGGATCTCCAGGTTTTCCATGGCGTGGCTGACGACGAAGCCGTCCTGACAGACCATCACGGGCAGGCGGACATCGGGGTGTTCGGCAATGCGCACAGCCTGGATCAGGTTGTCGTAGGCCTCCTGAACGTTTTCGCTGTAAATCTGGATCCAGCCCGAGTCGCGGGCGCCCATCGAGTCGGAGTGGTCGCAGTGGATATTGATCGGGGCGGCCAGGGCCCGGTTAACCAGGGGCATGACGATTGGCAGGCGGAATCCC
>JBGFRN010000316.1:0-5477 GCA_041695105.1 Bacillota bacterium | reverse complement strand
CCCCAAAAAGAACCGGCGCCGGTCGCCCAATAGGCAAGGTCAAAAATTTCTTAGGAGGTAATTCAGATGAAACGCCTGGCAGTTCTTATCAGCCTTCTCCTGGCGCTCTCCCTGGTCGCCACGGCTACGGCCGCCGGACCCGAAGCCTCGAACCCTACCCAGACCAGCGGTGTATCGGCGGCGGTTGAGCCCGGTGCCAAGGCCAAGGAGGTCCTTTCCGGCCTAATCGAGAAATTCGCTACCCTTCTACCTGAAGAGGCTCGGGCGACGGGGGCCCTGGAAGCATCGCTCAAGGCGATTACCGACGGGCTCCAGCAGGCCGGTCAGGCCAAGGACTCGTTGGAGGCTCAGAACCTAGCCGCCTCTGACCTAAACAGCAAACGTGCGGCCGGAAAAGCCCGGAAAGGTGAACTTGACGTCCTGGCTCTGATCCGCGAAAAGCAGGGGAAGCTGGACGATGCGGCCGCGGTCCTGACCGACCGTGTGGCGATAGCCCCGGCCGATCTTGAAGGCTACAAGGCTCTCGGTCGGGCCCGGAAACAGCTCGGTATTAACAAGGGCATTGTGGCTTTCACCAAGGGTAAGGAGGTTGCCTTCGACGTCCGCCCGGTTATCAAGGAAGGCCGGACCCTCGTTCCGGTTCGGGCGATCACTGAAGCGCTTGGCGCCGCGGTTGCCTGGGATCCCGCAACCCGTTCGGTTACAATCACAGCCACCAATAAGGTCATCGTCCTCTCGATCGACAGCCGGACCGTCACCGTAAACGGCGTTCCCGCCACTCTCGACGTCCCGGCCGCCATCCTCGAAGGACGCACGGTCATCCCGGTTCGCTTCGTAGCCGAAGCGCTCAGCCTGAAGGTCGACTGGGTCGGGGAGACTGAAACCATCGTCATCAACTAACCGCCCATGCCGGGCGTACTACTACCCCAAATGAGAAGCTGGCCTTACGGCCAGCTTCTCTCACTCTGAAGTTCAGCCCAAGGCCAACCTCCGTCTAGTTAGCCTTCTTAATCTACCACTCGGATAACGGAGGAAGAGAGTCTTATGTTCCGGATCCCAAAGCAAACGGTATCCAAACAGACCAACCACCCGAAAAAGGGTTAAGTATGGCAATCTTCTCGCCTCCCTGATATGAGAGACGAGATTCTTCACTATCCCCAAGACTCCTTCCATCTTTATACAATTACCGTTCGCCCTTTTATTTGAATTTTCGACTATTGTTTATAGGCCGATTGCCGTTGCCCCTGAGCCGTTCTCTCGTTACTTTGTAGCATCTCTTGAATGAGGGGGCTGCATCGAGGGGAGTGTATCGAGGGAGCAGCATCTTGCAGACTTGCACGGACAGCCCGGCAGGCTCTCACGCAATATTTTAACGGCACACTAGGGCTTAAGGCCTTAAAAAATTGCGTCAGTCCTAAATTGGTTCATAGAAACAGGCAAATTCGGGTCAAAAACTCTTGGTTTCATACCCCCAGGGGTAAATTTTTCCCCCTAACAAGGGTTCTCGCTCAATTTTTTAACGACAGATCTATGATTTATCGAAAAAATTTTGAGGGGAGCCCCATCGGCGCTACAATTCGGCGCACAAATCGGCTCTATAAATCGGCGCTAACAGCTAACCAATCCGCCGAAAAATGATCCTCGTTACCCAGATATCACATCTTTTTCCCCAACAAACGCTTCAGCCGCCCGCCCGGGTACTGCAGGAACAAGACCCGGTAGTCTGCCTCCCATACCAGCCGGTAACCAAAGAGAGCCGCGATCTTCTTGAACCTGAGATACGGCAAGCTTCTCTCCTCCCCTATCGACCGACCTCTCGAGCGACCTATCAAGCAACCTATCGAGCGACCTAATTGAACGACAAGCTTTCGACACCCTGACCGTAATTCCTCTTGACTTGTATTAATCTTCAATTAATTCTAGTCATAAAAAAGCCGGCCGTAATGGCCGGCTTGCTTACATACCAAAATTTCGCCGCTGGCGTTCTGTCGTCCTGTCGTTGATCTAGTGGGTTTTCCGGTCCTCGTTCTGGGCCACGCGCAGGCGGTTGATCGCCCGCATCAGAGCCAGTTCGGCCCGGGCCTCGTCGACCAGGGCGGTCTTCTCACGCAGGCGGGCCTCGGCCCGCTCCTTGGCCGATTTGGCGCGGAGGACATCGATGTCGACGGCCCGCTCGGCAGCGTCGACCACCAGGGTGGCCTGGTCGTTGTTCACTTCCAGGAAGCCGCCGGTAATGGCCATCCTCTCCCACTTGCTCGGGCTGCCGCTCTCACGGAACTTGACAGCGCCGATGCGCAGGGTCGAGACCAGCGGGGCGTGCCCGGGAAGAATGCCCATGTAACCGTTATCAGCCGGGACGATCAGCGATTTAATCTCCAGTTGCTGCACCACCTGTTTCTCAGGGGTGACTACCTGGAGGGTCAGGCTGCCTGCCAACTGGCCCACCTCCTAGGCTCCCTTGGCCTCAAGCTGTTTGGCCTTCTCGAAAACCTCTTCGATGGTACCGACGTAGAGGAAGGCGTCCTCGCGAATATCATCAAGCTTGCCTTCAAGGATGTCGCGGAAACCCCGGACGGTATCCTTGACGGTGACGTACTTGCCGGGAGTGCCGGTGAACTGCTCGGCCACAAAGAACGGCTGCGACAAGAAGCGCTGGATCTTGCGGGCGCGGGACACGGTGAGCTTATCTTCGTCCGAGAGTTCGTCCATGCCGAGGATGGCGATGATGTCCTGAAGTTCCTTGTAGCGCTGCAGGACCTTCTGGACGCCGCGGGCGACCTGGTAGTGATCCGATCCGAGAACCTGCGGGTCGAGGATCCGCGAGGTCGAGTCGAGCGGGTCAACCGCCGGGTAGATGCCCAGCTCGGCGATGCTCCGGGCTAGAACCGTAGTGGCGTCAAGGTGAGCGAAGGCGGTGGCCGGGGCGGGGTCGGTCAGGTCGTCGGCCGGCACGTAAATGGCCTGGACCGAGGTGATCGAGCCCTTCTTGGTCGAGGTGATCCGCTCCTGGAGGTTCCCCATCTCGGTGGCCAGGGTCGGCTGGTAACCGACGGCCGAGGGCATGCGGCCGAGCAGCGCCGACACCTCGGAACCGGCCTGGGTGAAGCGGAAGATGTTGTCGATGAACAGGAGCACGTCCTGGCCCTCTTCGTCGCGGAAGTACTCGGCCATGGTCAGGCCGGTCAGACCGACGCGGAGGCGGGCCCCCGGAGGCTCGTTCATCTGGCCGAAGACCATCGCCACCTTATCGATGACGCCGCCTTCCTTCATCTCATGGTAGAGGTCGTTGCCCTCGCGGGTGCGCTCGCCCACGCCGGCGAAGACCGAGAAGCCGCCATGCTGGTAAGCGATGTTATGGATGAGCTCCTGGATCAGAACCGTCTTGCCAACGCCGGCACCGCCGAACAGACCGATCTTACCGCCCTTGGCGTAGGGGCAGAGCAGGTCGACGACTTTGATGCCGGTCTCCAGGATGTCGGTTGCCGGGTTGACCTCGGAGACCGGAGGGGCGGGACGGTGAATCGGAGAGGTTTTCTTAGCCTCGATTTGGGAGTCCTCGTCGATGGTCTCGCCGAGAACATTCAGCAGGCGGCCGAGGACTTCGCGCCCGACCGGAACGGCGATCGCCCGGCCGGTGTCAACGACCTTGGTGCCGCGCTGCAGGCCGTCGGTCGACGACATGGCAACGCAGCGGACGAAATTGTTCCCAAGATGCTGGGCGACTTCCAGGGTCAGGTCGATATCTTTTCCGGCAACCGTCTCTTTAATCTTCAGAGCGTTATAGATTTCGGGAAGGTGCCCGCCCTCGAACTCGACGTCAACGACGGCGCCGAGGACCTGAAGCACCCGTCCAACCTGGCTCATTACTTTACCTCCTTACTTCAGCGCCTCGGCGCCACCCACGATTTCGGAGATCTCGCGGGTGATGCCGGCCTGGCGGGCACGGTTGAACGCCAGGGTCAGCTTGCCGATCATCTTGCTGGCATTATCGGTGGCCGAGCCCATGGCAGTCATCCGGGCACCTTGCTCTGAGGCCTTGGCCTCAAGCAGGACACGGTAGACCTGGGTCTCGACAAATTTTGGGACCAGAGAATTGAGCACGTCTTCGGCGTTGGGCTCGAAGATGTAGTCCACCTGAGCGGCCGCCTTGCCCGCTTTGCCCGGTTTGTCCGCCTTGCCCTGGGAGCCTTCCGCCTGAGGCGGGGCCACCGGCAGGAGCTGAACCTCGGTCGGTTTCTGCTGCAGGGCGCTGATGAACTCAGTGTAGATCAGGCGCACCTCATCAACCGCTCCGGATAGAAACAGGCTGATTAACTGCTGGGCAATATCCTTGGCGAGGGTGAAGGACGGCTCCTCGCCAAGGCCGACAAACTCCTTGAGGAACCGGCGACCGCGGCGGGCGTAGAAGTCACGGCCCTTACGGCCGACGGCAACCAGGACCGGCCCGGCCTTTTCTTCCCTGAGGGCGGCGGTGGTGCGGCGGATGATGTTAACGTTATAGCTGCCGCACAGACCCTTGTCGCCGGTGACGACGACGTAGGCCACCGTTTTGCGCTCACGGGTCTCAAACAGGGGATGGCTGACCGTCCCCTGGGCCGCCAGCCGGCTCAGGATCTCCTGAAGGCGGCGGGCGAAGGGGCGGGCGGAGACCACACGCTCCTGAGCCTTGCGCAGCTTGGCTGCGGCGACCAACTTCATCGCCTTGGTGATCTGCATCGTCGATTTAACCGCTTTGATCCGGCGGGAAATATCGCGTTTGCCTGGCACTATCTCACCACTCTTTCAGATCGGACATCGAGTACGGCGCCCCAGCTAAGCGTTGGCCGCGGCCTTGAGGAATCCGGCTTTGAAGTCCTTGATGGCCTTTTCCAGGGCCTCGGTGATCTCCTTGGCCAGCTCCCTCTTCTCGCGGAGGTCCTTGAGGACGTTGGTCTGATTCCGGAGATAAGCCAGGAAGTCGCGCTCGAAGGCCTTGACCTGATCGAGGTCGACGTCGTCGAGGTAGCCGTTGGTGGCGGTGTAGATGATGGCCACCTGCTCCTCAACCGGCATCGGCTCATACTGGCCCTGCTTCAGGACCTCGACGGTGCGCTGACCGCGGGTGAGACGGGCCTGGGTGGCCTTGTCCAAGTCGGACCCGAACTGGGCGAAGGCGGCCAGCTCGCGGTACTGGGCCAGGTCGAGGCGGAGACGACCGGCCACCTGCTTCATCGCCTTGATCTGGGCGTTGCCGCCGACGCGGCTGACCGAGATACCGACGTTGATGGCCGGGCGGATGCCGGCGTAGAACAGGTCGGCCTCCAGGAAGATCTGGCCGTCGGTGATCGAGATGACGTTGGTCGGAATGTAGGCCGAAACGTCGCCCGCCTGGGTCTCGATGATCGGCAGCGCGGTAATCGACCCGCCCCCGTACTTATCATCGAGCTTGGCGGCGCGCTCCAGCAGGCGGCTGTGGAGGTAGAAGACGTCGCCCGGGT
>JBGFRN010000189.1:0-5484 GCA_041695105.1 Bacillota bacterium | reverse complement strand
GGATCCCTGGGAAGCGTCGAATTCGCCGGTCACGTTCAGGCCAGCCTGTTTCGGGCCTATGCCGGGCTGGCGCTTGGTTCGGTTCTGGGCATACTGGCCGGGCTATGGTCCGGGGTCTCCAGGGGGGCTGAGGGCTTTTTTGATCCTCTGGTTTCTCTGACCTACCCAGTTCCGAAGATCGCCATCCTCCCGGTGCTCATGGCCTGGTTCGGCCTGGGCCACGCCTCGAAGATTATCATTATCGCCATGGGGTGCTTTTACCCGACCTACCTGAACGCCTATTATGGCGCCCGGGCGGTGGAGAAAAACCTGATCTGGGCGGCTGAGAACATGGGAGCCCGCCGGAGTCAAATTTTTTGGAAGGTGATTCTTCCCGCCGCCGGGCCTCAGATCTTCACCGGCCTCAGGATAGCCCTGGCGCTATCATTTGTTTTGCTCTTTGCCTCAGAGATGATCGGTTCGAGATCGGGCCTGGGGTTTATGATTGTGGCTTCAGAGGCCAACCTCAGGTTCGACCTGATGTTTGTGGCCATCCTGAGCATCGGGATGCTGGGGCTGGTCAACGATCGCCTACTGGTGGCCCTCCGCGGCCGAGTTCTGGCGGGGCAGGCCGGCCGCGAGGGGGATGGAGCATGAGCCTCAGGCCAATCATGAGCCTCAGGCCAATCATGAGCGGGCTGGCCCGCTACTATTCAGTTATCCTGGCCCTGGCGCTTTGGGAGATTATCGCCCGGTCGGGCCAAGTCAACCCGGGCATCTTTCCCTCGCTCGTTGCCATCTCCGGTCAGATTTGGAAGATGACCCTATCCCTCGAACTCTTTAACCACCTGGCGGTAACACTCTTCCGGGTGGTCTCCGGCTTCGGGCTCGGCGTCTTCTTTGGCGTGCTGGCCGGTTTCCTCATGGCTCGCTTTCGGGCCTGCCACTACCTGTTTGAACCCCTTTTCTCGTCCAGTTATCCCGTCCCCAAGATCTCTCTTTATCCCATATTTGTCTTCCTTTTCGGCCTGGGTCATCTCTCCAAGATTTCCCTGATCCTGCTGGAGTGTCTTTACCCAATGGCAATCAATACCTACTACGGCACCCGGGGGGTGAGCAAGTACCAGATTTGGACGGCTCAGAACATGGGCGCCACTCAGGGCCAGATCCTCTGGAAGGTGGTGGTGCCGGCCGCCGGGCCGTACATTTTTTCGGGCTTGCGCATCGCCCTCCCCATCGCCCTGATCCTCGGGGTGATCACCGAGATGATCAGCTCCAGCGACGGCCTGGGTCACCTGATCGTCTATTCCTCCGCCTCGTTTATGGCTCCGAAGATGTTCGCAGCAATCGTCACCGTGGCGGCCGCCGGGTTTGCCCTAGACCGTGGGCTGGTTTGGCTGAGGCGGAGGGTGGTCTTTTGGGAAGGGGAGAGAGGGGGTTAACTCGATCCCCTGAGCGCCCGGTAGACCCTCTCCGGCGTTAACGGGAGCTCCGTTACCCGCACGCCTGTAGCGTCGTAGACGGCATTGGCTATGGCCGCGGCCGTGGGGACCATGCCCGGTTCGCCGATACCCTTGGCGCCAAAGGGACCGAGCTCGTCGGGTTGCTCAACGATAATGGGAACCACCTCGGGCATGTCGGCGGCGGTCAGGAGCTTGTAGTCCATGTAGGTTGGGTTCAGGGCGCTGCCTGTTTCGGGGTCAATGACCAAATCCTCGGTCAGGGCATAGCCGATCCCGTGGTGGAGGGCTCCCTCGATCTGTCCCTCGACGATGGTCGGGTTGATGGCCCGGCCGGCATCATGGGCGGCGACCACTTTAATAACTCTGACCTCGCCGGTCTCGGTGTTAACCTCGACTTCGGCGAATTGGGCACCGAAGGGAGGAGCGTTGGTTTGCTGGGCGACGCCGTAACCGGCGAGTTCCGTAGATTGGTAGTAGGCACGGAGAGCCAGGTCCGATAGGGAAATTTCACCCGAACCCGCTGAAGGCATCACCCTTACGGTCCGCCCCTTGATTTCGAGGGAATCCTCAGGAACCTCCAGGGCCTGGGCGGCCACCCTGCAAATTTGCTTTTTCAGTTCCCCAGCCGCGTTCCTGACCGCATTGCCGGTCACAAACATGGTCCGGCTGGCGTGGGCGCCGGCGTCAAAGGGGGTGATATCTGTATCCCCGAGGATGACGGTGACGTCATCAAGCTCAACCCCAAGAACCTCGGCGGCTACCTGGGCCAGGGTGGTGCGGCATCCGGTGCCGAGATCGGTTGAACCCGAGGTCAGAGTAAAGGTGCCAGCCAGGTTCAGCCTGATCCAGGCGGCTGAGCCCTCGATCATACCGTCATGAAGTTTGGCCGTGCCGCTGACCCACATGACGCAACCGGCCCCGACACCCCGTTTGATGATTTGCTCGTTTTGGGCTTTAGCCTTCCCGCGTTTTTCGGCCCAGCCGATGGCTTCAGCGCCTTTTTTCAGGCACTCCTCCAGCCCGCAACTGGTGACCGGCAGTTTGGTCCAGGGGTCGATATCCCCGTTTCTTAAGTGGTTCCGGGAACGCAGCTCGATCGGGTCCATCCCGATTTTGCCGGCGATCATGTCCATCATTGACTCCAGGGCAAAAAAGGCCTGGGGACCACCGAAACCGCGGTAGGCACCCGACAGCGGGGTGTTGGTATAGACGGTATAGCCGTCATAGCGCGTGTTGGGACAATAGTAGAGCCGGGTGATCAGGCAGCCGTGGACTCCGGTGACGTCGATGCTTTGAGTGGCGTAAGGACCGGCGTTATGAACCGAGCGACACTGGATAGCGGTGAGCGAGCCGTCATTCTTGAACCCGATTTTCAGATCAATTATCACGGGAGCTCGGGACTCGGTCCCGAAAAAGTCCTCGGCCCGGCTGAATTCAAGCTTAACCGGGCGGCGGGCGGCCAGGGCCAGGGCGGCACACCAGGGCTCACCGACAAAGCCCACCCGCCCCCCGAAGGCCCCGCCGATGGCCGGTGAGACTACCCGCACCTGGTTGGAGGGTATAGCGAACAGTTTGGCCAGTTTGATCCTGACGGGGTGGGGTGTCTGGGAGGGCGTCCAGACGGTCAGGCGGCCGGTGGCATCGTAATCAGCCACGCATGACCAGGGTTCAGTCTGAGCATGTTTTTGCTTCGAGGTCCGGAAACGCTGCTCAATTATCTGGGCGGCCTCTCCAAAGCCCTGATCCACATTTCCCTTAACCATCGGGATATGAGCGCAAACATTATGGGCTACAGTATCGTGGACCAGCGGGGCTCCTGAGGACATGGCTTCCTCCGGATCAAACACGGCCGGGAGCGATTCATAATCCACTTCGATCAACTCCAGCGCCGCTTCGGCCACGGCAGGGGAAACCGCGGCCACCGCCGCCACCGGCTCGCCGGCGTAGCGGGCCTTATCATCAAAGAGAACCTGATCCGACGGGGTCAGGCAGTGGTAGGTGGTAACGTCGTACTCGGTATTGGTGAAGGGGACCCTCGGGGTGTTATCACGGGTGAGAATCTTGACTACTCCGGGAAGGGCTTCGGCCCGGGATGTATCGATTCGCGAGACCCGGGCGTGGGCGTAAGGGCTGCGCAAAATTTTAGCGTGGAGCATCCCCGGTAGTTGGATATCGGCGGTGTATTTGGCCGCCCCGGCCGCTTTCTCGTAGGCGTCAGGCCTGGGGACCCGTTGGCCAATGATGTTTCTAATGACGTCTGACAAGGCGGCTTACCTCCTCTCGCCGGCGACCGCCTGGATGGCGGCCACGACCTTGACGTATCCAGTACAGCGGCAGATGTTCCCCGAGATAGCTTCACGGATATCTTTTTCGTTGGGGTGGGGGTTTTCTTCGAGGAAGGCCCTGCTGGTCAGTATTAAACCCGGGGTGCAGAAGCCGCATTGAATGGCCCCATGCTCGACAAAGGCTCGCTGCAGGGGGTCGAGTTCCAGACCCCGGGCCAGCCCCTCAATGGTTGTTACCCCGGCACCGTTGGCCTGGACGGCCAGCATCAGGCATGACCGGACTGCCCTCCCGTCAACAATCACGGTGCAGGCCCCGCAGACCCCCTCCCGGCATCCGGCATGGGTGCCGGTCAGCCCCAACTCTTCCCGCAGGAAGTCGACCAGGAGGGTCTTGGGCTCAACCCAGGCCTGGCGCTCGATTCCGTTGACCAGTATAGTGATGGCGATCCGTTGGGTCATTCCGGCTTCACCGCCCTGGAAAGAGCTTCGCGAAGGGCGTCCCTGACGTAAAGCCTGGTCATCTCCCGACGGTACTCTGCCGAGGCGTTGACATCGGTCGGAGGGTCGGTAGCCCTGGCGGCTATTTCGGCGGCACTGGCCAACAGACCGTCATCAGGCGACGAACCCCTGAGGATTTCTTCAGCTTCCTGAGCCCGGATGGGTTTGGGCCCGACGCCTCCAAGGGCGATGCGGGCCTCTTTAATGCGGTCAGCCTCATCGAGAGAGACCACGGCGGCCACGGCCACGATGGCAAAATCCCCGTGGCGGCGCGTCATTTCTCGAAAGGACCAGCCGGAGCTTTGGGCCAAGAGCGGTACCCGGACCTCAGTAAGCACCTCGGCGGGCCCGGCTGAGGTGGTCAGAATGGTGACGAAGAAGTCACCGGCGGTTACTTCCCTTACACCGCCCGGGCCGGTAAGCTGGATCCGGCCTTCGAGAGCCACCAGGGCCAGGGGAAACTCGGCCGCCGGATCGGCGTGGGCCAGGCTGCCACCCAGGGTGCCACGGTTCCGGATTTGGCTGTGGCCGATTAACCCGGCGGCAACTGAGAGGAGCGGGCACTTTTGTCGTAACAGTACCGAGTTCAAGATCTCCCGGTGGCGGGTCATGGCCCCGATAACCAGCCACCCCACGTCCTCCTTGATATAGGCCAGGTCCGGGATTCGTTGCAGGTCTATCAGGGCGAGGGGAGAGGCCAGCCGCAGGTTCAGTATTGGTATCAGGCTTTGGCCTCCGGCGATAACCTTGGCGCCATCCCCTAGTTTATCGAGCAGGGAAACGGCCTCCACGACCGATGCGGGGGTATAGTAGTCAAAATCAAGAGGCGGCATGCGGATCAACTCGCATTCGCTTTATTTGAGGTCTTCGGGTTTTAAGTTAGCAACGTTCGTGGAATCCACCAGGACCGATTTGGTAGGGACCAGGCCCTTCTGAGCCTTGCTTTTGGCGATCTCGACGGCGGCCTCAAGGGCGGTCCGACCCCAAGTTTCGGGCTTGAGGCCGATTGTCATGCCGAGTTTTCCGGCCTTAACGGACTCAACGGCGGCCGGGGTTCCATTGAATCCGGTAACGATGACCTTTCCCGCACGGTTGGCCGCCTCTATCGCCTGCACCGCCCCCAGGGCCAACTCGTCATTGACAGCGAAAATGGCATCGAGCTGGGGATTGGCGGTCAGGACGTTCTCGCCGAGCTTAAGGCCCTGTTCTTTGGTCAGGGGCGAGTTGTGCTCGGCGACGATCTTGATATCGCTCTTGCC
>JBGFRN010000216.1:0-5500 GCA_041695105.1 Bacillota bacterium | reverse complement strand
CACTGGCTACCAGGACACCTCCCATTTACAGGAGAACATCCGGCAGATGCTGATCGACTGGGTGGCCGCCGGGCTTGATCCCAAGAAAAATGTCCTTTTTGTTCAGTCTCATGTTAAAGAACATGCCGAACTGCACCTTTTGCTCTCGATGATTGCCCCGCTGGGGTGGCTGGAGCGGGTCCCGACCTACAAGGAACAGCTCCGGCAGCTTGAGGACCGCGAGATTTCGACCTATGGTTTTCTGGGCTACCCCGTCCTGCAGACGGCCGACATCCTCGGGTACGAAGCTGACACGGTTCCGGTCGGTGAGGACCAGGTTCCGCACCTTGAGCTCTGCCGGGAGATTGTCCGGCGCTTTAACTTTTTGTATGGAACCAACTTGGTCGAGCCCCAGGCCCGTCTCTCCAATGCCCCGCACCTGCCGGGAATCGACGGTCGAAAGATGAGCAAGTCGTACGGCAACGACATCGCCCTCTCGGCCCCGGCCGGGGAGGTCTCCGCCGCCGTGGGCAGCATGGTGACTGATCCCCAGCGTGCCCGCAAGACCGATCCGGGCCACCCGGAGGTCTGCGTCGTATTCGCCTTCCATAAGGTCTTTTCGTCCAATGTGCCCGAGATTGAGGCCGCCTGCCGGGCCGGCCAGGTGGGCTGCCTGGCCTGTAAAAAGGATCTCGCGGCCGGGCTCAACCAGGTCCTGGAACCAATGAGGGAACGCCGGAGAGAACTGGAGTCAAACCCTCGAAGGGTCGACGAAATCCTGACTGACGGCGCTGACCGTGCCCGACGGGTGATCTCCAAGACCATGGAAAAAGTCCGGGCGGCGATGCGGGTGTGACCTGGCAGGTACACCTTGAGATTTTCGACGGTCCGCTTGACCTGCTTCTTTACTTGATCGAGCGGGAAGAGATCGACATCTATGACATTCCGATCGCCCGGGTGGTCGGGCAGTATCTGGATTACATCAAAGATGTACAGTCGCTCGATATTGACCGGGCCGGCGAGTTTTTGGTTATGGCCGCCACCCTTTGCGGCATTAAGGCCCGGATGCTGCTGCCCTCACAGCCGGCCCAGATCGAGGAAGAAGGCGACCTAGCCGGCACGGTCGACCCGCGCCAGGAACTGGTGGCAAGACTGCTTGAGTACAGCCGGTACCGCGAGGCTGGGCGTGGCCTGAGCCAGCTTGAGGTTAACCGCGGGCTGACCTATCGCCGCTGGGAAGAGGCTCAGCCGGAAGCCCCCGACCGCCCGCTCAGGGCCGGAGAGGTCACCCCTGAGGATCTTTTCCAGGCCTTCCTTCGAATCCTGGAACGGCGCCGGGAGCCTCATCCCAGGGAGATTGCGGCCGAGGTCGTCACGGTGAAGGAGAAGATCTCCCAACTGATGCGCCTGATTGCCATCCGCTCGGGGCCGGTTCGTTTTACCGATCTTTTTGAGGTTGCCGCCTCTAGGCTGGAAGTGGTGGTTACGTTTCTGGCCGTTCTGGAATTGAACCGCCAGCGATTGATCACTATCATCCAGCCGGATCCCCTCGGGGATATCAGCATCCGGCGGCGGGAGGCGGTCACCCATGATGTTTAAACTCGGCCGGGCGATAGTCGAGGCCCTGCTGCTGGCCTCGCCCGAACCGGTTCCGGCCCGGCTGATCGCCGAAATCGCCGGTTTGGAGGAACGAGCGGCTCGGGATCTCTGTGCGGACCTGGCCAAGGAATACCGCGACTCCGAACGGGGTTTCCAGGTGGTCGAGGTCGCCGGCGGGTTCCAATTGTCCACCCGCCCTGACCTGGCTGAGTACGTTTCAGCTCTTTTCCCTGACCGGGAAACCCGCCTCACCCCAACCGTGGTCGAGACCCTGGCCGTGATCGCCTACCGCCAGCCGGTAACCCGAGCCGAGATCGAGGCCATCAGAGGGGTCAAGGTCGATCACTCCCTTTACACCCTGATAGAGCGTGGCTTGATTAAAGACGTTGGGCGACGTGAGGGGCCGGGCCGGCCGATTCTTTACGGCACAACCAGGTTCTTTTTACAGTACATGGGCCTAAAAGACCTTAGTTCATTGCCCCTCTTGCCTGAACCTAGCCAGGACGCCCAGTAAACGGGGAATACCCCGTTTTTTTTATGGAAAACCTGGGGTCAGGGGTGGTCGCTTGTCCCTCGGGCTTGGGTTTACCGCGCTGATTATTTTTTTGCTCGTCTGGCCGGTCAAAATCACCATTAGTTATAATCGCGTGGCCGGGATCCGCGGCCAGGTAAGGTTGCGAGCCGCCCTCCTCAGTGGGCTGGTAAATTTGGACCGCGAGCTACCGGGTTGGCTGGCCGTTGGGGAGGGCTTCAAAAGATCACTTGAGGCTCTGGCCTGGCGTCCAACCGATCCTTGGTGGGCCTTTCTCCACTTTTTCAGAACCGAATTAGCCAGGCTCGCGGTGCCGCATAAGGTCGGTCGTTACCTGTTAAAACGTATACGTTTCACCCGGTTTAGTCTAAGGGCGGCCATCGGAACCGGAGACGCCGCCCTGACGGCCATCGTATTGGGCTTACTCTGGTCAGTCCTCGGTCCGGCCGCGTCCCTGGCCTCGTGGACCAAGCAGATGGTCAATCCTCCGAAACTGGAACTTTTTCCGATGTATCATCGAAAGGCGCTGGATGTCGATTTTGAATGCATAGCCTTCGTCCGGCCGATTCATGCTATCTTTGCGGTTTTGCTTTACCTTATCTACCGCAAGCGGGATTCGCACAAGGCTAGTCGAGGAGGTCGGGTCGATTGCCAGAACATCCAATCCAGGGCCTGATGAAGACGGCGATGGACAGCATCAAAGAAATGGTCGACGTCAATACGGTTATAGGTGATCCGGTGGAGACGCAAGACGGCAGCGTGATTGTCCCCATTTCGCGGGTGACCTTCGGGTTCGCTGCCGGGGGCGGCGAGTACAAGGGCGACAAAACGCCGGATGGCCTCCTGGGCATGCAGCAGCAGGGCGGTCAGCAGGGTGGTAACGAGTCCCAATCCCTGCCCTTTGCCGGGGGGAGTGGGGCTGGTGTTTCGGTCCAGCCGGTAGGTTTCTTGATCGTCGGGCAGGGATCGGTCCGCATGTTGCCGGTTGAGGGCGGAGGCGCGATGATCGACCGCCTGATCGACATGACGCCCCAGGTGCTCTCCCAGGTGGGTTCGATGATCAAAGGCGGCGATCGCATCAAGACCGAGGGCTACAAAGTCTAGCCGTGCGCAGCCTTTGGAACGGTTCGATTGGGTTCGGGCTGGTTACTATCCCGGTCCGGCTTTACGCCGCCACCGAGAAGAAAGATGTCAAATTCAATTACCTGCACGAAATTTGTCATACCCCGGTCAAATACCAAAAAGTCTGCCCGAACTGCCACCGCGAGGTTAGCGCCAACGAATTAGTGTGGGGGTACGAGTACCAAAAGGGCCAGTATATCAATCTTAGGGCTGAGGACTTCGAGATCCTGCCGTCAGCGGCCCAGAAGTCGGTTGATATTACCGATTTCATTCTCTCAGCCGAGCTTGATCCGGTTTACTATGAAAAAACCTACTACCTCGAACCAGGGGAGGGCGGGCGTAAGGCTTATGCCCTCCTTTATCGCGCTCTGGTTGACGCGGGGCGGGTGGCTTTGGGGAGAGTGACCCTCAGATCGAAGGAAGTCCTCTGCGCGATCCGGCCCTACGCTGGCGGAGTGATGGCAATGTCGACGATGTTTTTCCCCGACGAGGTTCGGGGGGTAGATACCCTTGACCGTCTCGGCCCAGAGGCGGCCTTAGATTCAAGGGAACTGGATATGGCCATGCGCCTGGTCGAAGGAATGTCCTCGGTCTTCAGCCCGGAGAAGTACGAGAACCGCTACCGTCAGGAACTCATGGAATTAATCGAGGCCAAAAAGGACGACCGCCGGGTCGTGCTCCCCAAAGGTGAGGAGGAGCCCGGACGGGTGATCGACCTGATGGAGGCCCTCCGGCGCAGCCTGGAACGGACCGGAGCTGCCGGGCAGGGCAACCAAAGGCCAGACCGGCAGTGATTCAGGTGATGGAGCCCGTGTCCCGTCCTGAACCGTTTGACGATCCGGCTTTTCTCTTTCAGCTCAAATGGGACGGCCTGCGGATGCTGGCCATCCTTCCCGGGAACGAGGGACCCGTGATCCTCCAGAACCGGCGGGGCCGGACCAGGACCGGCGCTTATCCCGAACTTGGCCGGCTGTCGCTGGTCTTGCCAGGCCGCGAGGCCATCTTCGATGGGGAGGTTGTGGTCCTGAGGGAGGGGCGGCCCAGCTTTCAGGCCGTAATGAGGCGGGAATTGGGCGGCCCGGGGGGAGGCAGGCTGCAGTCACATCCAATCCGTTATATGGTCTTTGATCTCCTCTGGCTGGACGGTGAAGATCTTAGGGCCAGGCCGCTTGAGGAGCGGCTCTTGAAGCTGAAGTCCCTGTTGGAACCAAGGTTTCATTGGGGCCTGGTCGAAAGCCACCCGGGCCAGGGAAAAAGGCTATTTCAGGCAGTTGAGGCCGAGGGTCTCGAAGGCATAGTCGCCAAACGTCTGGGCAGCCCCTACACCCCAGGAAAGAAGTCAGACGCCTGGATTAAGGTTAAATGCTTCCGTGCCATGCCTTGCGTGGTCGCCGGCTATACCCTCAAAGGTCCTCGCCCGTCGGCCCTGATAGTCGGGGCCTACCGCGACCAGGAACTGGTTTATCTCGGGCGGGTCGGCTCGGGCCTGTCTCAGGGCGAGCTAGACCGGCTGGCCGGGTTGGCCGTGCCCCTTCAGACCGATCGCCCGCCTTTCGCCGGTTTCCCCCTGACCCCCGGGGTTCAGTTCTTGAGGCCTGTTTTGGTCGGAAAAGTGAAGTACCTGGAGTGGACGGAGGATGGGCGGTTCCGGGCACCGGTTTGGGAAGGATTTATCGACTTACCGCCCGAGGAGTGCCAACTGTGACTGGCAGCGGTGGGGCGGGGGTTCTCGACAAATACCCGCTGACCCTGACCAACCTGGATAAAGTTCTCTGGCCAGAGGCGGGGGTAACTAAGGGCGAGCTGATCAACTACTACCTATCGGTGGCCGAGTTTATCCTGCCGCATCTGGCCGGCCGTCCGCTGGTATTGACCCGCTACCCAAACGGGGCCGGCGGCAAGTGTTTTTACCAGAAGAATCTTCCGGCCGGGGTGCCCAAATGGCTAGACACGTGGCCGGATGACCACTCGGGAAGAGTCATTAATTATTTGGTCTGTGCCAAGCGGGCCGACCTGGCCTGGCTGGGGAACCAGGCGGCGATTGAACTCCACCCCTGGTACTCAAGGTGCCAGGACCCCGACCGCCCGGACCTGGCCGTAATCGACTTGGATCCGGGAAAGAAGACCGGGTTTGAAGACGCCCGTGAAATCGCCTTCGTCTTCAGGGAATTGTTTCAGAATCTTGGTCTGATATGCTTCCCGAAAACCAGCGGGGCGACCGGGGTCCACCTTTATCTGGGCTTGCCTGCTGGGCGGTACACCTATCCC
>JBGFRN010000339.1:0-5514 GCA_041695105.1 Bacillota bacterium | reverse complement strand
CACCTCGAGCCGCCCGTCCGGGCGGAAGACAACCCGGTCGATGGTTCCGGACAAGACCACCCCCGGCCGCCCACCGGACTCGGGCAAGCGGTAGGTGAAGGGCATCTCGCTCTTTAGCGCGGGACGGTCGCTCCGGCCGGCGGCAAAATGCTCGCTCTCAAGGTAGTTCCGGCACAGCGGGGCGAGTTCGACCCGGGCCGCCTCCCGGGTCGCCCCGAAGACCCCAAATTCATCCAGGATCCGCTCCAGGGCCGGACCTACGCTCTCCGGCAGGTCAAGCCGCTCAATCAGGCGGTGGATGATTGAGCCCCGCAAGGTCGGGGACAGGGTTTGAGCCAGGGCCGGGTGGCCTAGCTCGACGGCGTCTCTCAGATTATCGTTCCCCGCAGCAGCCTGCCGGCATCCGGCGGCATCGCCAAATTCGGCAAGACCGAGTACCCGCTCAAGGTAATAGCGGAAGGGGCAGTCGCGGTAGGCCAGCAGGCCGGTGACCGAGGCCCGGATCAGCGAGGGCGGCCAAGCCTGGGCCGAATGCGGCTGCAGGGCGGAATATGGCTGCAGGGCGGAATATGGCTGCAGGGCGGAGTGGCCCGCCGCGCCAGACCGGCCGTCCAAGAGGCCCTCCATGGGGCCTTCAATCGCGCCCTCTTGGCCCGGCTCTCCCCAGATCACCCGGACCGGGGCACCGGCCACCTCAGCCGGGCCGCCTTCGGGCGGCAGCCTGGCCGGGTCAAGCGCCGGCCACAGGCATTCGAGCCAGCTCTGGGGCTCTTTCGGTTCGCCGGAGTCCGGCTTGGAAGATGCCGATCGGGCTGAGCCCGGCTTGTAGCCGGAAGAAAGAATCAGGTGGTCCCTGGCCCGGGTGAGGGCCACATAGAGCACCCTGAGATTCTCGGCCAGTTCCCGGCGGCGCTCCAGCTCGCCAATCGCCTTGTAGGCCCCGGTCGGACGGCCTGCCCCGGCCCCATCGCGCAACTTGATGCCCAGCCCCAATTGACGGTCGAAGTGGATGGCCTGGCCGGCGGGGTTGAACCGGCGGTTCAGGTCGACGACGGCCACCGCCGGGAACTCCAGCCCCTTGGACTGGTGGACGGTCATGATCCGAACCGCCCGCTCCGCCCCGAGTTCGGCCTCGGCCTCCTGCCCCTCGGCCTCGGCCAGGCGTTTGAGGTAGTTGATGAAATCCCGGGGCGCCACCAGCCCGCGGGCCTGGGCCGCCCGGGCCAGCCGGACCAGTTTGTCGAGGTTAGCCGCCTTCTGGGGGCCATCCCGCCCGGCCCTGACCGTCGCCCGGTAGCCGGTTACGGCGATCAGTTCCTCGACCAGGTCGCCCAGGCCCACCCGGTCGCGCCGGAGGCGCATCCGGTCGAGGATCGTCCCGACCCGCCGGTACCAATCGGCCTCCTCCCCGCCCAACCGCTCGGGCTGGCCGCGGATGATCCAATAAAGGCTCTGGTCGGTCAGGCCGAAGAGCGGGGAGCGCAGCAGCCCGGCCAGGGAGATCGAATCGCGGCTCGATTCCAGCACCTTCAAGGCATTCAGGACGTCGCGGACCTCTTGGGTCTGGAAAAACCCGCGCCCGCTGGCCACCAGGTAGGGCACCCCGGCCCGGCGGAAGGCTTTTTCGTAGATCTTAACGTTAGTCAGCGCCCGCATCAGGACGGCGAAATCGCCGTAATCGGCCGGCCGCTCCCGCTCACCTTCGAAGACAGGCAGGCCGGACTCGACCAGCCCCCGGATTCGGGCGGCCAGGGCCGCGGACTCCCTTTCCCGAAGGAATTCGGAATCATCCTCCTCCCCCTCGCTGGCCGTGCAAAAGATCAGGTCGATCCCGACCCGGCCAGGAGCCGCCCGGCGCTCCAAGGCGGGGCGGTAGGGCTCTTCCGGCCAGTGGGGCCGGGTAACCTCACCTCCGAACAGCCCGTTGACAAACCTGACCAGGCCGGCCTGGCTCCGGAAGTTTTCCAGCAGTTCCAGGCAGTCGCCGCCCGCCGCTGAGCAGCCCGCTTTTTGGCTGGTGAAGACCTCGACCTCGGCCCCGCGGAAGCGGTAGATCGACTGCTTGGGATCGCCGACGATAAAGAAGTTGGGCCGGGGCTCACCGTCAACGAGAAGCGAGAGGATCTCGGCCTGCAGGCCGTTGGTGTCTTGAAACTCATCGACCATTATGTAAGGGTAGCGGCGGCGCGCCTCAGCGGCGACCTCGGGCCGGCCCCGCAGCAGGTCGCGAGCGCGGATCTCCAGGTCGCTAAAGTCGAGGCGCGAAGGACCCTTGTGCTCACAGTAGCGCCGTTCAATGTCTTTGAGCAGGCCAAGCAGGGCCTCGACCAGGGGCGGGCTGAGCCAGTCCCAGGTCGCGTCCTCAAGGGCCTCCAGCCTTTCTCTGATGATCTCAACCGCTTCCTTGAGACCTCCCCTGGCGTGCAGGGGTTTGACCAGCTCCCTGAGGCGCAGCGCCGCGGCCGGATCGGGCCCGGCTTCAAGCCGTTCCTTGAGCGCGGGCCACCCGGCCAGCAGTCCCTCGGCGGCCGCCCGGCTCTGAAGGCCCGGAGATAGGCTGGTCACCCTGACCCTGAGCTCGTCCAGATGGCGGTCCAGGCCCGCCAGAGCCTCCCGGTAGAAGACTCCGGCCCGACCTTGCGAGGCTGCTGTGCGTTGCCCGACCTCATCCAGGCTCAGGCCGGTTGACCGGATCCTCGCCCACAGGCCGGTCAGGCCGGCCTGAAAGGAGCCATAGCCGTAGTTAGCCACCAGTTCTTCGTGCGCCCCCGACCCGCCGGCCAGGGCTTCGAGAACCGCCTCTTCTACCGCCCGGACCAGGAAGAGTCTGGCCTCAGCCTCCTCCATCACCGCGAATTGGGGATCAAGGCCGGCCTCGACCGGAAATTCCCGGAGCAGGCGGGCGCAGAACCCGTGGATGGTCGCGATCGGGGCTGACTCCAGGGACAGGGCGGGGCGGGCCTGGCGGATCCGCTCCTTCATCTCACCGGCGGCCTTGCGGGTGAAGGTGATGGCCAGGATATTCTCCGGGGCGACCGCCCCGCCGCACGGACGGCACCCCCGGTCGAGAATTTCCAGGTAGCGGGCTACCAAGACACGGGTTTTGCCCGAACCGGCCCCGGCTGTGACAGCCACCGGACGGTCGAGGGTGGTCAGGGCCTGCCTTTGGGCCTCAGTGTAGTTCACCCGGGCCCACCCCCCAGCTTGCCCGCCACCCGGTTCCGGTCGTAGCGGCAGATCTCCTGAAAGGCGCAGTAAGGCGGGCAGCGGTTCTCGGACGGCCGGACCGGAAAATCGCCCCGCCGGATGCCCTCATGGTAGGCGAGCAAATACCCCCGGGCCCGGTCAAGGGCACTCTCAAACTCCGGGTCGTCCATCAGGCCCGAGGCCCGGCTCCCGATCCCGGACAGGTCCTGGTCGGATTTCCGGTACAGACCCTGATTGCGGTCCAGGTTCTTGAGCGAGTAATATCCTCCACCGGCCGCAGCCCAGCCCTCCCCGAGGATCTGGGCCGCGGCCTGCAGGTAGATCGGGATCTGCAGGTCGCGCCCGGCCAGCATGTCCTTGACCTTGGGCGTCGATCCGGTCTTATAGTCATAGACGATAAACTTGCGCGAGACCGGGTCGAGATCAATCCGGTCGATCTTGCCGCGCAAAAGGATCTCACCGTCCCCGGGCTCCCCCCGGGTGATTCGCAGGGGATCGCTCTTGGACAGCGGGTCGGTCTCTCCAGGCTCGGTCTCGCCTGGCTCGGCCGCCAGACCAAAGCCGACCTCAAAGTGGGCCGGGATCATCGGGTTGCCCCCGGCCGCCCGCTCCAGTTCCCGGTCGAGCAGGGCCTGGAGCGAGGTCATGATGTCGCGCCGGATCAGCCGCCATAGGCCCGGGTGGAAGTAATCCCCCCCGGCCTCGTATTCTTCAAAGACCCCGGCAGCGGCCGTTTCCAGCAACCGGTGGTAGTCTTCCCGCCGGGCGGGATCGAGGGCAACCAGGCCCGGAACGGCCAGTCCTGAATAAAACCGGAAAAGAATGCGGTGGGAAAGGTCGCCGCGCAGGCGCGGGTCGAGTCCTTCGTCGACCTCCTCGGGAGCGTCCAGGCCAAGGATCTCGCGGCAGTAGAACATAAACGGGCACTGGCCGTAGGGGCCGAGCCGGCTGGCCGAGAAGACCCGATCCGGCCCCAGGCTCCGGTTGATTTCCTCGACCACCACCGGGTCGTCCAGCCGGCCGTCGTAGGGCCCGAAATCGCGCCCTGACCAGCGTTCGACCTCGCCCCTGAGGCCGGGTTCAAAGACTCCGGTCGCCGGGCCTTGATCCGGGCCGGTCTCCGGCAACTCGGGCCAGGGGCCGGGCGCCCGCTCCCGCACCAGATCGGCCAGGAAAGGTGATGGGTGCCTCTCCCCACCCTCGGGGTCGGAGCGGTAGGTCGAAAGGAACAGGCTGCCGGAGGCGGCCCGGACGGCGTCGAGGAAGAGCCTTTTCTCGCGGTGGGCGGCCGCGGAAGGCAGGTCCAGTTCCAGCCCGGCCCGGGCCAGTTCCCTCCTCCGCAACTCGGGGAGGATCCAGTCCCCCGCCCGGACAGACGGAAACTCTCCGTCCGCCAGGCCGGCCAGGAAAACCGCCCGGTAGCTCAGCCCGGCCGCCTCGGAGGCCGGCAAGACCCTGATCCCGGCCGCGTCGGGGCGGGCAGCCGGTACCGAGGCCAGCTCGCCGCACCGGACCACCAGTTCCCTAAATTCCTGAAGCGAGTAAGGGTGTTCTCCGGCCACCGAGATCACCCCGGCCAGGCTGGAACGCAAGGCGCGCCAGGCCGCCAGGTCGCGGGCGGCCAAGTCCAGATCGCTCTCAATGATCAGCGATGGTAGCTTGAAAGCCTCGAGGGACCGCTCCAGACCGGCAGCCATAGTCGCCAGATCGCCGCTCTTGGGCAGGTTGGCCCGCCCCAGGGCGGTCAGGACCGCCTTTTCAGCCAGGCGCAGCCCGGCTGCCGCTTGGGCCGGTGCTTTGGTCGCCGAGCCGGTCTTTCCGGCTGCCCCAACCGCGGTCCAGCGACGCCCGCAAAGGGCGTCAAATTCGGAACGGTTCTTGAACGGACCCAGGCCGAGCAGGGTTTCCTCAACCCAGTCGGCCGGACGCCTGAAATCGCGCCCGGACAATCCACAGTCCAGATAGTCGCACTTAATAACGTTAAGGCAGGCCTCCCGCGCCCCGCCCGACAGGGCCAGGTCGAGTACGGCCAGGATGGCCCGGAAAACCGGCGTTTCGACCAGCAGAACTGAAGGGCCGAAATTGAGCGGCAGACCGGCCCGGCCGAAGGCGGCCCGGATTTCCTCCCGGCGTTCCGAAGGGCGACGTAAAACCAGAGCGATTTCCTCGGGAGAGGCGACCCGACCGGTTTCGAGCATCCAGCGGGCGGTCTGAGCCGCCAGTTCCAACTCCGAGGCCGGGCCGGCGGCCGCCGTCAAAAAAACGTCCGGCGCGGCTGGACCGTTAGGGCCATTCGGGCGGGACGCC
>JBGFRN010000128.1:0-5599 GCA_041695105.1 Bacillota bacterium | reverse complement strand
TGAGTTCGGCGGTATAGTCGATGCGCTCCCGGATGCCCGTCAGGTCACCAATGGCGATGGTATCGACACCTGCCAGCCAGCAGCGGCGTACGAAGTCTGTGGTTCTCCATCCGATACGTTTTTCCTTGTCTTGAGAGCGCGCATTTCTTGATTAAGTGCATTTCTTGATCAAGCATGTACTGCCGCGAACAAAAATTCCCGAGGGGGTCCGTGTATCCCCCGACTGAAGTCGGAGGGATTACAGCCCCCTCGGGCTCCCCCATACTTCTAATTCCGAGCACCAGGGAGGAAATTCTACCCATATGGCGAAAATCCTACACAATCGGACATACCTCGAAGGAGGCCAAGCGTGACTCTGAATCTTCAGTGGGAGCTGTTCCGCCCCAAACTCAATTACCCCAAGCTACCCTACCACCAGGTCCTGGCTCAGGCCGCCGGGTGCTTCCCGGAGAAAACAGCCCTGATCTACAACGGGCAGCGCCTTAGCTTCCGGGAGGTGTTCTCCCTCACCAACTGCCTCTCCAACGCCCTGCGCGACATGGGAGTGGCCAAGGGTGACCGGGTGGCCCTCTTCATGACCAACCGCCCCGAATTCCTTTTGGTCTGGCTGGCCTGCTCCAAGCTGGGAGCCGTTATGACGCCGATGAACCCATCTTACCGGGAGAAAGAGGCCGCCTACCAGTTGGCCAACTCCGGGGCCAAGATCATCTTCGTCCAGGAGAGCGTCTTCCCTGTGATCTCGGCCGCACGCGAGGGACTGACCGAAAGCCTGAAGCGAGTGGTACTGATTGGGGACCGCCTCGTCCCGGGAACCGTCCTCTTCTCCGAGTTGCTTCACCGCTATCCGGCCTCCCCCCCGCCCGAGGTCCACATTGAGCCCGAGGAGGACTTGCTCGTCCTGCCTTATTCCAGCGGTACAACCGGTCTGCCCAAGGGCGTGATGCTCACTCACTTCAACCTGGTCTCTAACCATATCCAGTTCGCCACTTCGGCACGCTTAAGCGGCGACGACCGGACGCTGATTTTCCTGCCCTTTTACCACATCTACGGGAGCATGATCGCCGGAGCCAGCCTGATGACCGGTGCCACCCAGATCATCACCGAGCGCTTCCAACCGGACGAATGCCTAAAATTGATCGAAGTCAATCGCCCCACAGTAATCCCAGTCGTCCCGCCGGTCCTGGTGGCCTGGTCCAACGACCCGAGGGTTAACCGTAAGCTCTTCGGTTCGGTCCGCTACATGAAATCCGGGGCCGCCCCCCTGGCTCCCGAAGTGGCCCGAAGGGTCACCGAAAAGACCGGAGTCCTGATCGCCCAGGGCTACGGCCTGACCGAGTGTTCACCACTAACTCACGTCAACCCGGTCGACTACCCCGACCTCTGTCGACACGACTCGGTCGGCCTGCCAGTGCCCGATATGGAGCAGCGGATCGTCGACCTGGAGAGCGGCGAGGAATTGGAACCTGGGCAGGTTGGCGAACTGGTCGTGCGCGGCCCGCAGGTCATGAAGGGCTACTGGAAGGCCCTTGAAGAGACCGCAGCCGTCCTCAATGACGGCTGGTTTTTTACCGGTGATATTGCCATGGTTGACGACCGGGGCTACGTCACCATCACTGACCGAAAAAAGGAAATGATTAAATACAAGGGGTTCGGCATTGCTCCCTTCGAATTGGAGGCGGCCCTTTTCGAACACCCGGCGGTGGCGGACTGCGCCGTCACCGGCAAGCCTGACCCCGAGGCCGGAGAACTTCCCAAGGCCTTTGTGGTCCTGCAAGATGGAGCCCTGGCCTCCTCATCTGAACTCATCGAATTTGTCTCAGGGAAACTTTCCGGTTATAAGAGGATCTGGGAGGTCGAGTTCGTTAGTTCCATCCCTAGAAACCCCTCGGGAAAGATTCTCCGCCGGGTTCTTCGAGAGGCCGAGCGCGAAAGGGCGGGATAAACCGGCTGGTGAGATTCCGGCCGGTTCTTACTTTTGCTCGCTTTTGAGCACCTTTGGGAACCAACGGCTCTTGGGACGGTCCTGGGCCCGGATGATCTCGATGGCCGGGCCGGAAATCTCAACCATCTTCTGCAGCACACGGACATCGTCCAGGGTGAAGGCATTACGGTAGTCGCTCTCGACGGTCAGGACTCCGATGATAGTGTTAGAAACTATAATTGGAATGGCTAATTGGGAGTTGGTCGTCCCGCTGAGCGGGGTGTAGCGCGGGTCCGTGCTGACATCGCGAATGTTGACCGGCTCGCCCTGCAGGGCCGCCCATCCCTGGATTCCCTTCCACAGGGCAAGCTCCTCACCAAGCGGGTTATTTTCGTACCCGGCCGAGGCCTTAATCAGCATCCGCTCCCCGGAATCATCGACCAGGGCCACCGTACACCGGCTATAGCCGAGGGTGACCTTGACAATGTTCGCCAGGCACTGGAGCATCGAATTCAGCTCCCGGATCCGTCGCAGTTGCTCGATAATCTGGAAGGTGACCAGGACTTCTTTCTGATCCGAGGGAGTGATGACATCCCGGTTGGCCAGAGTTCCGGAGGCATTGACTGTTTCAGCCCGGGTTTGGACCAGAGCCCTGGCTTCGGGCCGGTTCTCCAATACCCGGATGAAGGCTGCCGCCGTCCGGGGATCGAACTGCCCCATCCGATCTGACCGGATGACTTCGAGGGCATGGTCAACCGGCAGCGGACCCCGGTAAGGCCTGGTCGAGGTCATGGCATCGAAGGCGTCGGCTACCGCCATGATTCGAGCCCCCAAGGGAATCTGCTCACCGACCAGTCCATCCGGGTAGCCGCCGCCGGTAAACCACTCGTGATGGTGACGGACCAGAGACGCGATCGGGGCCAGAGCCGCCGACTTGCGAACGATCTCATATCCGATGACCGGGTGCTTCATGATCAGGGCCTTTTCCGAGACATCCAGGGCGTCACGTTTGTTTAAAACGGCGTCAACAATGCCGATCTTACCGATATCATGAAGCTGCGCCGCCCTGGTGACCAGTACGATCTCGTCACGGTCCAGGCCCATCTCCTCCGCGATCCAGGTTGAATAGAGGGCGACGTGCTCAGAGTGACCACGGGTATAAGGATCTCTAGCCTCGACGGCCGTCACCAGAGAGAGGATGCTCTCGGTGTACATCACCGACATCTGTTCCATCTGGTGCCTAATTTGCTGGTTAGAATGGTTTAAGGTGACAATCTGCCCCTCGATGATCGCCGCCATACTGTTCATCGCGACCACCAGCTCGGCCAGCTCGTCGGCCCCATCTGGCCGTCCGATAAACGGAATGTCGGGCAGCCGAACCCGGTCAGCATGATCGCCCGAAGCGAAGTTCCGTGTGGTCTGGACCATGGCCGAAAGGGGTCTGGTGATAGCCCGGCCGATCATCAGCCCGGTGGCGGCCAGGACCAGGAAAAGCATAGCCGCCCCGACCCCGATCAGCACGAAAACCCGGTTGCGGGCAAGAACGATTTCAGGATTTGGTTTCACGATGAGGAAGCCACCGCTGCCGTTGATGATCGACATAGGCCTGACCAGGAGCTTGGCTGGCACCTCGCCGGCCGAACCTGGGTAAAGGATGTTAACCGTTCCCTCGCGTTCGAAGAAAGACGGGTCGAGGCTCTTCAAGACCGGAGAGGTCATGCCGATCAGTTTTCCACCAAAGAAGGTCCCCAGTTCGATGTTATTGCTGCCCTTAATGGCCGTTAACGCCCCTGGGTCTAGCGTTTTGCAAACTAGGATCGCCCCGGCCGTTCCCCACTGATCCACCACCGGAGCGGCCGCCCACTGGGTGATTCCCCAGGGCAAACCAAGGGTACTGACTCCAACCTTGCCCTTCAGGGCCTCACGAACCAGGGGTTCAAGCCCATCCGGCAAGACATTTGGCAGGTTGCCGCGCCCGCCCTTGACCACTCCATGCGAGTCGGTCAAATAAACTTGGGTCAGACCAAAGTTGGTCTGGATCGGGCCAAGGTTCTGAAGAGCCAGCTCGCGTCCCCCAACGGCCTGAGCCGCCAATTGAGCCGACAAACGAAGCTGGTCCTCGTTCCTGGAGAGACTGGTTTCAACGATTTCGACCGACTGGGCGACCTCATGTTCCTCGCCACGGTCAAGGATATTGCCAATAAGATCCTGCAAGACAAAAAAGCCAACGACTACCCCGACGACAGCCACGGCTAAAAAGGGAGCGATAATTTTATTGCTGACGGTCCAGGAACGGAACGGTCGCATCGTCCGATGCACCTCGATCTGCTGGAGAGGCTACACCTACCTTTATTGGATTTCGACACCAATCGAACATATCCTTTAGGACGAATTTAATTAAATTTTAATTATTATTTTCTGAGCGAACGAGCCCCGAACACAGCCCCCGTCGCCATTCGGCTTCGGGGGCTGATTTGCTTCACCTTGGATTTGCTAGCCCATTAGCCTCCTGGCGGCTTCGAATCCGGCATCCAGGGCCTTCTTGTTGAGCTCCTCGGTTCCCTTCGGGACCCGAGCCAACACGGCGTTGGTCAGGGTCTCGCGGGAAACCAGACCGGTGATCTCGTTCAGAGCCGCCATCGCCACGATGTTGGCCACCAGGGGGCGGCCGGTGGCCTCGCGGGCCAGGTCGGTGATCGGGATCTTGTAGAGTTTGGCGTCGCCGGGCTGTGCATTCTCAACAAAGGTAGTATCGACGAGCAGCGTGCCGCCCTTCTTGACCGAACCGCCAAACTTCATGTATGACTCTTGGTTCATGGCCAGAACGACGTCGGGCATAACGACCTTGGGGTAGTCGATCTCGCCGCCAGTGGAGACGATAACCTCGGCTTTAGTGGCGCCGCCTCGGGCCTCGGGGCCGTACGACTGGGTTTGAACGGCTTCCTTGCCCTCGGCGATGGCCGCCTCGGCCAAAATAATAGCGCCCAAGATTACGCCCTGGCCGCCGGCGCCGGCCAGGCGAATGTCAATGCGTTCGCTCATTTGGAACCCCCCGCGGCTTTCTTCTGGGCCCGCTCGATGACCTGGGCGTATAATTCGGTGTACTCCGGAATTACTTCCTTGTGGAATTCCCCAATCAAGATTTTTCCGGCCACCTTCTCCGGGGGCAGCTTATCAGCCGCTTTAACCGGGAGTGTCATGTCCTTGTACTGGTTCATCATCGCCACGGCGTCGCCGATCTTGTTGCGGCGCCCGTAGTAGGTGGGGCACTGAGAGAGGACATCAACGAAAGAGAAGCCCTTGTGATCGATGGCCTTGGCGATCAGGTCGATCGTCTGGCGGACGTGGAAGACGGTGCTCCGGGCGACATAGGTGGCGCCAGCCGCCTGGGCCAGTTTGACCAGGTCAAAGCTGCGGTCAACGTTGCCATACGGGGCGGTCGTGGCCAGGGCTCCCTGGGGAGTCATGGGCGAGTACTGACCGGAGGTCATGCCGTAGATGAAGTTATTCATGCAGATGGTGGTGATGTTGATATTCCGGCGGGCGGCGTGAATCAGGTGGTTGCCGCCGATGGCCGCGGCGTCGCCGTCGCCAGTAAGTACAATTACTTCGAGTTCCGGGCGGGCCAGCTTGACTCCGGTGGCGAAGGGCAGGGCACGGCCGTGGGTGGTATGCAAC
>JBGFRN010000113.1:0-5603 GCA_041695105.1 Bacillota bacterium | reverse complement strand
TCTGGACCGTGTCTCAGTTCCAGTGTGGCCGATCGCCCTCTCAGGCCGGCTACCCATCGTTGCCTTGGTAGGCCGTTACCCTACCAACTAGCTAATGGGCCGCGGACTCATCCCGAAGCAGCAACCCTTTCCTCCCGACCCCATGCAGGATCGTGAGCATATCCGGTATTAGCACCGCTTTCGCGGTGTTGTCCCGGTCTTCGGGGCAGATTATCCACGTGTTACTCACCCGTCCGCCACTAAGCTAAGCCGTATTGCTACAACTTAACTCCGTTCGACTTGCATGTCTTAAGCACGCCGCCAGCGTTCGTCCTGAGCCAGGATCAAACTCTCCATAAAATCTTTTACAGAGAGCCAATTGGCTCATAGTTACTTATTTGTTGTACGCCTATCAAGTTCCTCGGGCTCTCGCCCGCGAACCCAACAGGGTCCTTTACAAGCCATCACAACTGTTCAGTTTTCAAGGATCGAGGTTTTAGCTTGGCGTTGGCGCCCCGTTTCGGTTGTTAGCCGTTCGGCCTTGCTTACGCCATCCGGGCTTCGCTCGGCACTAGCCCCGTCCAGGGGCGTCGGCCTTGCTTACGCCATCCGGGCTTCGCTCGGCACTAGCCCCGTCCAGGGGCGTCGTGGCGTCAACGTTCACTATCTTATCAGCGTCACTCTTCACTGTCAAGCGCCCTTTTGTTGGTTCTGCAGGTTTTTTCTGCTCAACTGACTGAGCAGTTTAACAGTGAGGTGAAGAGTATTTTATCACAGCGCCTGGCCCGATTCAAGAGCCAGTTCCTGGTTTTCCGGGCTCGAGTTCAGCAATCGTTTTGTTTGGCTGCCGTTCTCGCGACCGGAATCGCAGTATATCTCGTAATGAGCCCGCGGGCAAGGCATAGTTTATTCCAGTATTGGCGCCCTGATACCAAGACTTTTTCGACATCCGTGAGCTAATGATATGATTGACGTGAGGTGAAATTATGTTCATTAAGAAAAGCATCCGCCGGTTTCAAAGCCACCTTCGTTTCAGGATACGGCACGGCGGCCTCGCTGTTGGGACAGCCCGATTGGATGGCGCTAGTCCCGAGCAAGCCGTGGATGGCCAGAGCCAGGGGAAAAGAAAAAGCCCGGAATTTGTTTCCGCGCTTTTGGTTTCTTATTGGTGACCCTAGAGGGATTCGAACCCTCGTTACCGCCGTGAGAGGGCGGCGTCCTAGGCCACTAGACGATAGGGCCGTCACGCATTTGCTATTATAGGCCAGACTCGGTTAGTTGTAAAGGCATTATAACAGGAAAGCCTTTTCCCAGAAAGTGATCGATCCAGGGTCGAAACCATACTTTATACCATTGGGCGGATGATGCGGCTTCATTTGGGAGGCGTCCAGGTCCTGAGATTAAATGACCAGGCGAGGTGAAGGCGATTGCTTCGCGAGTTTCACATCGTTGCCATTCAGGTTCGAATGGTGGTCAACACCTTTGGGGATCACGATCCCGACGGAATGATGTATGTGCTCAAGGAGAACGAAGAGCGAGTCAGGGAGCTGGTAGCCCAAAACTTATTTATGCCAGTCGATCTAGTTCAGCCTTTGACTATCCGGGCTAATGTGGGTGACGATATCGAGATCCTGTTTGAGAACCAGCTTCCCTTTCCGGCCTCCATGCATAACCAACGGGCTGAGTCTGACGTACCGACCTCGGACGGTGCCTTTGTCGGTTTCAACGATGATTCGACCGCGCCCGGGACCCTGCCAGCCCGCGGGGGGCCGCTTTGCCCCCCCGGGGGGACCAAGGTCTACCGCTGGAAGGTATTCGACGAGGGAGCTCACATCTTCTCTGACCTGGGCAACCCGCTCTCTAGCGAGCTCGGCAGCAATGTTCATGGACTATTTGGAGCGCTGATCGTCGAGGCCAAGGGATCCTGGTGGACCGACCCGGTGACCGGTGAGCTTCTTAACAGTGGGGTTATTGCCGACATCCACCACCCGGTCTTACCCTCCTTTAGGGAGTTCACCTGGTTCTTTCACGACGAAATGGAGATCAAGGACCTGACCAGCCAGATGCCGATGGATCCTCACACCATGCAGTCAACAATGACCCCCGCGGTCAACTACCGGTCCGAACCGCACCGCAACCGGGTCAAGCTGATCATGGAGGGAGTAGTGGACCCGCGGATTGAGGGTGAGGAGGTTCATCATGACTCCTGGGTCTTCGGGGATCCGGCCACGCCGGTCCTGAGGGCTTATGTTGGCGACCCGATCAAGATGCGGCTGATCAACGGGGGAGTTAAGGAGACACATGTTCATCACTGGCACGTCCACCAGTGGCTGTACGAACCGAACGACCCTGATTCGGAAATCACCGACTCGCAGGCAATCAGCCCCCAAAATTTTTATCTTATCTCGCTCTTGTATGGATCGGGCAGCCTGCACGGATCCTTCGGCGATGCGATCATTCACTGCCATCTCTACCCGCATTTCGCCGATGGGATGTGGGGCATACACCGCACCTTCAACACCCTGCAGGACGGTACTCAGTGTTATCCCAACGGAGTTCCAATCGCTGCGCTGCGTCCGCTCCCCGATCGCGAGCCGCCCCCCAAACCCACCCCGGAAAAACCCGGTTTCCCGGGCTTCGTTCCCGGGGTCTTCGGCCACAAGGCCCCACGGCCCCCACTTGGAATTGTGGGTGATCGGGAGCCGACCGAGCTCGAGGTAAACCAGTTCGCGCCCAACGCCAGGCCGGGGGCTCCGTTTATCAATCCCTGCATTGAAGGGAAACACCCGATCAGGGAGTACGACATAGTCGCCATCCAGATGCCGTTAGTCTATAACCCCTCTGGCTGGCACGATCCTGAGGGAAGGCTCTTCGTCCTGGCCAGGGATGAGGAAGATGTCCGCTGCGGGCGCAAAAAGCCACAGCCCCTGGTAATCAGAGCCAACGCCGGGGACTGCATCCGAGTCAACTTCACCAATAAGCTGCCCGAGGTTCTGGGGGGGAACGTTTTCCAGCTAGTTAATCGAACTTACGAAGTGGGTATTCATATTCACTTTTTCAAGTTCGACCCGCTGGCTTCCGACGCGGGTAACACCGGCTGGAACTACGACACCAATGTCCTGCCGGGCCAGACCATCCGCTATCAGTGGTTCGCCGACACCGAGTTGCGCGGAGTCTTTATTCATGACCACCAGTTCGCCAACCTGCACCAGCAGCACGGGCTGTTTGGCAGTATCAACATCGAGCCGCGGGGGTCGCGCTGGGTCGACTCGAGTACCGGCCGAAGGATCCGGGCTGGGGAGATCGCGACGGTCGTCCACCCGTTGATTCCTTCGTTCCGGGAGCTCTCCCTGTTTGTTCACGACTTCGCCCCGCTCTTCGACGCTGAGGGCTGCCCGCTCAACCCGCCGCCGTTTCCGGGCTCACTGGAAGATCCTGATCCTGGGGTGATAGGGGTCAACTACCGGAACGAGCCCATGCGGCACCGTTTAGGGCCCGACGGCGATCCGGCCTATGTCTTCAGTTCATTCGTCAACGGCGACCCGAGTACCCCGCTGCTCAAGGCCTACAACGGCGATCCGATCCGTATCCGGCTATTCCAAGGCGCCCACGAAGAATCGCACAGCTTCAACCTGCACCGCCAGCGCTGGCGCCAGGAGCGGCGCGACCTTGACTCGGAACTGGTTCAGCAGCAGCACCTCGGAATATCCGAGCACTTCACCCTGGAGTTCGCGGTGGAGGGAGAGGGCGACTTCGACCTGCTCTATCACTTCGGCACAATCTTCGACCTCTGGTTGGGCAATTGGGGACTGATTCGCTCGTTTGAGGGCCGGGTTGATGACCTGATCCCGCTGCCCAATCGTCCCCGCCCGCCCGAACGCACTGTACTGTTGCCTGTTTCGACCGGCGAGCGGCCTCCCCGGGCTTCTGACCCCGGCTTTCCGGGGCCGGGCGGGGCCCCGATCAGATCTTACGAGGTTGTCGCGCTGCAGGCTCCGATCGTCTACAACACCGCCGGAGATCACGATCCTTTCGGGATCATCTTTGCCCTAGCCGGCAACGTCCCCGCAATCGAGGCCGGAAACCTTAACCCCGAGCCCCTGATCTTAAGGGGCAGGGCCGGAGAGGTGGTCGAGGTCACCCTGCACAACCGGCTAGACCCTGATAAGTTTCACCATGAGCCCGGTGCCATCCATGGCTACCCTGGGGTTTCGGTTGATGCGCCCTTCCCGCCATCGCTTAGAATTTCACTGCACGCCCAACTGCTGGAATATGACGTCCGGGGGTCGGACGGGGCGGCGGTTGGGTTCAATCCAGATGGAACAGTCGGGCCAGGAGAGTCAATCACCTACCGTTGGTACGTCGATTCGCCTCTAGGGGCCTGCAACCTCTGGGACATGGCCGACCTCCGGAACCACCGGCATCACGGGGCCTTCGGCGTTTTCATCGCCGAGACTAAGGGAGCCGAATGGCTTGATCCAAAAGATCGAAACCCGGTCGAGAGCGGGAATCAGGTGATTCTCAGCCACCCACTGCTGGGCGAATCGCGGGAATTCGTCGTCGTAATGCACGACGGGGCAAGGCTGGTCGATCGCGACTGCAACCCGATCCTGGATCCGGAGCCGTTCTTCATTTCAGATGAGAAATTGGACGCTTTTGAGGACGAGGGCTCACGCGGCTTTAACTACCGCTCCGAGCGGATTATCAACCGGCTGGCCCGGGATTCAGATCTTTCAAAGGTCTTCAGTTCGGCCATCCACGGCGATCCGTCCACGCCAGTCTTTCTGGCCTATCCCGGGGATCCGGTGACAGTGCGGTTCGTCTTCCCCTGCGACCGGCCCCGAGCCCGCACCTTTCACATCCACGATCACAAGTGGCTGCGTAGCCCTGGGGATCAGAACTCGGAGGTGGTTCCGGCCCGGGGGCAGGCCACGGTCGGAACCGCCGGCAACTTCAGCCTATTCCACGGCGCTGGCGGCTACTTTGGTGTCCCCGGCGACTATATGTACCGGTCGGGCAACATCCGCTGGGATGTCGAGCTCGGGATGTGGGGGATCATCCGAGTGCTCGGACAGCCAGGCCCGGACCTGGCGCCGCTGAAGCCGGAGGGCGGCGGGAATTGGGACGATGAGCCGCCCGGTAGCAGCGAATGGGGGAATGCCTGATGACGCGCGGTTCGCATGACGGCGGGCATCCATCTCCGGTCAGCCCGCTGCCCCCGGATGAGCTGGCCCGGCTCAAGGCCTGCATTAAGGAGGCCAATGAGCTGCTGCGGGCGGTCGGAAACCCCCGGGACCGGGCCAACCGTGAGTCGCTGCGGATGCACTTCCGCAAGATGCGGGGCCTGACCGTCAGGCTGGAGGTTGAGTGCCAGGACGAACCGATCCAGGTTACCGGCGTTCTCAAGGACGCCGGGCGAGACTGGCTGCAGATAGATATGATTGGACCGCAGGCATTCATCCCCTTCGACCGGATCTGTTCGGTGGCGAGCAACGCTCCTTGCAAGCTCCCAGCTCACCACGGCCCGTCCCTGTTGGGCATTGACCCCTGCCTGCGGCAAAATCTGATTTTTAGGTTCGGGGTGACGGTTTCGGGGAACCTGGTACTGATCAACATTTTTTTCG
>JBGFRN010000036.1:0-5695 GCA_041695105.1 Bacillota bacterium | reverse complement strand
GCGCCAGGCAGGATCGGTGATCTTAACTGTCGAAGTGGACGCGATCCAGGCTACCTTCAGGCCAAGGTAATTCGCCAAGGGGCCGACCGGGACCAAGGTCTGACCGGATGGATGGGGCCGTGTGGTCACGGGGAAGGTAAGAAGTTTTCCGTTGACCCAAACGGCTTTGCTTCCGGTCTCATAGGCCACCTGGTTTCCGTTGCGTTTGACCAGGATCTGGCCGGTAGAGGAGTTCCAACTCACCGTGGCACCCACGGATCGGGCAAAATCACGAGTCGGGACCAGAATCCACCCGCGGCTTGTTACGGGCTGAACATTAAAGCTGATAGGTTGGCCGTTAAAAGTGATGTTTGGGGCGGCGGCGGCTGGAGCTGCCGGGGAGAAGATAACCACCATAGTAACGGCCAGAATAACGGCCAGGGCCAATATACGTTTCAAATGCGTGAGTTTTAAATGCACGCCAGGCCCACCTCCAGAGCAGAGTGTTGGAAGTGCTGAAATACTCATGAACACTGAAGTTTGAGGCCTCAAATCAACCTAATGTGATGATTCTTCCGGCCCCATCGATTTTCCTGCTATTTTCGTATCTTGTAAATTTAGGCAACGAATTGCCTACCCAGGATTGCCTGCCAGGATTAGCTTCCGGATTAGTTTCCGGTTGCGTCCACAACGGAGATTGATTACCATGGCCTTATGAGATATCGTCTGTTAGCCGTCGACATTGACCAAACCCTTTTGGGACACGACGGAAAGATCAGCCCGGAAACCAGAAGGGCGGTCGATTTGGCCCGCGACGCTGGAATTCTGGTCGTTCTTGCCACCGGGCGGGCCTGGGCCTTGACCAAACCCTGGGTTGACGAACTGGGGCTCGATGGTCCGGCCGTCTGCAGCGCCGGGGCAATCACCATCAGAGGATCGGACGGATCGGTGATTTCCAGCCGCCCGTTAGCCAGGGATCTTTCTGATGAGATCCTCGGTTTCGGCCGTGACCGTGGGTACTGCATCAGTGCCACTTATCTCGACGGGGTTCTCTATAACCTTGAACCCGAGCCCCTTCCGGGCGAGGGAGGGGAAAACCTGACCGAGTTCTTTTTTGGCCATCCGGTCGAAAAGCATTGCCTGTTGGGGCCCGAGGGGCTCAAGGAGCCTCCATTGTACCTGACCGCATTAGGTCACCGGGCCGTCGATGACCTTATCCGGGCCTTTGGTGAGCGCCTGGGGGTGATCTGCTGCCCATATTCCTACCCGCCTGACGGGAAGGTGCTTTACATGTTAAACCATCGGGCGACCAAGGGTGCCGCCCTGGAGGATCTGGCTTTCGAACTGGGCGTCAAACGCTCCGAGGTGGCGGCGGTGGGTGACAGTGAAAACGATATCAGCATGCTCCGCTGGGCGGGTTTGGGTGTGGCCACCGGCTGGGCCCCGGATCACGTAAAAAAGGCCGGAAACCTGGTTCTGGACCGCGAAGATCCACACCCTGTGGCCCGGGTAGTCGAGGGCCTGCTGGCCCTGAAAGGCTGACCAGAGGTCTTAAGATAATGGATTATCCCAATGCCCTCAACTGGATTCAGGGATTGAACTCCTACGGTATCAGGCTTGGACTCGACCGGATGACCCGCCTGCTCGACCTGGTGGGCCGGCCCGAACGGGGCCGCCGGGTCGTTCATGTCGCCGGAACCAATGGCAAGGGCTCAACCTGCGCCTGTTTGGAGTCGCTCTTTCTGGCCGCCGGCTATTCACCGGGCCTTTACACCTCGCCTCATCTCCAGCGTTTCACCGAGCGTATCCGCGTCAGCGGTCGTGAGATTCCTGAACCCGAGGCCGCCAGGCTGCTGACTGCGGTCAGGCGGGCGGCGGAGCGGATGGAGGCGGAGGGGACCGGGCACCCGACCCATTTTGAGGCCGCCACCGCCCTGGCCTGGTCCTGGTACGCCGAAACCGGCGCCGATCCGGTCATATTGGAGACTGGGCTCGGCGGCACCCACGACGCCACCAACACTGTTGAGGATCCACTGGTCAGCGTAATCACCGGGGTCAGCCTCGACCATACCGACCGCCTTGGGCGAACGGTGCCCGAGATTGCCCGGGACAAATCCGGGATCATCAAACCGGGGAGGCCGGTGGTGGCCGCTGGCCCACGGGAGGCTATCGAGGTGATTACCTCAGTCGCCACCAGGGCCGGATCACCGTTATACCGGGTTGGCGAAGGCACCGGTGACTTCCGGTGGAGGGCCAGGGAGGTCAGCCGTAAAGGCGGGATCTTCGACCTGGAGATCCCCGGACCAGGCTCCGGAACAGGATCCGGACCAGCCCCCGCGCCGCTGCTCTGGGAGGCCCTCCGGACCCCCTTGCTTGGCAGGCATCAACTAAGCAACGCGGCGGTGGCCGCTGCGGCCGCTCGGGTCTCGGGGCTGCCCGTGTCAGAGGAGCAAGTGCGTCGGGGCCTGGCCGCGGCATCCTGGCCAGGACGGCTGGAACTGCTTCCAAACCGGCTTTACGGGGCGCATGTCCTGCTGGACGGGGCCCATAACCCAGAGGGAGCCCGGGCACTGGCCGAGGCCGTCAGGGCGATTTTTTGCGGCCAAAGGCCGGCGCTGGTCGTTGGAGTTATGGCTGACAAGGACGTCGCCGGAATACTCGAACCCTTGACCTCACTGGCTTCGAGCGTTTATGCCACGCGAGCCGGCAACAGCCGGTCGATGGATCCAGGCGAATTAGCCCGGCTGATACCGGGTGCGACGGCCGTGTGGCCGGCCGGGGAGGCCATCGACCTTGCTGGTCGAAAGGTCGGGCCGGGTGGCCTGGTCCTGGTCGCCGGGTCTCTCTTCCTGGTCGGTGAGATCCGGTCTTATTTGGTCTCCCGCCCTTCGGACTGAGTATAAACGCCTTTAATTAATGGTAAAATAAGAGAATCGGATCCCTGAAAAAAAACAGGAATTCTGTAATGATAAATGGAACATCCTACGGTGCGTCTTTTGTCGGATGGCATTCACCTGTCATGGCATTCACCTGTCGACGCGCTGAGGAGGTACAGGTTTGCGGCGGGGTTCCGGGGTTCTTTTTACCCTGACGATGGTGCTGATTGGCTCGCTGGTGGGCAGCCTGATCGGCGTGGTGCTGGCCCAGTGGTTTCCCGTGGCCGGTCAATCAGTGGCGGCAATCGGGTTGAACAACCCGGTGACCCTCGATCTCAAGGTCTTTACCTTCACGGTCGGGGCTACCCTGCGGCTCAATCTGATGGGGCTGGTCGGTCTTTTGGTCGGCCTGATCTATGGTCTGCGCCACTAACCGCTCTCGCCTGGTCTTGGCTTCGGCCTCTCCGCGCCGTAAGATGCTCCTGGAGCAGATCGGTCTGAGTTTTGTCGTCGAACCGTCCGATGTCAGTGAAGATGTCGCCGGGTTAACTGATCCGGTTCAAATCTGCCGCCGCCTAGCCTCTGACAAGGCCCGGGCGGTTGGTTCGCGGATAGGGCAAGGTCTGGTCCTGGGGGCCGACACTATCGTAGTTCTTGGAAACCAGATTCTGGGCAAACCCTCTGACCGCCAGGAGGCGATTGAGATGCTTTCCTCCCTGGCCGGACGGGCGCACCAGGTCTTCACCGGTCTGGCCGTGGTGGATGCCTCTTCCGGCGCTGAGACGGTCGACCACGAAGTCACCGATGTCTGGATGCGGGAACTGACCCGCCGGCAGGTAGAGGCCTATGTTGATTCGGGAGAGCCGATGGATAAGGCCGGCTCCTACGCTGTTCAGGGATTAGGTTCTGTTTTGGTCGAACGGATTGAGGGCTGTTATTACAACGTGGTCGGGCTACCGGTACCCAAGCTCGTTCGAATGCTGGAAACCCTCGGCATTTCGATTTTGGGGTGATGCCGGTTGAAGCTCAAAGAATTTCCGGTTGGAGACCGACCCAGAGAGAGGCTTTTGAGCCTTGGTCCCGGGGCACTTTCCGATGCCGAACTCCTGGCCTTGGTCATTAATACCGGGGCTCCCGGGGAAACCGCCCTCGATTTGGCCCGCCGGCTGCTGGCGACAGTCGGGTTGAAAAACCTGATCAACTGCCCGGTTGAGGAAATTTCGGCCCTCCACGGCATCGGCCCGGCCAAGGCGGCGCGGATCCAAGCGGCCCTTGAACTCGGGCGGCGGCTCGGCCAAAATAGCCAGCCCAGGCCGGTTGTCCGCGGCCCCAAGGACGCCGCCGACCAGGTGATGGGCTCAATGCGCCACCTGGAACAGGAGAATTTTCGAATTTTGGTCCTGAACACCAAAAACCAGGTCATGGCTTGCGAACTTATCTCGGTGGGCGGTCTGAACTTCGCCTCGCTCACCCCGCGGGATGTTTTCAAGGGCCCGCTCCGCCGGGGAGCCGCCTCGATTATCCTCTGCCACAACCACCCATCGGGCGACCCTACCCCGAGCAACGAGGATGTCGAGATCACCCGGAGGATTCAAGAGGCTGGGCGCCTGCTGGGTATCGAGGTATTGGACCACCTGGTAATCGGAGAGAATTGCTACGTCAGTCTCCGTGAACGGGGGCTGGCTTGAAAGGGGTTATTCATCGCCAATGTTCGGCCTATTCAACTTCCTGTCCCGCGATATGGGGATCGACCTGGGAACCGCTAATACACTCGTCTTTGTTAAGGGAAAGGGAATCGTCATTCAGGAGCCTTCGGTGGTGGCCATAGACCAGGATACCAGGGCGATTATGGCCGTAGGCGAGGAGGCCAAGCAGATGATCGGGCGCACCCCGGGCAACATCGTTGCCATCCGGCCGATGAAAGACGGGGTCATCGCCGATTTCGACACCACCCAGTCAATGCTCAAGTACTTCATCAATAAAGCTACGACTAGCCGGTCGCTGCTCCGCCCGAGGGTCGTCGTCTGCGTCCCCTCGGGGGTCACCGGGGTCGAGCGCCGCGCCGTTATGGACGCTACCCTTTCGGCCGGGGCCCGCGAGGCCCACGTAATCGAGGAGCCGATGGCGGCCGCCATCGGAGCTGGGTTGCCGGTTGAGGAACCGACCGGCAACATGATCGTCGACATCGGCGGCGGCACAACCGAGGTGGCCATCATCTCGCTTGGTGGCATCGTCACCGCCCGCTCGATCCGGGTGGCCGGCGATGAGATGGACGAGGCGATCGTTCACTACATCAAGCGAACCTACAACCTGCTGATTGGCGAGCGCACGGCCGAAGAGGTCAAAATCAACCTCGCCTCGGCCTTCCCGGTCGGTCCCGAGCAGTCGATGGAGATTCGCGGGCGCGATCTGGTCACTGGGCTACCCCGCACCCTAAAAATTACTTCCGAGGAAATCCGCAAGGCCCTAGCCGAGCCGGTGGCCAGCATCGTCGAGGCCATCAAGGTAACTCTTGAAAAAACCCCGCCCGAGTTGGCGGCCGACATTATGGACCGGGGGATCGTCATGACCGGCGGGGGATCGCTGCTGCGCGGCCTGGATAAGCTGGTCAGCCAGGAAACCGGGATGCCGGTCCATGTTTCCGATGAGGCCCTCCTCTGCGTCGTAAAGGGCACGGGAAAAGTTCTTGACATGATTGACGCGCTGAAATCAAAGGGGCGGTAATCTCTCCCTGGAGAAGAGGAGAGCTTGACAGATTTTCTTAGGAACAAGCTCAAATTCACATTAGCGGTGGCCATCCTGGCCATCCTTTTGCTGTTGGTCGCCACCCGCCACGAGCG
>JBGFRN010000091.1:0-5722 GCA_041695105.1 Bacillota bacterium | reverse complement strand
CGATGATCTCAAACGACGTCCCTTGGGCACCAAGGCGGCGCATCTGGCACTCCAGCTCGACCGCAATTTTGGCCTCGTTGGTCCCCGGGCGGATCAGGGGGTGAATCTCGCGCCAGGCATCCTCAGCAATTTGGATCGCCCGGCGGATCTTTACGACCTCGGCGGGATCCTTGGCGGCTCTCAGGCGTTCGGCCAGCGGATCGGCTGGCACCGCTCTCAAGCCTGGAAGGGCCGAGAGCGCCTCAAATTCGGAGTATCTCAGGTGTTCCTTTTCGAAACCGAAGGCTCTGGCTCCGAGCTTCGATATCAGCTCACCGAAGGCAGCCGTCAGGCCACCCGGAGAATGCCGGACCACCTCGAACTCAGGGGCTTGAGCGCCAGCCTGTTCATAATAACGGAAATCGGTCAGCAACAGGGCCGCCCCCGGCGTGATCAAGAGCCAGCCTGAGGTGCCGGTAAAACCGCTCAGGTAGGTACGGTTCTCGGGCTTGGTGACTAAAAAGGCCTCCAACCCGGATTCGTCCATCAGCCGCCTGAATCCTTCAAGGCGGATCATCAGGCATGTCCACTGGCTGATCGAATCATGTCAACCAGGGCCTGGAGGGCCAGATAATAGCTCAAAGGCCCGAAGCCGCTGATCTGGCCCGCGACCACCGGAGCGATCACCGACTTTCCCCGGAACTCTTCGCGGGCATGGATGTTGGTTAGGTGAACTTCAACCGTGGGGAGACCCACCGCAGCGATAGCATCCCTTAGTGAATAGCTATAATGGGTCAGGGCAGCGGCGTTGATAATGATGCCGGCGTTGTTCCCGCGCGCCTGATGAATCCGGTCAATCAGCTCTCCTTCGTGATTGGACTGAAAGACCTCCAGCTCGAACCCTGCCGATCCAGCTTGTCTCCGGAGTTCGGCATTAATCTGATCCAGGGTGGTTGAGCCGTAAATCCCCGGCTCCCTCACCCCGAGCAGGTTCAGATTCGGACCATGAAGCACTAAAATCGAGACCACGGCCTCACTCCCTTGTTCGCGGGGTTTTTACCCAGATCTTGGGGTCACGCCCGACCATCTTCAGAACCAGGGCCCAGCTATAGGGCGTGGGCAGGAAGAAGGCCGAGAAAGGAACCAAGAGCAGGTGCGAGAAGGCTCCGGCCCTGACTACCCCCGGATTAGGATGATAGATTGAATCAAGGTACCCGGAGTATCGAAAATAGGCGTAATAGGTGAACCCGACATAGACTAAGCTTAGCGAGTAGATGAAGAAACGAAAATAAATCGGGACGACATCGGGGTCGAGCAGACCCTGGTACCAGAGCAGGAAGACCAGAGCCGGGATGAAGCAGGCGAACTGGTAAACCGACCATTCCAGATGTCCCTTGATAAACAGGGTACGGAGCAGTGGGACCTTCTTCTCCCGCGGGTACCGCTCGTCGTCGCGGATTTTTTGAAAGACCTGGAGATAGCCCGATCCCCAACGCAGCCGCTGCCGGAAGAAGGCCTTGAAAGTAGTCGGAGTTTGTTCGGACGATGGATAGGGCAGGTACTCGGGCCAGACGTTCTCCTTGAGGTAGGCTCGAGCCCCCAGTTCGATGTCCTCGGTCAGGCAGCCCTGGTCGTATCCACCGATACGCCTGAGGAGGCCGGTGTCAATGAAGAGATTGGTGCCCCCGACGAAGGGAAGAGAACGGAATAAAAACGGAAGATACCAGTCGTGGGAGATCGACTGATAGAGCGAAACGATCTTGCACAGGGGCCCCATCTGGTAGAAGTTACGAACCTGAAAGACCGGTCCCTGGAGAATACCGACCTTTTCACCGTCAGTCAGGCGGCGCAGGGCGACGTGGAGCAGCACCCGGATGTCCGGGCGGCTCTCGGCGTCATAAAAACCGGCCATTGATGAACGGGGGTCGATGAAACCCAAGGCATAGTTCAGAGCCCGCCCCTTGGTTGAGGGCACTTCGGTCCCAACGCGGCGGCCGCCGATCAACCCGTCAAAATCGAAAGGGACTACTACGTGCTTGACTTTGGGATTTCCTGGTTTGGCCTCAAATTCTGCCTTCTTGGCTTCGACCCGGTCCTGAGTGGTCGGGTAGACGGCGCGGAAGGCCGCGTCGAGGACCTCACCCAGGTGCTTGCCGGATAGGCGGGCCACCCGGTTCATGATCCGCCCGGCGATCGTTTCAGCCATATTTTGGATGATCTCTCGAGTGACGAACTGCGATGCCCGGGCTGTTTCCCGGAGCAGGCGGTCGATCATCCGCTCATCCTGATACCGGCAAATGCGGCTGTGGGTGAGTAAGGCGGGTAGGGCCAGGCTCAGGAAGACCGGTTTAACCTTGTGAACCTCGATCGGATCCAATTGCGGCAATGTCCGGTAGATCAAGGCGAAGAGCTTCTCAGCCTCAAAGCGCCCGCGTCCGCGGAAGATCAGTTCAGCGGTCTCGCGAACCAGTCTGACCTGGAGGGACTTCGGGACGTTGACCAGGGCTTCGGGGGGCCAGGCCGAGCCCAGGCGGCGCTGGGCGTGGCTGGCCTCATCTAAGGCCGAGCGGCAGCAAATCTCGAGCAGGATCATCCTAGCCTGATCGCCGGCATCGTGGCCGGAAAGCGAGGCTTTTAGCACCCGGCGGGCCTCGTCAATCGTCCTGTCGCGCTGCTTCGCGGAAGCGATTTCTTCTTTCTCGTCGGTGGCGACCAGAATCTCGTAGCGGTCTTTCGGGTAGTCAAGCCTGGCCAGGTGCTCGATGGTTCGATGGACAACATCGGCCTCATTTCTGGCCGGGACGAAGATTGAGAAAAATGGAAGCTCCACTGCTTTCTCGCGGGCCAGGTCGTTCAGGATCTGCATGGTTACTGGCGGCCGCTTCAGCCAATATGTTTTCTCACTATAGCGCTTCCACACAAACAGGCGCAAAAAAAGCACGAAGAAAACTAGTTGGACGCCCAAAACGCCCAGGTAGTAAACCTGTTCTCTTGTCATATGTACGGATGACTCCCCTCTAGTGTCTACCGCGCACACAAAATGCCCAGGGCATTAAGGGGCCCCGGGTCTCTACGCCTTAAATTGGCTGTATCGGATTATACTACCTTTTCCCGGCAGCGTCAACGAACGGGGCTTTTTACGGTTATGATTGTCTACTCGCTAATAGATTATCCGGAGGGGACGTTTCAGGGACCAAATTATAAACCCCCGGACAGCTCCGGGGGTTTCAGTCGATATTGTGCCAGTTACTGCAGGTACCCGGTGGTCTGGCGCAGAGCCGAGACCTGCTGGGAGGCCCGGTTTCTCGCCGAACTGACCATTTGCGAGGGAACCGGCTCGACCTGGTAATAGCCGCGCTGGTTGAGGTACTCCCAAATGCGGCGATGGTTATTCTGCTCCTGGGCCTCGATCGAGAGGAATGTGTTTCGCAGCGAGGGGTTCGCCGACTCGAGGGCGGCGGCGGCATACTCGGTGCAGGCAAATTTCTCGGCGTTGAGGCAGTCCATGGCTACGATCTGAGGCTGGACCGTCATTTGACCCTGAAAGCCAGGGGCCTGCTGCTGGTAACCTTGGGTTCCCCATCCCTGGGTTCCCCAGGGCTGGTTCTGCTGTCCATAGGTCTGGCCGTAGGTCTGACCGCTAACATTCTGTGTGCCCAAGAGACCAAACTGGTTGGCGCCCTGGAAACCGGTAGTTCCGTAGGCCTGGTTCGAAACCGGAAGTCGAATGTCTACCACTTTCCTAATCCTCCCTTATTGGGCGCCGCCCAAAGTGTTAAGCTGCTGCAGTAGGGTGTTCAGGTGATCCTGATGGGTATGACGGATCTCGTTGCAGATCTGCCTGAAGGATGGGTCATTCGACTGCTCGGCAGCCAGGGCAAATTTCTGCACCAGAACCATCTCGCCTCGGATGCTCTCCTCTAATCGACCGAGTTCCACGGGGCTAATCACTTGAAAAACTCCTCCTTTCCCGCGGCTCATGCCTGCCGCACGTGCATTATAATGTTCAGGTTGAAGCCCGGACAAACTAGTAACTTAATGGCACATTAACCGTTTTCATCCAGACCCTTTCCCCTAAATAATTCCCAGTTCCCGCCCAACGAGACCAAAGATTTCCAGGGCTTCATCCAAGTCGGCCCGGGAGTGCGCGGCCGTGACGATCGCCCGTACCCTCGATTTTTCCGCCGGGACGGTCGGGTAGCTGATCCCCTGGGCGAAGACCCCGGACTCAAACAAGCGGTCCGAGAACTTCATCGCCAGGGCACCATCACCAATAATCGCCGGTATAATCGGTGTTTGGGTGGCTCCAGTATTAAACCCTAGCCGGGTCAGGCCCTCCTGGAATAGCTGCGCGTTATCCCATAGCCTTTGGATCAGACACGAATCATTTTCAAGCAGATCAATGGCGGCCAGGCAGGCGGCCGTCACCCCTGGTGGGTGAGAGGTCGAGAATAGAAAGGGACGGCCGCGCTGGATCAAGAGGTCGATCAGGTCGCGGCTCCCAGCCACGTAGCCGCCCAAGACGCCGATGGCCTTGGAAAGGGTGCCAACCTGGACCTCGACCTGCCCGTCAAGCGCGAAATGGTTCACCGATCCGCGCCCGTTTTGGCCCAGAACCCCGGAACTGTGGGCGTCGTCGACGTAGGTCATGGCGTCGTACTCTGACGCCAGCCCGACAATCCCCGGCAGGGGAGCAATATCCCCGTCCATCGAAAACACCCCGTCGGTGATGATCAGCCGCCTTCGGGCACCGGATGCAGAGTCAAGGGCCTTCTTCAGCCCGTTCAGGTCGCGGTGAGGATACCGGAGGATTTTGGCCCGGGAAAGACGGCAGCCATCGATAATGCTGGCGTGGTTTAATTCGTCTGAAATGATTACGTCATCTTCACCGGCCAGCACCGGGATGACGCCAGAATTACAGGTGAACCCTGACTGAAAAACCAGGGCGGCCTCAGTCTTCTTAAACCTGGCCAGGCGGCGTTCCAATTCCAGGTGAAGATCCATCGTCCCGATGATAGTTCGAACCGCCCCGGTCCCGGCCCCGTATTTGCGGGTCGCCTCGATAGTCGCCTCGACCAGTTTGGGATGGTTGGTCAGCCCCAGGTAGTTGTTCGAAGAAAGGTTGATAACCTCCCGGCCGTCGATCACCGCCTTCGGCCCCTGCGGGCCGGACAGCGCCCTGAGTGAGCGAAAAACCCCTTGTGCCTTAATCGATTCCAGTTCCATCTTTAGAAAATCGGTCCGGGCCATGCCCAAATTCCACCATCCTTAAAGTCTTTACGGGATTAGAATTACCTTCCCGCAGCGACCGGTTTTCATTAGTTCCATGCCCTGGGAGAACTCCTCCAGGGAAAGACGGTGCGTCAGGACCGGTTCGATGTCCAGGCCGGACGCCAGCAGCCCCTTGGTCGCAAACCAGGTTTCAAAAATCTTCCGGCCGGCGATGCCCCTGAGGGTCAGGCCTTTGAGAACGATATCATTGGCCCAGTCTACGGTCAGAGGTTCCGAGGGCAAGCCGAGCAGGGCGACCTCCCCGCCCCGCCTGACTATCCTGAGGGCCATCGTCACGGCGTCGGGATGCCCAGACATCTCGAGGGCAACATCCACGCCTTCTCCCTCGGTCGCCCTGGCCACCCGCTCATCCACGGGGTCGCCCTGGGGATCCAGACTCAGGTCAGCCCCCATCTTCACGGCAATCCTGCGTCGGTAATCACTGACATCGATAGCGATCACCCTGGCGGCC
>JBGFRN010000187.1:0-5735 GCA_041695105.1 Bacillota bacterium | reverse complement strand
GAGCTTTGGCTCGTGTCCCTCCGACCCGACGTATTTCTGGATCAGGTCGATCTGTTCAGTCGGGACGTAGAGACGGTCGGCCCCCTCGTACTTGATGAACAGATAGTCCTTGTGGACCCCCTCGACCTCGAGGGTCTTGGTCCCAAGGTAGCGCCCGATGCCGTGGTTGACGTGGACAACGTAGTCGCCGGCGTTGAGCTCGCGGTAGTTGGCGACTCGAACCGCCCCGCGCTCCTCGTTTCGAGCCGGAACCCGCCGCCGGGTTTTGGGCTTGCCAAAAATCTCGGCCTCGGTGATTACCGCCAGCCTCAGGCCCGGCCACTGAAACCCGGCCTCCAGGCTTCCCTGAACTATCTTGATATCACCGAGCTCGAAATCGGCCTCGCGGAGCGATTCCTTGACTCGTTCCGCCCGGTCCGAGGTCTGCACCGTCATCAGGGTTTGGTAGCGACCAACCTTCAGGCGCCCCAGCTCGTCGATGAAAAGCGGCCATTGCCCGTGAAACGAGGTCATCGGTTTGGCCATGACCGAGACGATATTCTTCGGATCGGTAAAGGTCTTTTTTGGAAGCAGGGAAAAAGAGACGGTGGCCCGCTTGCTCAGGGCGTACTGGAGGTCGTTCCAGCCCACCTGAAGCCTGGACTGGGAGGGAAGGCTTCCCCCCTGCTCGGCCCAGGCCACGTCTCGCTCCCGCTGAAGCTTCTCGGCCGTCTCAGCCGCCTCCTTGAGGCGGGCCGGTTCATCGATCAGCACCAGAAGATTGGCCGGAAAGTAATCTAGAAGTGTCGCCAGCGACCCGTAACAGTAGGGGATCATTTCGCTGGCCGGGGATAAAAACACGGATTTCAATTTGCTGACCGAGCGTTGGGTGGCCGGATCGAACTCGCGGATCGAGTCGACCTCGTCGTCGAAGAACTCGATCCGGTAAGGCCCGGTGGCCGGCAGGGGAAAGATGTCCAGGAGGCCGCCTCGAAGGCTGAATTGCCCCCGGCCCTCGACCAGCTCGACCCTTTCGTATCCGCCCTCGACCAGATCCAGGAGCATCTCTTTAAGGCCGATACGGTCGCCCCACCTGAGCGTTTTGCAGGAATCAACGAAGACCTCGGCGGGAACGAGCGCCCGCGCCAGGGCGGCGATCGGGGCCACCACCACCGGGTTCTCCCCCTTGGCCAGTTTCTCCAAGATCAATAGGCGCTGGGCCATGACCTCGGGGCTGTGAGCCAGGACATCGAAGGGGAGCAGTTCCATGATCGGAAAGACCAAGGTCTCCCGATCTTCCAGCCAGGTTCCCAAGTCTTCCTTGATCCTATCGGCGGCCTGGGGGGTAGCGGTCAGGATCAGGGCCGGGCGTCCGGTGTCCCGAATCAGGCCGGCGGCGCAGAAACTTTTCATCGATCCGGACAGGCCGAAGACCGCCTGGTCCCCGGGACCGGCGGTGATATTATTGAGCACCGACTGATATTCCGGGGCGTTTTTAAGCAGCCCCAAGATTTCCTGCATCAAGGGCAAGCGATCTAGCCGGGTTTTTCTAAACCCGGCCTACCTCCGCCTAAAATTGCGCACCTTTACAATATACCTCAAGGGGCAAGACGTCAATCCCGCCGCGAGCCTGAGCCGCGAGCCTCAGTGGATCGCCGGCGGGCCCGGCCGCTCTTCCCAATCCTCAACGCAATCGTCGCATAGGGAGTTGACCGTCACGGTCCCGGTCAGGGCGTCGGTGCTGATGATCTCCCGGCGTTCCTCAGCGGTTAAAGCGTTGAACCCCAACCGTTCCTCGTCGAGTCGTGGCATGGTCAACTCACTGACCACGGCCCCGCAGGCGTCACAAATATAGCGTACTTTCATGCGGTTAGTATTCCACGCTCAGCCGCCGTTAAATCGGCTCATCGCCACCTGAACCCCGTCCTTGAAAGCCACCCTGACACCTTCCGCCCCCTTGGCGAGCATCTGGTCCCGGGCCGTGGTCTCGGCCGCTCCAAAGGCCGAGAGAACGTAATCGACCACCTCGAAACCGGCCGGGGGGCGACCGATCCCCAGCCTGAGGCGGGGAAACTTGCCAGTGCCCAGCCGGTCGATAATCGACTGGGTTCCCCGGTGGCCCCCGGACGAGCCCAAGAGACGGAAGCGCAGGCGGCCAAGATCCAAATCCATGTCGTCATAGGCGATCAGGATATCGGTCGGATCCAGCCGGTAGTAGCACATCGCCTCAATCACGGAGTCCCCGGATAGGTTCATGTAGGTCTGGGGCTTGAGGAACAGCAACTTGTCACCGTCCAAAGCGGCCTCGGCAGTTAGGCCCCTAAAGGCCGGACGAGTCACCTTGACCCCCATCTCCGACGCCAGACGGTCTACCAGCATAAAACCGACGTTATGCCTGGTATTGGAATAGCGAGGGCCGGGATTCCCCAGCCCAACCAACAGTTTCACCCGATTTCTCCCCCACCGTTTCTCCGGCCGGGATGGTTATTCCCGGCCTTCTCTCGCGTCGACCAGCTCGGGCATCCCCCGGTCGGTGTCCGGGGTGGTGTCCGGCATCCTGACCTGATCTATCACCGCCACCACCAATTCAGGGGCGTCCAGAACCGTTACCCCGTGCGGGGTGTGCAGATCGGACACCGTGATGTGCTGACCGGGACGCAGCCCATGCAGGTCGCCTTCGACCGAGTCGGGAAGGTTGACCGGAAGACACTCGACCTCGACTTCATAGACCTGCTGCTCGACGATCCACCCGGCCTTCAGGATCTCTTCGGTACCCCGGAGGATGATCCGGACTGACGACTTGACCGGCTCGTTCATGGCCACCCGGTAAAAGTCGGCGTGAACCGACAGCCTGGTGACCGGGTCAACCTGAACCTCTTTAATCAGGGCGATATGGTCTTCCCCCAGATCAGCAGGGGTTACCTTCAGCTCGACGAGCCCGTGCCGGCCCGACCGGCTGAGCACCCGCTCCAATTCCTTGGCCTCGACCTTGACCGGTAGCCCCTCGACCCCGTGGCCGTAAACCACGGCCGGAACGTAGCCGGCTCGCCGGAGAGCCCGCGATTGGCTCTTGCCGGCCTTCCGGCCCTGTACCGCCAGTGAAACATGATTCAACTTAATGGGGACCTCCTCGGATGTTCACTCGAACATCTTCGAGACCGACAGGTCCTCGTGAATGCGGATCATGGCCTCCCCAAGCATCTCGGCCACTGACAACACCACCAGGTTATCAGGTTTCTTATCCGGGTCGATCGGGATGGTGTTGGTAACGACGACCTCTCTAAAGGGGGACTTGTCCAACCGCTGCTTGGCCTGCCCTGAGAGAACCGGGTGAGTGGCACAGGCGTAAACCTCGGCGGCGCCCCGATCGAGGAGGGCCTCGGCCCCTTTCACGATGGTGCCGGCGGTATCGATGATGTCATCGACCATAATACAAGTTTTTCCCTTTACGTCCCCGATTACATTCATGACCTCGGAAACATTTGGTTGGGGTCGACGTTTATCGATGATGCCGATGGCGGCCCCGAGCCTCTTAGCCAGATCGCCGGCCCGGACAACGCCTCCGGTGTCCGGCGAAACGACCACGACGTCGCGGGTAAAATCCTTCGAACCAAAGTAATCGGCCAACAGGGGGATGGCCGACAGGTGATCGACCGGGATATCGAAAAAGCCCTGGATGGCCGGGGCGTGCAGATCCATCGCCAGCATCCGGCGGGCACCGGCGACGGTGATCAGATTGGCAATCAGCTTGGCTGTAATCGGCTCACGCCCCCGGCTCTTGCGGTCCTGGCGGGCGTACCCGTAGTGGGGAAGGACGGCCGTGATTCTTCTGGCCGATGCTCGTCTCAGGGCATCGACCATAATCAGAAGCTCCATCAGGGAATCATTGACCGCCCCACAGGTGGACTGTACGACGAAGGCGTCGGACCCGCGGACGCTTTCGTTGATCATGACAAAGATCTCACCGTTGGCAAACCGCCCGACCTCAACCTGGCCTAATGGAATCCCCACATGGTCGGAGATCTCCTGCGCCAGCGGCAGATTAGCGTTTCCGGTAAAGATTTTCAGCCGAGCGTCTGAATATGCCATGGTTCGGGTTTGCCTCCTTGAAATTGACGGCCTATATGGATTTCTCACAACCCCCCTACTTCTCCTTGGGCTTATCCTTTCCTGCTTTCCTGGCAAGCTGTGCCCGAACTCGTCCGGCATACCCTTCTTTGTTCTCCTGTTTCGCCCGGGCGATCGCCAGCGCCCCAGGGGGTACGTTCTGATTAACCGTTGAGCCGGCTGCCACGTAAGCATCCTCGCCGATATTAACCGGCGCGATCAGATTGGCGTTACACCCGACAAAAGCGCGTTCCCCGATCTCCGTCCGGTTTTTGGCCACCCCGTTGTAGTTAACCACCACCACCCCGGCGCCGATGTTGGCCCCCTGGCCGATCGTCGAGTCTCCCAGATAGCAGTGGTGGTGGGCCTTGGCCCCGGCCCCGATCACCGTGTTCTTGGTCTCGGCGTAATTCCCAATCTCAGCCCCCTCGCCGATGACCGATTTCGGGCGGAGGTGGGCGAAGGGACCGATCCGGGCCCCGGCCTCCACCAAGCTCTCCTCAACCACCGACATATCGACGGTCACCCCATCTCCAACCCTGGAATCAATGATCCGGGCCGATGGACCGATCTGGCAGCCCTGGCCGATGGCGGTGTCCCCCTCAATGAAGCTGAACGGCCGCACGACCGTGTCCCGGCCGACGGCGACCGTATCGTGAATGTAAGTGTTGTTCGGGTCGATGATCGTAACGCCGTCGTTCATCAGCCGCTCCAGCACCCGCTCGCGCATGATGGCCTCGGCCTGGGCCAGCCCCTGGCGGGTATTGGGGCCGATCACCGTCCGGTAGTCGGAGGCGATTGAAATTGAGACCGGCCGGCCCATCTCGACCAGTTTCCCCAGGACATCTACCAGGTAGAATTCACCCTGGACATTGTTTGGCTTTAGGTTCTTCAATAACTCGAAAACCAGAGGCATCTTAAAAACAAAAATCCCCGACATACATTCTTTGACTTGGCGCTGCTCGGGGCTGGCGTCCTTCTCCTCGACTGTCCTCACATAGCCGCCCGAGGCGTCCCGGAGGATCCGGCCCAGGCCGCTCGGGTCGGGCATGATCGCTGTCAGAGCCGTGGCCTCGGCTCCGGTCTCGCGGTGTACCCGGACCAGGTCCGAGATCGTCGCCGCGTCGAGCAGCGGGTTGTCCCCGTAGAGGACCAACAGATCCCCGGCTTTCCCCGAAAGGCCCGGCTCGCACTGCATCACGGCGTGCCCGGTGCCCTTTTGCTCCAACTGGTAAACATACTGCACCTGGTCTCCGAGGGCGGCCTGTACCTTTTCAGCCTGGTGACCGACCACCACCAGGCAGTTCCCAACCCCGGCCCCCTGGGCCGCGCGCAAGACGTGCCCGACCATCGGCCGCCCGGCCACCGGGTGAAGCACCTTGAGCAAGTCTGATTTCATGCGCGTTCCCTGCCCGGCTGCCAGGATCGCGGCGTAAATCTGTTCCGTCAAAATTCCTACCTCCGGTAAGAATCAACTCGAATCCCAGGCCATAATATTCCATGCTAACCGGGGCGTTTCCTGTCAGAAGGAGAAACGGTTCGAGTTGAGAAATATTGCTACATGAAGCCCTTTCCGAGTTCCCCGGCGCTTTGTCTGGTCACCGACCGGCGCTCAGCCGGCTCCCACCCGCTGGATAGGGTCGTGGCGG
>JBGFRN010000185.1:0-5757 GCA_041695105.1 Bacillota bacterium | reverse complement strand
CGGAGAGCCCTTGTGCCGGGCCAGGCTTTCTTGGAACGTTTCTCGCTGGTTCACGACTACCGGGAGTTTCCGTACTATGACCCCGGCCTCCCCGGGGAACTGCTTACCCCCGATTGGCTGGGCGACAGGGCGAGAAGACTTTTCGCCGCTTACTACGAAATCCTCACGCCAGAGGCCGAGCGCTTTTTTGACTCGATCTTTGAGGGGGCGCCCAAAGGCGCTAGGGGCAGAAGGAGAACCGGCTAATGAAGGTTGCCGTCATAGGCGCCGGGGCGGTCGGGAGTCTTTTTGGCGGATGGCTCTCCCGGGCCCACCGGGTCTGGTTGATCGCGAAAAACCGGGAGCACGCCCGGGCAGTAGCCCAGGACGGGCTCCTTGTTACTTTTTCGGGGGCCGAGGAGCGTTTTTTTCCGGCCGCGACGGTCGATCCGGCTGAGATCGGCCGGGTCGACCTGGTCCTGGTGACGGTCAAGGCCTACGACACCGTGGAGGCCTGCCGGACGGCTTCCCCCCTGGTCGGGCCCGAGACAACCGTGTTGTCCCTGCAGAACGGGGTTGGCAACCTTGAGATCCTGCAGGGCGCGTTCGGGGCCGATCGGGTCCTGGCCGGGTCAACCGGACACGGGGCCCGAATGATCGGGCCGGGGGTGATCCGGCACTCGGGCATCGGGGAGACCGTGATCGCGGAGCCTGAGGATGCCCTCGGGCGGGGCCCGGCCGCGGCAGAGGCCCTCGCCGTGGCGGGGGTGCCGGCCGCGGTCGCTCAAAACGTCGCCGGGGTCCTTTGGGGCAAGGTGCTGATCAACTGCGCCATCAACCCGGTCACCGCCTTGCTGGGCGTGACCAACGGCCGGATCCTTGAAATACCGGCGGCCTGGGAGCTGGCCGCTTCGGCGCTGGATGAGGCCTTCGGGGCAGTCCGGTCCCTTGGCGTTGTGCTACCCTACCCCGACCCGGCGGCCCGGCTCAGGGAGGTCTGCACGGCGACGGCCGAGAACCGGTCCTCGATGCTGGTTGACCTCGAAACCCGGGGCCGGACCGAGATCGACTTCATTAACGGCGCGGTAGTCGGAGCGGCGGAGAGCCAGGGGCTCCAGGCTCCGATAAACCGGAGCCTCTGGCTGATGGTCAAGGGGAGGGAGGTCGCCCGTTGAGCTTGGATGAGTTGAAGACCAAGATCCGCACGTATCTCAAGAACCACGATACGATGGTCCTGGCCACAGTCGCGGCCGGCGGCCGGCCTCAGGCAGCCCCGGTCTTTTACTGTGAGATCGGATTTGACCTGTATTTCATGTCCGACCCCGACTCGGATCACTGCCTGAACCTGGCCCGAAACCCCTGGGCGGCGGCGACCGTAACCGACGACGGGCAGAATTGGACCGAAATTCAGGGCCTTCAACTTGAAGGCATGGCCGGCCAGGTCGCAGACCCGATTTTGAAGGCCCGGGCAATGACGTCCTACTTGGCCAAGTTTCCCTTCGCCGCTCCCCTTTTGGTGAAAAATTCAGGGGCCTTTCAAAAGACGGGTAAGGCGCGGCTCTACCGCTTCAGGCCGGGTAGAATTTCGATGACCGATAACCGAGTGGCTTTCGGTCACCGCGAAGAGTTCCTTCTAAATGAAAGTGAAGAAGGAATTTAGCGGGCTGTGGCGAAAACTTTCTGGTCGATATATCATAAAAAGTCGATACGTCATTAAAAGCGACGAATAAATTAAGGCTTTGTAATAACCACCATGATCCAGGAAAAGTCTTGAGGAACATTGATGTTGCTGGCGGCCCGAATTAATTATTATATGTCACGTGTCATGTGAGTAAGGATATCGATGACAGGTGACCGGGCTCGGGCCGCCTCAAATGGTCAATCAAAAAAGGAGGCTCTTTTAATGGGACAAAAGTTTGCTGCTCGCCCCGCTGACTCGTTCGATTTCAAGGAAATTATCTATGAAAAAAAGGACTGGGTCGCCCGGGTAACCATCAACCGGCCCAATGTCTACAACGCGTACAGCACCGAATGCCTGCGGGAGCTGACCCAGGCTTTCCGTGACGCCTCGTGGGACGACGGCGTTGCGGTCGTCGTCATGACCGGCGCTGGAGATAAGGCCTTCTGTACCGGTGGCGACGTCAAGGAGTACGCCGAAGATTACCTGGTCAAGCCGCGCGACTACTGGAAGTGGATGGGCCTCTTCGTTGAGTGCCACGATGTTCTTCGCAATATCGGCAAGCCGGCCATCGCCCGGATCAACGGCATGGTGGCTGGGGGCGGCAACGAGTTCAACATGGCCTGCGACCTGGCCATTATGGCCGATCACGCCACCATCCGTCAGGTCGGTACCCGGGTCGGTTCAGTGGCGGCCGGCGGCGCTACCCAGTGGTTGCCGATCATCGTCGGCGACCGTCGCGCCCGCGAGATTCTCTTCCTGTGCGAGCCGATTCCGGCCCAGAAGTGCCTGGAGTGGGGCCTGGTCAACCAGGTCGTGCCCTACGCCGAGCTCGACAAGGCCGTCGACGAGATGTGCCAGAAACTGATTAACAAGTTCCCCGAATGCACCCGCTATACTAAGCAGCAGACCAACTTCTGGAAGGATTTTTCCTGGGGAATGACCATCGGCCACGCCCGCGACTGGCTGGCCCTGCACTACACTTCTCTCGAACCCTGGGAGGGAATGCGTTCCTTTGTGGAGAAGCGTCCTACCGACTACATCGGTGTCCGCCAGCGCGGCGCTTCGGGCGGTTCGAGTGAATTTGTCTGGGGCCCGCACACCAAGGACTGCGCCAAGTGCGGGGCCAAGGGCATCCCGGATATGTTCGACTTCTGCGGCCAGTGCGGTGCCAAGCTGTGAACCAGCCACTCCCCGCCGCTTCCCTTCCGGCCGTCGAACGCCGAAGCAAGGTAGTCACCATCAAGGAAGCGGTCTCCAACCTTATCCCCGATGGCCTGCCTGAGCTGGCCATCGGGGGCATGCATATGCACAACAACCCGATGGCCGTGCTGCGCGAGATTGTGCGCCAGAAGCGCCGGGTCAAGCGCCTGGTGACCAGCCCCTCGGCCGGCGTCAACGCCGATCTTTTGATCGGCGCCGGCCTGGTGGGCGAGGTAGTCACCTCGTATATCGGGTTCGAGCACCTCGGGCTCTCGGCCAACTTCCGCCGGGGGGTTGAGTCTGGAAGTCTCAAGCTGTTCGAGGTCGACGAGCCGCATCTGGTCTACGGCCTGCAGGCCGGGGCTGGGGGCATTCCCTTTATACCCTACCCGCCCGGGCTGGAGCTTTCTGACCTTCACCGGATCAACCCCGAATACTACAACTTCACCACGGACCCGTATACCGGCCGGCGAGTGATGACGGCCAGGCCGATCAAGCCGTCTGTGGCGGTCATCCACTGCCAGGAAGCCGATCCCTACGGTAACGCCATCTTCCGGGGCAGCCAGTTCACCGACCGCCAGATGGCCCTGGCCGCCGAGACGGTCATCGTCCAGGTCGAGCGGGTGGTTCCCAACGAGGTGGCCATGACCTGGCCTTCGGGCAGTACCATACCCGGCTTTTTGGTCTCGGCGGTGGTTGAGGCGCCCTTCGGGTGCCACCCGACTGCCTCCCACACCTACTACAGCTTCGACGAGGTCGTGCTCAGAGATTACATTAAATCGGGGAAGACCCCTGAAAGCTTTGATGCCTACCTGCAGGAGCACATTTACGGGACCGAGGACGAGGCCGCTTATCTCTGTAAGGTCGGCGGTGCCGCCCGCCTGGAATCCCTGGTCGGGGGTGAGGCCAGATGACGGTTGCTAACGAAAACACCCGCGACTATACTGTCTCTGAACTGATGGCCGCGGTGATGATGCGCGACCTCAAGGACGGCGAGATCGCCATCATGGGAGCGGTCAGCATGATCCCGATGACCGCCTGCCGGGCCTCTCAGCTTACCCATGCCCCGAACCTCTGGTACATCGCCGGCGGCAGCGGTTCGGTCAACCCGCGCCAGGAGCCCCTGGTCTGGTCATCCTGTGATTACGCCCTGCTCCGGTCGGACGGTGCCTTACCCTTGCCTGACGTTATCCTCCTGGAGGGACACGGGAACCGGATCGATGTTTTTTTTGCTGGGGGCCTTCAAATCGATAAATACGGCAACTGCAACCTGGTCTGCGTGGGTGATTACAGCCATCCCAAGATGCGCGGCCCGGGTACGGTCGGCCTTCCGTTTTTGCCTCGGTCCAAACGCACTATCATCTATACCATGTCCCATAACGCCCGGACCCTGGTTGAGAAGGTCGACTTTAACAGCGGCCCGGGTTTTTTGAGCGGCCCGGAGGCCTGGAAGGCCCAGGGCTTGCCCGGACAGGGGCCGAGCCTGGTCGTGACGCCGCTCTGCGTAATGGATTTTGATCCCGAGACCAAGGCGATGCGGCTGAAATCGCTCAACCCGGGGGTGACCCTGGAGCAGGTAATCGATAACACCGGCTTCCAGTTGGTCATCACTCCCGAAGTTCCGACCACCCCGCCGCCTACTGAACTCGAGCTGGCGGCCATCCGCCGCGTCGATCGCTCCGGAATCCTGAGACATTAGACTGGGCTGAAGATGCCAAACGGCTGTTGTCGCTAGCATACAAGGAGTGAGGTTAGTGTCAGAATCGGTGGTCAAGGTTCCCGAGGTCTTCAACGCCGTCACGGTCTTTGTTGACAGGCACGTCGCCGAGGGCCGCGCATCCAAGACCGCGATCCACTATGAAGGGCAGCGGATCACCTACCAGCAGGTACTGGAAGGGGTCAATCGGGTCGGAAATTTCTTGCTCGATCTCGGGATTGAGATGGAGAACCGGGTCTTGCTCCTGCTGCTTGACTGTCCTGAGTTCGTCTACTCCTTCTTCGGGGCGATCAAGGCCGGCGCCGTTCCAATTCCGACCAATACCCTGATGAAGCCCCAGGATTACCTTTACTTTCTCAACGACAGCCGCGCCAAGGTGGCCATCGTCAGCGAGGCCCTGGTGGGCAACATCGAGGCCGTGCGAGGGGAACTCAAGTACCTCAAGCACCTCGTCGTGGTTGGAAACGCCGGACCGGACCAGCTTTCCTTCCAGAGTCTGTTCGACACCGCCTCGCCCAAACTTGAGGCGGTCGAGACGAGCAAGGACGACGCCGCCTTCTGGCTTTACAGCTCCGGCACCACCGGTTTCCCCAAAGGGACGGTCCACCTCCACCACGACATGGTCGTCTGCGCTGAGTACTACGCCAAGGGCATCCTGGGCATAGGCGAGAACGACCTGACCTATTCGGTGGCCAAACTCTTTTTTGCCTACGGTCTAGGCAACGGGCTCTATTTCCCGTTTTATGTCGGGGCTTCAACCGTGCTCAACCCGCACCGTCCCGAGCCGCAGCGGATCTTTGAGACTATCGACAGGTACCAGCCGACGCTCTTTTTCTGCGTTCCGACCGCCTACGCCGGGCTCTTGGCGGTTGAGGGCGCCGAGCAGAAGTACAACCTGTCTTCGATCCGGCAAGCCGTTTCGGCTGGGGAGGCGTTACCCAAAGCCCTGTACGAGCGCTGGAAAGAGCGCTTCAAGTCCGAAATTCTTGACGGGATCGGCTCGACCGAGATCCTGCATATCTTCATTTCCAACCGCCCAGGCCAGTCGCGCCCGGGTTCAAGCGGCCAGATCGTGCCTGGCTACCAGGCCAAGATCGTCGACGAGAACGGCAACCCGGTCCCCGACGGCGAGGTCGGGAGCCTTTGGATCAGCGGCGACAGCATCGCCTTGATGTATTGG
>JBGFRN010000290.1:0-5764 GCA_041695105.1 Bacillota bacterium | reverse complement strand
AGCGTTGGGCAGGTCGATCTTGTTGATCACCGGAACGATCTCCAGCCCGGCGTCCAGGGCCATGTATAGGTTGGCCAGGGTCTGGGCCTCGATTCCCTGAGCGGCGTCGATGACCAGCAGGGCCCCCTCGCAGGCAGCCAGTGACCGCGAGACCTCGTAGGTAAAATCGACGTGGCCCGGGGTGTCGATCAGGTTGAGGATGTATGTCTCCCCGTCCTTGGCCGTGTAGGCCAGCCGGACGGCCTGGGCCTTGATGGTGATGCCTCGCTCCCGCTCCAGATCCATCTGGTCGAGAACCTGGTCCTCCATCTCGCGGGCCGAAAGAAGACCGGTCGTTTCAATCAACCGGTCGGCCAGGGTCGACTTTCCGTGGTCAATATGGGCAATGATGCAGAAATTCCTTATGTTTTCCTGCTGATATTCGGGAAAGCCGGCAATCAACAAAATGCCCTCCGTTGCGGCAAAATCTCACAATAGTATATCACCGCGCTCACGGAGGGTAAAGTGCGGTGATATCGGTGTGTAATATCGGTGATACCGGTGCGGGTGATGTGGCGCCTGCACCGCGCTCGCCATGAATTCATGCCTCCTTGGCGGCCGGGTTCTCGCTCAATTTTTTTAAGATCAACAGATGGATTTTTGTTAAAATTTTGAGTGAGAATTTCCTTTTAGGATCTTTTTGGGACCAATTCCTACCCTACGGGGTATAAAAACCTGGGATTTGGCCCTAATTAGGGTCTGAACGAACCCACACTTTGGTTATTTCTTGAAGCATCCTGGACCTCGCGCAATTTTTTTCAGCTTAAAGCTCGGTTTGCTCTTAAAAAATTGCGCGAGAGCCCCCTGAAATCTCGGCAGGTCCAACAGGTGGGCAATATTTGTCAAGTGTCAACCTAGTGAGCGGGACTTGTCCCGAGATTCTAAGGAATCCGGTCGATCCTTATGGCCTCGGCTAGCACATCAGCCATGGCCCGGGCGCTGTTCAGCGCCTCGTCCAGGCTGTTTTCCGGACCGCCGACCTCGATCAGGATCGCGCCCGGAATCAGGTCCTGGTTATACCGAGCCTTTTTCGGCAAGACCGGGCGTCCCAGGCCAGGGTACTTCTGCTCCATGATCCTGAACAGCTCGTTGGCGAAGGCCAGCGACTTGACAGCGTTGGGCTGGGCCAGTCCGGATTCGGGATCGCCCATGGCCACTACCAGCATAACCCGGGCGTACTTTTGGCCTTTGATCTCAACCAGCGTTTCCGGCCGCTCGGCCGAGTCCCGGTGGATGTCGGCCAAGATTCTTACGGTCGGAAACTCCTTCAGCATCTTTTGGGCCGTCAGGCGCGAGTGTTTGTAAGAAAGGGCCTGACCCTCCTGGTTGTGGTGAGCTGGTGAGTGGACCGTCGGTATTTGATAGCGTTCAAAAAGCGTACGGGCCATCTCCTGGGCCACCCGGACTACGTTGCGCTCGTTGTTCCAAGTGGCTATGTCCCCAAGAAATACCGGGCGGCTGGACATCTCGGATAAATATGACTCATAAGCGTGCGTGTTATAGAAGGCCACCACCGGGCCCTGGCCCAAAACCATCGGCGGCCCGGTCCAGGTTCCCGAAGTCGGATCCCGCCGGCGTGGGCCCCAAAACCATCCGATCGGATCGAAGCTGCTGTGGTCGCTTTCCTTTTCCACCTCGGCTATCCCTCCGGAAGGGTTGAGGACCAAGATGGGAATTTGAGTGGCCAGGACAGCCAGCGGATCTCCCGCATCGATCCCAGAGACGTAATAGCCCAAGGTCTCCGCAACCCGCCTCCAGGCCGGGACCGGCTCCCGGGGGCGGCTTGGTTTTTCGAGCATCGACATCAGGGGAACGCCGTCCGCCAGTACGCTTTTCAGGAACTCGGTTTCGGGGAACCAAAGCCTAACCATAGAAAGCATCCTGGGAATCAAGTCCGCTCCGGGCGATTGAAACATAGTCAGGGCGGTCGGTAAAAGGCCGCTCTGGCCGCTCTGGCCGCTCTGGCCGCGCTGCCCGCCGGGTGCCGCCGCCATAGCCGGAACAGACGACTCCATCGGGGTCGGCTCCATCTGGGTCGAGTCGGATCCGGCCACCCACCCCGGGACGAGTGACCGAAAGTCCAGCATCAGGACCAGAATCAAGACCATTACGGCGGCATAAGCCACCGGGAGGCGGGCGGGAATGCGCCGGAAGATACCCATAACAACCACCATCCGGACAAGACTACACCCCATTTCTATTTACCTTCGCACGGTGTTATGAAAAAATGGGGCAAATCGCCGCCACCCTTGTACTGCTGTGACGTACTCCGCCGGCTGAAAGTCAGCGGCATCTCAGGCGGCAAGGCCACCTTCGACTTGGTTTCGTGGACCGTATGCCATCCGAGGCGGATTGGCAAGAACGGCCCGCGCTGGTTCGTTCCCAATAAGTTTGGCTTTCAGCGTTAACATGGGCATGATTCCGGTTCACCTCCCGCCTCCCATTAGGTCGCACATCTGTTCGATCATTCTCCAATCCGATACGTTTTTCCTTGTCTTGAGAGCGCGCATTTCTTGATCAAGCGCATTTCTTGATTAAGGCGCGAATTGCCGCGAACGAAAATTCCCGAGGGGGTCCGTGTATCCCCCGACTGAAGTCGGAGGGATTACAGCCCCCTCGGCTACCCCATACTTCTAAATTATTTACATAAAAAATAGGGGACTGCCCCTACTTTTGGGACAGCCCCTTCAGGAATAACCGTTGTCAGCGCAATTCCGTCGGCACAAAGGCGTCAATCAGACCGATGACCAGCGAAGCCAGCAAGGCTCCGAAGACGGTGACCTGCATTGTCGGAACCACGAACTGCGCCAGCCAGATGACCACCGCAGCCGTAAGAAAACCTATCACGCCCCGGCTTTGAGCTGAAACCCGGTTGCCGAGTACCGCCTCCACCAGGTAACCGATAGCAGCGATAGCCACGGCGGCAATTAAAGCATTGATAAAGCCTGCCACTTGAAACCCGGGTACGAGAAACCCGACGAACATTAAGACCAGAGCCGAGACAATGAAGCGGACAATTAAACCGAGCATCCAATCACCCCCTTGCATCATCTAGATTTTCCATACAGCCCGTCTCATATACACCCGTTCTCATATACACCCGTCTCATATACACTTGAAACCAGTTGGCTGGCGTGGTATTGTTTATTAGTGTTCTTAGGCAATTGGATGATTCTTGCTATCGTTTTTTCCGGGAGGTGAGTTAAGTTTGGCCAACATCAAGTCGGCCGCCAAGCGCGCTCAGGTGGCTGAAGCCCGCGCCCACCGCAATGCCGCCATCAAGTCGTCCGTCAAGACTGCCGTCAAAAAGGTCGTTTCCGCCATAACGGGCGGTGACGCCGCCGCCGCCCAGCATCTGAACAAAGCCGCCAGCCTCCTTGACAAAGCCGCCGGTCAGGGCGTTATCCATAAGAATACCGCCGCCCGCAAGAAGGCCCGCCTGGCGAAAAAGATCGCCGCCCGGGGCTAAGACCTGGGGCTGAGTAAATTGCGGCTTCGAAGATCTGATTAAAAACCCTCGCCGGATAGTCAACCGGCGAGGGTTTTTCTTAGGGCGTTCTCGCTCTGACCTCCCTCGCCTCACTTCCGAGTCGCACGCAACCTTTCTGTCGCCTCGCGGTCGACCTCCTGGGTGATCGGGTCCAGCGCCACCCCGTACAGGTCGCGGGCCGCTTCGACTGAAACCAACCCGTCGCGCACATCGGCCCAGACTTTCTCCACAGGCCGGTCGAACGGGTGACCACAGCCCCCGCCCCCCGAACTGTAGCTTTCGATCACGTCCCCGGCATTCACCATCAACATGGTGTTGGCGTCCAGCGGCTCCTCTGAGTTGCCCGCCCGGCGCAGCACGGCCCGGTTGGGCTGTGAACCTGCGCCCCCCAGGATTCCCGTGGGGGCAGTCTCAGGCAGGGTGCCGCTTCCGAAGAAGGCCATCGGGATGCCGTCGGCCTCGACGCGCCACGAGCAGGCCACACCGGCCCCGCCCCGCCATTGGCCGGGCCCGGCGGTGTCCGTCAGGTATTCGTAGCGCAGGATAGTGTACGGGCTGACCAATTCATGCAGTTCAGGGTCGGGAGCCCGGATACCGCCCAAGCAGACCGGGGTGCCCAGGTGATCCCACCCGTCAAAACCCTGAGTCGCGCCGCCGCCGCCCTTGGTCATGAAATGGATCTCGGCAAACGGGCGGCCGGTGCGCGGGTTGAGACCCATTGAGGCGGGTCCGAACCACCTCGCCCAGACGGCGTTGGAGCGCTCGGGAATCGCCTGGGCCAGGGCCAGCCAGCCGCATTCGGTGATCGCCTCGCAGGTCGAGACAGTGCAGAGAGTGGTCGGGGCAGGCTCACGGGGGTTGACCACCGAGCCCTCCGGAGCGATGACCTTAACCACCCGCGTTGAGCCTTCGTTCATCGGCACGTCGGGATCGATGCAGGAGAACAGCGCCAATTTACATGAGGAGACGGTGTTGGAATATGAGGAATTAACGTATCCACGGGCTTGGGGATCCGTGCCAGTGAAATCAAAGATGATTTCCTCATCCTCCACCAGAACCGCCAGCCTGATGGCGATCGGTCGATCTCGCCCGACCCCATCGTTGTCGATTAACCGCTCGGCAGTATACCGCCCGTTGGGAATCTTCTGGATCTCGGCCCGCATTTGACGTTCCGAGGCGACAATCAGGTAGTCGATGGCCGCTTCGACCGTATCCGGCCCGTATTTCTCCACCAGCCCGACCAAGGCTCGCTCGCCGAGGGTCGCGGCCCCGACCTGGCAGTGCAGGTCGCCCTCTACCAGGAACGGAATCCGCAGGTTCAGCAGGATCATGTCCCAGACGTCCTTGCGGTAGCGGCCCCGCTCGTACAGTTTCATCGGCGGAATGCGGAGGGCGTCTTCCCAGCAGTCGCGCGCCGCCGGATTGTAGCCCACAACGCCCCCGCCACCAACATCGGCGTTGTGCCCCTTGGCCATGGCCCAAAAGCGGAGCTGACCCTGGTAGAACACAGGCTTGGTAACGGTGATGTCAGGCGGGTGGTTATTTCCGCGGTAGGGGTCGTTGAGGATGAAAACGTCCCCCTCGTGGATGTCCCCGTCAAAAGCCTCGGCGATGGCCCGCTGGGCGTGGGGCGCCGTTCCGGCGATGACCGGGATGTAGCCCTTGTTGGCCACCCAACGCAGTTTGTGGTCAAAGATGGCGGTAACGAAGTCGCGGGCCTCGCTAAAAATGGGCGACCTGGATGTGCGAAGCATTGTTTCGCCGATCTCCCGGGTAATGGCCGCCAGACGATTGCAGATCACGGCCGCCAAAACAGGATCGATCTCGTGGGCCATGTTCTTCACCTCCTCAGATGGGCCAGGATGGATTCGAGAACCTGACCCTTGGTGTAAAGCAGGAAAGACCCGTTCCGGGCCACAGCGACTTCGTAGTCCGGCGGCACGATGATCGTCGTGGTTGACTGCTCAAGGATAGCCGGGCCTGGAAGGCTATCGTCGGCCCCTAAGCGCAGGGCGTCGTAAACCGGCGTTTCCACGTACTGACCATTGAAATAAGCCGATCGGGCGCCTTTCCTGGCCCCCTCCGCTCCGGCCCCTTTCCCCGCCTTAGTCAGCGTCGGCTTGGCGGTCAAGCCCCGGGCGCGAGTGCGAACGTTGACAATCTCGGTGGGAGCGCCCGGCAGGGCGTAGCCAAACCGGGCGTTGTGGATCTCGTGGAAGGCTGAGACCATCGCCG
>JBGFRN010000206.1:0-5837 GCA_041695105.1 Bacillota bacterium | reverse complement strand
CCGTCCGGGGGCTGTCCCCCAGTTTTTCGGGTGCCGAAGCCCAGGCCAAGCGCCTGATCGACCTCGGCTGCCCCCCCGAGGATCTCGCCCTGGGGATCTTTGATTTTCTGCGTCGTACCATCGAAAAAATTACTTTTCGCGCCGTGCAAAGCTATGGTCTTCATGATATCCTGTTAGTCGGCGGCGTGCCGGCAAATACAATTTTACGTCGAACGCTTTGTTGCGGTAATAACAAAGTTAGGTTATGGTGGCCCGAACCGCAATATTGCACCGACAACGCCACCGGTGTCGCTTTAATAACCGGTAATTATTTCCGGTGATATTTAGACAGGGGGTCGCTTATGTACAAGATCGTCAGAAAAAAAGCCTTGACGCCCGTGACACATCTATTGGAAATTGAGGCCCCGCGGGTGGCGCGCAAGGCCAAGGCCGGACAGTTCGTCATCGTCCGGGTCAATGAAGCCGGAGAGCGCATCCCCCTGACTATGGCTGCCTGGGACGCCGGGCGCGGGACGGTCACCATCGTGGTTCAGGAGGTCGGCAAGACCTCGGCGGCAATCGCGGCTCTAAGAGAGGGCGAGAGCCTGCTTGACTTCGTCGGCCCCCTGGGCAAACCGGCCGATCTCCCCGGCCATGGTCGGGTTGTCTGCGTTGGCGGCGGTTTCGGGGTCGCCCCGATCCTGCCCAAGGCCAAGGCCATGTATCAAAGCGGCGGGGTCTATGTTACTTCGATCATCGGCGCCCGGAACCGGGACCTGCTGATATTACAGGATGAACTTTCGGCGGTCAGTCACCGCTTGCTGGTGGCTACCGACGACGGTTCGGCCGGGCGCAAGGGCCTGGTCACCGATGTCCTTATGGACTTGATCACGGCCGGCGAGCAGATTGATGAGGTTATCGCCATCGGCCCGATGCCGATGATGCGCGCCGTTTCTGAGACCACCCGTCCTTACAAGATCAGCACCATGATCTCGGCCGACCCGATCATGGTCGACGGTACCGGAATGTGCGGGGCTTGCCGGATGACCGTCGGCGGCGAGGTTAAATTTGCCTGTGTTGATGGGCCGGTCTTCGATGGTCACCTGGTTGATTTTGACGAGGCCGTTCGCCGTGGCCGGATGTATAGAGAAGAGCAGCTCCAGGCAATGGAAGCCCACCAATGCCGCTGCGGGGGAGGTAACTAGACATGGCTAATCCTAAAGCGCCCCGCGTTGAAATGCCGCTTCAAAACGAGCATGAGCGGATTAAGAATTATAGTGAAGTTGCCATCGGGTACACCGCCGAGATGGCCAGGGTCGAAGCTGATCGCTGCATCCAGTGCAAGAACCCGACCTGTGAGCAGGGCTGCCCGGCTCGGGTACCGATTAAGGATTTCATCGCCCTGATTTCTCAGGGTGATTTTGTGGCCGCCGCGCGAAAGATCAAGGAACAAAACTCGCTGCCGGCCGTGTGTGGCCGGGTCTGCCCCCAGGAGGAGCAGTGCGAGAAGACCTGCGTCCTGATTAAGAAATGGCAGCCGGTGGCGATCGGGCGCCTTGAGCGCTTTGTGGCCGATTACGAGCGTGAGATGGTCGGAGTCTGTCCCTCTCCGGTACCGGCACCCAATGGCCAGAAGGTGGCCGTGGTCGGGGCCGGTCCGGCCGGGATTACCGTGGCTGGAGATTTGGTGAAACTAGGGTATAAGGTGACGGTATTCGAGGCCCTCCACGTTCCGGGCGGGGTGCTGATGTACGGAATTCCGGAATTCCGCCTTCCCAAGGCGGTGGTTCAGGCCGAAATCGACTGCCTGCGCGCCATGGGCGTGGAAATCGTCTGCAACGCCATCGTTGGGGCCACCGTGACGGTCGACGAGCTTTTTGAAGAGGGCTACGACGCCGTCTTCCTCGGCACTGGTGCCGGCCTGCCGAAGTTCATGGGCATCCCCGGCGAGGGCCTGAATGGGGTTTACTCGGCCAACGAGTTCCTGACTCGCGTCAACCTGATGAAGGCCTACCAGTTCCCCGAATTTGACACCCCGATTCGCGCCGGCCAGCGGGTGGCCGTCATCGGTGGCGGCAACACGGCCATGGACGGCCTGCGCTGCGCCCGCCGCCTGCCTGGGGTCAAAGAGGTCCACAGCGTCTACCGCCGCTCGCGCGACGAGATGCCCGCCCGTAAGGAAGAGATCGAACACGCCGTAGAAGAGGGGATTATCTGGCACACCCTATGCAACCCGCTTCGGATCATCGATGACGGCACCGGTTGGGTTAAGGGGCTCGAATGCATTGAGATGGAGCTGGGCGAGCCAGATGAGAGCGGGCGCCGCCGGCCGGTCGAGAAGAAGGGCTCCAACTTCATCATTGAGTGCGACTCGGTGATCATGGCCATCGGCCAGGGTCCCAACCCGCTGATCGTCCGAACCACACCTGGTTTGGAAACAAACAGGTGGAACTGCGTGGTGGCCAGTCCCGACACCGGCGTTACCTCACGCGAGGCAGTGTACGCGGCTGGCGACCTGATCACCGGCGGCACGACCGTGATCCAGGCCATTGGCCAGGGCAAGGTCGCAGCCGCGGGCATCGACGAGTACCTGCGAAAGAAGCGGGGAGTTGCTTAAGTGATTCAAGGATTTGAAAGCAAGCTCATAGACGGCAAGGCCCTGGCGGCCAAGGTTCGCGCCGGCATCGCCGAAGAAGTCAATGCCCTCCGGGCCCGGCACGGGATCGTCCCCGGGCTTGAGGTCATCCTGGTAGGTGACAATCCGGCCTCCCAGACCTACGTCAATTCTAAAGAGAAGGCCGCCCGCGAGGTCGGATTTCATTCCCAGACGCACCGGCTGCCGGCCGGGACCACCATGGATCAATTGCTTTCCCTGGTGGATCGGCTCAACCGGGATCCGAAGGTCCATGGGTTCATGTGCCAGCTCCCGCTGCCCCCCGGGCTCGATCCCCAGCGGGTTCTTGATGAAATTAAACCGGAGAAGGATGTCGACGGTTTTCACCCGGTAAACGCCGGACGCCTGTCGATCGGGCTGCCCTGCCTGGTTCCATGTACCCCACTGGGCGTGATGGTTATGCTCAAGGAGTACGGGGTAAGTCCTGCCGGCAAGCAGGCGGTTGTGGTCGGGCGCTCGAACATTGTCGGCAAGCCCATGGCACAACTCCTGCTGGGGGCCAACGCCACGGTCACCGTCTGCCACAGTAAGACGGTCAACCTGGCCGAGCAATGCGGGCGGGCCGATATATTGGTGGCAGCCATCGGCCAGGCCAAGATGATCACCCCCGAGATGGTCAAACCGGGTGCCGTCGTGATCGATGTCGGTATGAACCGTCTTGACGGCAAGCTGAGCGGCGATGTCGATTTTGAGGGAGTCGCCCCAAAGGCCTCGCTGATCACTCCGGTCCCGGGTGGCGTGGGACCGATGACCATTGCCATGCTGCTGCACAACACACTGACCGCTTGCAAGAACAGTCTGATCCGGTCTTGAGTTCGGGCCGCCGGCCTGAAGGGCCGGCCCGGCGAATCTCAGCTCAGTGAACTGGAGGTGAGGCTCCTGTCACAGCTCGAACGAAATTTGGCTGAACCTGGCGAGCGTCGTGCGATCAGTGTCACCGAATTAACCAGGCGCATCAAAGCAGCGCTTGAAGAAGCGCCGCTGCTTGGGCGGTTATGGGTGCGAGGCGAGATCTCAAACTATAAAAGGCACACCTCAGGCCATATCTACTTTAGCCTCAAGGACGAGGACGGCCTGATCAGGGCGGTCATGTTCCGCGGCCGGGCCGACCGGCTGCGTTTCGTCCCCCAAGAGGGGCAGGCCGTCCTGGCCTTGGGAAACGTCGGGGTCTATGAGGTCTCGGGACAATATCAATTCTACGTTGATGAGCTCGAACCGTCCGGCAAGGGAGCTCTCTACCAGGCCTTAGAGCAGATGAAGGCCAAGCTTGAGGCCGAAGGGCTGTTTGACCAAGCCCTGAAGCGGCCGCTGCCCTGGCTGCCGCGCCGGGTCGGGGTGGTCACCTCCCCGTCCGGGGCCGTGATTCAGGACATCATCAGCGTCTCCCGGCGCCGTTTCCCGAATTGCTGCCTGCTGCTGGCCCCGGTGGCTGTCCAGGGGGACGAGGCCCCTGGGCAGGTAGCCAGGGCGATTGCCGACCTCAACCGGGTTGGACGGGTGGAGGTAATCATCATCGCCCGGGGCGGGGGATCGCTTGAGGAGCTTTGGGCCTTCAACACCGAAATTGTGGCCCGGGCGATCCGGGGTTCGAGTGCCCCGGTGGTATCGGCGGTGGGTCACGAGACCGACTTCACCATCGCCGACTTTGTTGCTGACTGGCGGGCACCGACCCCCTCGGCCGCGGCCGAGCGCGTCTGGCCGGAGCGCCGTGAGCTAGAGGGCGGTCTGGCCGCCTGCGAGATGCGGCTGAAACAGGGACTGTTTGGGCGCCTGAGGCTGGAGCGCAGTCGCCTGGCCGCACTTTCCGCCAGCCGGGTTCTGACCAGGCCCCTGGAAAGAATTCAGCAGTGGCGCCAGCGTCTGGATGATTCCTTGCGGCGGCTCGAAGCCGGGGTGGGGCAGAGGATAGCCGGCCGGAGGGCGGGCTTCAACCTGCTGATTGGACGACTCGAGGGTCTCTCCCCGCTCAGCGCCTTGGCCCGGGGTTACAGCTTCTGCACTCGGGCCTCGGACGGATTTCTGGTGAAGAGCTGGGATCAGGTCTGGCCGGGGGAAGCGGTCAAGGTCAAGCTGGCCCGAGGTGGACTAGATTGCCGGGTCGACACTGTCTGGCCGGAAGCCAGCCCCAAAAAAGGAGGGGCCAGGGATGCCCAAAAACGAACGTAAAGCTCTCCCAGAGGAGATGAGCTTTGAACAGGCCTACGCCCAGTTGGCGGAGATTGTGAATCTGTTGGAGCGGGGGGACTTGCCCTTGGAAAAGAGCCTGGAGCTCTTTCAGGAGGGCGTCAGGCTAACCCGGTACTGTTCGAGCAAGCTGGACGAAGTCGAGGGCAAGATTGAAACCCTGGTCCGGGGCGGTGAGAAGACCGAGCCGTTTGACGTCAAAGGGGCCGGAGCCTGATGGACCTGAAGAAATACCTGAACTGGTCGAGCCGCCTGGTAGAATCGGCCATGAGGGAGATGCTTCCTTCCCAGGAAGCCTACCCCGTCCAGATTCACCGGGCGATGCATTATAGCCTCTACGCCGGAGGCAAGAGGCTCCGCCCGGCGCTCTGCTTTGCCGCCTGCCAGGCTGTTGGCGGGCGGGTCGAGGATGCCGTCCCGGCGGCGGCAGCGATTGAAATGATTCACACTTATTCACTCATCCACGACGACCTTCCCTGTATGGACGATGATGATCTGAGGCGGGGGCGTCCGACCTGTCACAAAGTATTTGGTGAGGCGGTCGCCGTCCTGGCCGGTGACGCCCTACTCACCGAGGCCTTTGCGATTTTGGGTGCTTGGGCTGCCGGACAGGCTCCGGACCCAAGGCTGGCCGGTCGGGTGATTGCCGAGATTGGCGCCGCCGCAGGCAGCCGTGGCATGGTCGGGGGTCAGATCCTCGATCTCGAGGCTGAGGAAGGGCCAGGCAGCGGGGCGGAAGGGTTGGAGGAGATTTACCGTCTAAAGACGGGAGCCATGTTCCGGGCCTCGGTCATCAGTGGGGCCCTGGCCGGCGGGGGATCGGGTCAGGCCCTGACCGCCCTGAACGACTACGCCATCAGTTTAGGCCTGGCTTTTCAAATTTACGACGATGTTTTGGATATTGTTGGCGACCAGTTCAAACTAGGCAAGCCGGTTGGGTCTGATATTAAAAATCAAAAGGCCACCTTCCCGGCCCTGTTCGGGATTGAAAGAGCCAGGG
>JBGFRN010000042.1:0-6007 GCA_041695105.1 Bacillota bacterium | reverse complement strand
GGCCTGATTTTACTTCGAAACGGGCATCATACGTCGAAGGACGACCGGCTTGAGGATGGGGACGTTCTTTCCGTTTTTCCCCCGCTGGCCGGCGGTTCCCCCTTTTGGAGGTATTGACATGAAAGGCTGGATGGGAAGGCTCCTCTGGGTCGATCTGACCTCGGGCTCAGGTCGGGTTGAGCCGCTGCCGGTGGATCTGGCGTCCGCATACCTCGGCGGGCGCGGCCTGGGAGCCCGGATGCTCTTTGGTTTGGTTCCCCCCGGCCTCGACCCCCTGGCCCCGGAAAACCCTCTGATCCTGGCAGTCGGCCCGCTGACCGGGACCAAATCGCCGACCTCGGGCCGGGCCAGCCTGACGACCAAGGCCCCGCTCTCGGGGGCAATTCATGACTCCAATGTCGGTGGCCAGTGGGGCTACCGGATGAAGAGAACCGGGTTTGACGCCGTCATCATCACCGGCCGGGCCCAGGTGCCGGTCTACTTGGAGATCAGCGAGACCGGGGCGGAGATCAAGCCAGCCGCCGGTCTTTGGGGCCGGGATACCGTCGACACCACCAGGATCCTGAAGGAACGGGTCGGATCGACCGCTTCGGTGCTATCGATCGGTCCGGCCGGGGAGAACCGGGTGCTATTGGCCAGCATCCTGGCCGACGGTTCGCGCTCGCTGGGCCGGGGCGGGGTTGGGGCGGTGATGGGATCGAAGAACCTGAAAGCCGTCGTTGCCAACGGCCAGAGGCCGATCGAGGCGGCCGATCCCGAACGCTTTGAATTTGTCGTCTATGAGGCTAACAAACAGGTCAAAGCCCACCCGGTGACCTCGAAGGCCCTGCCCGAGTTTGGAACTTCGGTGCTGATGAACATCATGAACGAGGCCGGTGCCCTGCCGGCCTACAATCACCGGAAAACCGTTTTTGAAGGGGCCGACGAGATCTCGGGCGAGGCGATCGCCGGCCGGATTTTGATCAAACGCTCGGCCTGCTACGGCTGCCGGATCGGCTGCGGCCGGGTGACCAGGACCTCCCGCTCGGAGGGGCACGGCCCGGAGTATGAGACAGTCTGGGCCCTGGGGGCCCAGTGCGGGATCTCCGACCTCGAAGCCGTAACCGAGGCCAACCACCTCTGCAACCGTCTCGGGCTGGACACGATCTCGGTCGGATCGACCATCGCCTGCGCCATGGAACTGGCTGAGAGCGGCCGGCTTCAGGCCGACTTGGGCTTCGGCCGGGCGGGTTTACTGGTCGAATTGGTGCGCCAGACGGCCGAAGGGCGGGATCTCGGGGCTGAAATCGGCCTCGGGTCGAGGCGGTTGGCTGCGAGGTACGGGGCACCGGACCTGGCGATGCAGGTCAAGGGAGTCGAGCTGCCGGCCTACGACCCGCGCGGGATGAAGGCCCAGGGGCTGGGCTACGCCACTTCCAACCGGGGCGGCTGCCACCTGCGGGGGAACATGCTCGGGCCGGAGATCCTGGGATCTCCCAAGATGATCGACCGCTTCTCCTTTCGGGGCAAGGCCGGTCTGCTGATCGTCCTGCAGCACACGGCCGCTGTCCTCGATTCGCTTTCGGTCTGCAAGTTCTCCCACTTCGCTCTGGGCGACGAGTTTTTCGCCCGCCTGCTTTCGGCCGCCGCCGGGCAGGAGTTCCGGGCTCAAGACCTGCAGCGGATCGGTGAGAGGATCTGGAACCTCGAACGCCTCTTTAATCTCCGCGAGGGCTTTACCCGGGCCGACGATACACTTCCACCCCGGATATTAAACGAAGCTCCAGCCGAAGGGCCCTCCCGGGGCCAGACGGTGGACCTCGATTTGATGCTCGATGAGTATTATCGTTTTCGCGGCTGGGACCCGGCCGGGGTTCCGACGCCGCCCAAGCTCCGGGAACTTGGTCTTGACAATCTCGGCGGCCCCGGCACCGGAGCCAGTCCAGGTACTGGAGCCGGGGAGGAAGGGGGGTCGCAGGCCGGATGATCGAGGAATTCAAGAAAATCGGCCGGGATCTGTTCTTATCCCACCTGATCAGCTCGCACGGGGGAAACCTGAGCATCCGGGTCGGCGACCGCATCCTGATCACCCGGCGCGGCTCGATGCTCGGCCATCTGGAAGACCGGGACATCATCGAGACCGGGCTCTATAAGAACGACAGCGGGATCGCACTGGCCTCGAGCGAGATCGGCGTCCACCGGGCCATCTACCAGCGCACCTCGGCCCTGGCCATTGTTCACGCCCATCCGTCTTATGCCACGGTACTGTCGCTCTCGCGGGACGAAATCCTCCCGGTCGACTCCGAGGGATCGTACCTGCTGCACAAGGTTCCGGTCGTGGCTGCCGAGCACACAGTCGGGGCCAAAGAAGTAGAAGAGCTGGTTTCAAACCAGCTCCAGTCGTACAAGATCGTTATGCTGCGCGGCCACGGCAGTTTTGCCACCGGCCAGCTCTTGGAGGAGGCCTACCAGTGGACTTCGTCCCTTGAAGCCTCGAGTTTCATGACCTACCTGGCCGAAAACCACCGGGCCGGCATAAAGGAGTACCGCAAGGACAGTGAGAAGTACGGGACCTGGTGACGCCTTGGGCTGAAACCGCGCCGCTGGGAATCAGGTGTTGATCGCGGCGATCCGCTGGTTGACGACCTCCCAGTCAATTGTCGTCATGAAGGCCTCAATATACGGGGCGCGCTTGACGCCATAGTCGATCATATAAGCGTGCTCATAGGTGTCGAGCACCAGCAGGGGAATGGCTCCCCAGATGCCGCCCTGGTCGTGGGCGTCCATGGCGAAGTTGTGCAGGCGCTTATCTTCGATGTCGTAAGCCAGCACCACCCATCCCCGGGCGGCGATCCCCATGGCCTTAAACTCAGCTTCCCAAGCCCCAAACGATTCAAAGTCCCTCTCGATCAATTCCAGGGCACGGCCGGTGGCCCGGCCGCCCTGACCGCCGAGGTTGTCGAAATAGGCCTCGTGGAGCCTGATACCATTCAGGGCGAAGGGCTCGGCCGACTTGGCCGCCCTCAGGGCGCTGTAGGTTTGGTTGGCCTTGGATTGGTCGGTGCCCTTGGCCGCCTCGCGGATCTCCTTAAGCTTGTTGACGTAACCGGCGTACAGCACGTCGTGGTGCTCGGCCAACTGCCGGGCGGAAATGCCGGGAACCTCGGATACCTTTAGCGGCTTTACCTCAGCCATCTTGCATACCTCCCGATCAATCGGCCTCGCCGGGCTGATACCGGCGGGGCCTAATAGTTTTCGGCGTGAACCTCCATGAAGGCCAGAGGGTGGCTGCAGACCGGACAGCAGTCAACGGCCTGCTCTCCCTCATAGACATAGCCGCAGTTGCGGCAGTGCCACTTGACGGTGGTGGATTTCCTGAAGACCTTGCCCTCTTCGAGATTTTTGAGCAGGGCCTGATAGCGCTTCTCGTGCTCCAGTTCGACCTGGGCGACTTCGTGGAAGAAGGCGGCGATCTCATTGAAGCCCTCCTCTCGGGCTACCTTCTCAAACTCCGGATACATTGAGGTCCACTCATAGTTTTCACCATCGGCGGCCGCCTTCAGGTTGGCCGGGGTGCTGCCGATCCCCTCAAGAAACTTAAAAATTCGCTTGGCGTGCTCCTTTTCGTTGTCGGCCGTGTCCTGGAAGATCCAGGAGATCTGCTCATAGCCTTCTTTCTTGGCCACTGAAGCGAAATAGGTGTACTTGTTGCGGGCCATTGACTCCCCCGCGAAGGCGGCTTTCAGATTGGCTTCGGTCTTGGAACCCTTGAGTTTCATCTGGATCATTCCTCCGGATATTTATATAGTTCTGACCATAATTACTATGATTCTCGACTCCCCTTATAATTCCTTCCTCAATTTTCCCAGATGTCATTTTTCCCGGATTGACAGCAAAAGTTGGTCGGAATATAGTAAGAGTGTCTATGTCACCAAAATCCAACCGGAATAGTAGGAAATGTTGGCGGCGGCCAAGGCGGTGGATTAATGCAGGTTAGTGTCGAAAAAGTAGGCAAGCGTTTCCTTAAACCGGATGGCACCGAAATGATAGCCCTGTCCGAAGTCAGCCTGAGCATCAGGCCGGGTGAATTCGTCTCGCTGCTCGGCCCTTCCGGGTGCGGCAAGTCGACCCTGTTGAACATAATTGCCGGCCTGGAAACACCGGATGGGGGTGAGGTTCTGGTCGACGGGCAGCCCGTCCGGGGCCCGGGGCCCGACCGGGTAGTCATTTTCCAAGAAGCGGCCCTTTTCCCCTGGCTAACGGTGTTGGAAAATGTCGAGTTCGGCCTGAGGATGATCGGGGTTCCGCCCGGCCAGCGGCGAGATATGGCCCTAAAACACCTTAAGTCTGTCCACTTGATGCGCTTTACCGGCAGCTATCCTCATGAGCTTTCCGGAGGCATGCGCCAGAGGGCGGCCCTGGCCCGGGGCCTGGCGATGGACCCCAGGGTTTTGCTGATGGATGAACCCTTCGCCTCCCTCGACGAGCAAACTCGGATCTTGCTGCACGGCGAGGTTCAGGACCTTTGGGAAAAGACCGGCAAGACGATCATTTTCGTTACCCACAACATCCGCGAGGCCTTGTTTCTTTCAGATCGGATTCTCCTGTTCGGGACCCGGCCGGGTCGGATCAAACGCGAGTTTCGGGTGCCGGTTCCCAGACCCCGCCTGGAGGCCGACCCCTGGCTGGTCAACCTTGAGGGCGAGATCCTGGAGAGCCTGAAAGAAGAGATCGAAAAGGTGGTCCGGGAGGAGATCGACTTTGACTATATACTTAAGAAGGATCGCCGTCTTCCTGATCCTGCTCGGGATCTGGGAAGGGGCATCTAGGTCGGGTATCCTGCCCCCGATGCTTCTGCCCGGCCCGATCGACGTCCTCCGGTCCATAGGTCTGGGAGTGTCCGACGGGACCCTCCTGGTGGCGGCGGCGGCCAGCTTCAGGAGGCTGCTGATCGGGTACCTGATCGCGGTCGGACTTGGGATCAGTATCGGCCTGATCCTGGGCCGGTCCAGCCTGCTCCGGGAGACCTTCGGTTCGCTAGTGCTTGGGTTCCAGACGGTTCCCAGCGTAGTCTGGCTCCCGCTGGCCCTGGTCTGGTTCGGATTCGGCGACCTGTCGATTATCGTGGTCGTGGTGCTCGGAACCATCTGGACTGTGATCACCAATACCGAGAGCGGGGTGCGCACCGTTTCCCCGCTGCTGATCCGGGCGGCCTCGACCATGGGGGCGCGCGGGACCAAACTGTTCCTGAACGTCATCCTGCCTGCCTCGGTCCCCTCGATCATCACCGGAATGAGGATGGCCTGGTCGTTCGCCTGGCGGGCCCTGCTGCCCGGGGAGCTGATCGGAAGCGGGGCCGGCCTGGGCCAAGTCCTGATGATCGGGAGAAACCTGGGCGACCTCAGCCTGGTAATGGCGGTGGCGGCACTGATCTTTGCTGCCGGTAGCATTCTCGACCAATTGGTCTTTCGCCGGGTTGAGGATCGGGTGATGGAGAAATGGGGGTTGGCCCAGGCCCGGCGGGGGGCGGCTGGCTGATGGTTTCTTTGGGCAAATCTTTGATCCGGCGTTTGGCCTCTTGGGCGTCGATAGCTTTCTTGGCGTTGTTCTTGGCGGCGGTTGGGGCGGCCGGGTGCGCGACCGGCGATGGGCCTTCCGGGCCGGCGGATGGGGCTAAGCTCAGGCTTGGCTACTTTCCCAACCTGGCTCACGCCCCGGCCCTAATCGGGCTCGAGGAGGGTCTTTTCGCGCGGGAACTGGAGAAAACCGGCGCTGGTGCCAGGGTCGAACCCCACCATTTTGAAGCCGGCCCGGCCTTGATGGAGGCCCTGGCCTCGGGCCGCTTGGACGCCGGCTATGTCGGGCCGGTTCCGGCCATGACCTATTTCTCTCGGGGAGCGAAAATCAAAGTTCTGGCCGGAGCCTCTGAGGGCGGGGCGGTGCTGGTGGTTGACCCGCGTGCCGGCGTCAACCGGGTCGAGGATCTGGCGGGGAAGGCCGTGGCCGTCCCGCAGTTCACCAATACCCA
>JBGFRN010000040.1:0-33365 GCA_041695105.1 Bacillota bacterium | reverse complement strand
CGAGTGGAGTAGTGGCCGTGTGGCGCGGCCCGTGGTCTTGCCGATCCGCCTCGGATGGCATACGGTCTACGAAACCAAGTCGAAGGTGGCTATCGCCGCCTGAGATGCCGCTGACTTTCAGTCAGCGGAGTACGTCACTTGCCCACTTGAAGCGAGTCTTCAGTCTGTTAAGCAGGTGACCATGGCCAATTATTCCCTCATGCTGGAGGCGGCCAACCACAATGCCGGGATGAATTCTTAGTTCCTCAGCAAAGCGTAGGACCAAGTGAGGATCAAACTCCCTTCTGTCGCAGAACTTGACCCAAGCTACACTTGGGATGAGCTGCTCGGCGGCAAACCGGTTAGCCTCCTGCTCATCTTCATCCTCTCCGTATCCCCCGTCAAGGAAGACCGCCTTCTTTTTGTTATGAAGCAGAATGTGACCTGCCTCATGGAAGAAGCTGAACCAGAAGATGTCGCTCCAACTGTAACGCAAACTTAGCTGGATGATGGCCTTATCCTTGGATAGCCAGCGGGCAGCTCCGCTTACCCGACAGCCAGAAATTTCGGGCACGATGGCGAAGGCGACACCAGACTCCGAGCACAGTCTTTGGGCTTCGGGATAGAACTCTTGCGGCTCCTTTGGTGTTAGGAGGCGTATTCGCTGGAGTGCCTCTCTAAATTTGCCCTTATCGTACGGCTCACAGTCGACTTCTTGCCCAATCAGCTCACCACGCCTTAGCCAAGCTGCTGTTGCCATAAGATCGCTCTCAAACTTGGTTGACTTTCGGAACGAAACTTGAAGGCCAGCGCAATAGGTCTCTACTGCGCTAGGAGACGCGCAACGGAAAAACTCAAGAACAGCCCGTAGCTGATCGATAGGATCCCGCTGTTTTGCCACCCAACCTTTTTCTACGAGGGGCTTCAGAGGAAGGGTCTTGAGCCAGTCAATTTCCCGACTTAGAGCCTCCTGGTCTCGCTGACGAGCAAGAGCCTCACGGTAATTTTGCTCAAGGTTTAGCCAAAACTCGGCTTTCAGTCCGAGAACCCGCTCAAACTGAATGGCCGTGTCCGCTGTGATTGCGCTCTTTCCCTGGACGATCTCGTTCACAAGTTTCTTAGGGCGGTCAAGGCGACTCGCTAGGTCTGCCTGGCTCATCCCAAAGTCGTCGAGCAACTCCTGCAACGTTTCCCCAGGGGGTACGGCCCAGTCAGGGGAAAAAGACAGCTTCTCAGGTCCCATGATAATCACCTACCTCTACAATCTGGATGGCCGTGACTCTATCGCGGTCTAGGCCGCCGTCAGCCTTGGTTGGTCTAGGCTCATGATTCGGCACAAAGATTAAGCGGTACCCACCATGCAGGTCCACCGCTAACTGCCCGGCCCGGTCGTGGTCAAGTTCATGAAGGCGGGCAGGTCTGTGGGGACTAATATCAGAAAGCCTCGTAGCCGCCTTCAGCTCAGCTAGACGCTGGCGCAGCTTCTTGGCGACCTCGGCACCCCACTCCATGTTTGCCTCTCGCTCACCGTCACATCGCTTCTTAAGCCACGTTGTGGCATAAACTACCTCCATCATTATCCCCCGGTCCAAATAAAATTATTAACACCAAGGGTTAATACTATTCTATACACCAGACGGTAATCGGTCAACGGAAACTTAACCCCCAAACAAAGAATTGTCTTCTGGGGTATTCGGCCGCTAGACTGCCACGTCCTTCTGTAACATAAGGTTTCGGTCCTAACCGACCTTGAAGCGTTGGCACACTATAGGCACACAAGGCAACAAAAAAGACCACCTTGTCGGGTGGCCCGAATCTATTGCAATCCGCTTCTGACGCGGGTTTTAACCTGGAGCCGGCGAAGGGACTTGAACCCCCAACCTGCTGATTACGATTCAGCTGCTCTGCCATTGAGCTACGCCGGCTTATCACTGCGCGCCGCCGCCAGCAATCATTTCTGGCGAACGCCCCGACCATAGAAAGAGGATGCCGAGGCATCCTCGATTTTATCATATTGGAGCGGGTGATGGGAATCGAACCCACGTCTAAAGCTTGGGAAGCTTTCGTTCTACCATTGAACTACACCCGCAACGTGAACTTTATTATAAGGCGGTCAGGCGTAATTGACAAGACACAGAAACTAGCATGCCCGCCTGATTTTATTTGAATACCGGATTCAAAACCACCGTCTGCACGCGCTCGCGACCGGTGGAGAAGATCTGGATCGGAACGCCGGTCAGCTCGGCCAGGCGGTTTAGGTAGGCCCGGAGCGGCTTGGGCAGGTCATCGATTCGTGTGGCCAGGGGGACCTCCTCACCCCAACCCTCGAACTCCTCATAGATCGGTTCGACTTTGCCCAGGGCCTTGAGACCGGTCGGGAAGTCGCGGGTGATCTGCCCGTCGATCTTGTACCCGACGCACATTTTGACCGCCGGGACAGCCCCGAGGGTATCAAGGCGGGTGACAGCCAGTCCGGTCAGGCCGCTGACCCGCTTGGCGTAGCGGACCATCACGGTGTCGAGCCAGCCGACTCGGCGCGGGCGGCCGGTGGTGGTGCCGTATTCCTGACCCTTCTCGCGAATGAAGTTCCCGGTCTCATCGCCCAGTTCGGTTGGGAAGGGACCATCACCGACGCGCGAGGTGTAGGCCTTAACCACGCCGATGACGCTGTTGATCTGGGTAGGGCCGACCCCGGCCCCGACGCAGGCCCCGCCCGCGACCGGATGGGACGAGGTCACGTAGGGGTAGGTGCCGAAATCGATGTCGAGCAGGGTGCCCTGGGCACCTTCGAAGAGGACGGGCAGGTCCTGTTCGATCGACTCGTTGATAATGGCGATAGTGTCGGCTACCAGCGGCCGGATGCGCTCGGCGTAGGCCAGGTAGGGCTCGGCGATCTCCCGGATGGTGAAGCCGGGCAGCCCGTAGACCTTCTCGAGCAGGGCATTTTTCTCGGCCAGGGAACGTTCCAGCTTGAGCAGGAACTCCTCCCGGTCGAGCAGGTCAATCACCCGCAGGCCGGTACGGGCGAACTTGTCCATATAGGCCGGGCCAATGCCCCTGCGGGTGGTGCCGATCTTGTTGGCACCCTTGCGGTCCTCATCCGCGCCGTCGATACGGATGTGATAGGGCATGATGAGATGGGCCCCAGGGCTGATCTTAAGGTTGGGCTTGGTGATGCCGTGACCGGCCAGGTAGTCAAGTTCCCTGACCAGAACCTCTGGATCAAGCACGACCCCGTGGCCAATGACGCAGATCTTTTCGGGATAGAAGACTCCCGAGGGAACCAGGTGCAGCTTATAGACTTTGTCCCCGACCACCACAGTATGCCCGGCGTTATTCCCGCCTTGATAGCGGACCACCAGGTGCGCGGCTTCAGCCAGGTAATCGACGATCTTGCCCTTACCCTCGTCGCCCCATTGGGCTCCGACCACAACGGCTGTGGACACGAAAATACCCCCCCCGTCTGGCCACAGACATGATCTTGGACCGGATTGGCCGGTCCAAGGCATGGTAATTCTAGCAGAGCCCCTCAAGTGTTGTCAATCAAAGGCCCGAACGATGCCACTAGTCCAGGTGCTTCTTGTCAAGCGAGACGAACTTGCCGAATTCCTTCATGAAGACTAGTTCGAGCTTGCCGACCGGGCCATTGCGCTGCTTGGCGATGATGACCTCGGCGATGTTGGGCTTTTCGCTGTCGGGGTTGTAGTAGTCGTCGCGGTAGATGAAGCAGACCAAATCGGCGTCTTGCTCGATTGCGCCGCTGTTATGAACAACCATTCCGTTGGCGACGAAGTTATGCGACCCCGGTACTTCCATATCAAACACCGGGGCTACACCGTCAGGCTCAATGCTTCTTACCTCGTCCCAAAATACGTCGGCATCAGCCAATTCACGCAGCGCAGCGAACCTTAGCAAGGCCGCGTATTCGGACAAAACGCTCCGGGATGGCGCGAATTGGTAATGGCTGGTGCCCCCGTACGCCGTGCCTCGAAGTTGGGCCATCTGACGCTGAGTCACCCCCAGAAAGCGCATCCTTTCCCGAACTACCCGCCAGACTTCCTTTGGAACTGTATCGATGTTGGTATTTCCGACTTGGCCCGCTAGCCTTCCCTCCACTCCCCGACCGGCCGGGTAACGCCTAGGAATAGCCACTCGATGACCCGGGCGTAAAGCTTCCAAGGCCACCCACCCATCCAGGCATCTAAAAGGATGGTTGGCCGTGGCTCGAATTGTCCGGCCGGATCTCAGGGTTAACTGGTATACCGGCCTTTCGCCAACACACCACACCCGGCTGGCACGCCCCGAGCTTATTCTCCAGCCGTCCAGGGTAAGGACTTCCGGTGCCAACCCCACCAAATCCTCAATCGGCTTAAGCTCTCCCGAAGCCAGGGCAACCAGAGTGTCCCCGGTTAGGCACTCCCTTAGGTCAGACAACATCGGACGCTTATCCTGCCGGCTCTCGACAGCGCGCGAGAGCTGCGACAGGGCCACGACCGGGACGTTCAAGTCGCGGGCGATCCCCTTGAGGCCGCGCGAGATCTCCGAGATCTCCTGCTGGCGGTTCTCGGTCCGGCGGCCGGTTCCCCCGCTCATTAACTGGAGGTAGTCGATCAGGATCATATCCAGCTTGTGCTCTTGCTGGATCCGGCGTGTGCGTGCCCGGATCTCGTTCAGCGAGAGGCCGGAGGTATCGTCTATGTAGATCGGGGCCTCAGAGAGCCGGGCCAGGGCGTGACCGAGGCGCTTCCAATGATCCTCAGTAAGATGCCCGTTGCGCAACCGCTGGCTGTCGATGGTAGCCTCGGCGGCCAGCAGGCGCATCGCCAGTTGCTCGGCCGGCATTTCCAGGCTGAACAGGGCGACCGCCTTCTTTTTCTCGACCGCGGCATACCGGGCGATGTTAAGGGCCAACTGGGTCTTACCCATCGAGGGACGAGCGGCGATAACGATAAATTCTGATGGATGCAGCCCCGAGGTCATGGCGTCGAAATCGGCGAAGCCGGTCGGGGTTCCGGTGATTTGGCCCTTGTTGCTGTACAGGAACTCGATCCGGTCCAGGGCCAGGTCCAGAACTTCTTTGAGCTCGGTGAACCCCTTGATCGTACGCCGGCCGGAGACTTCGAGAATCTCCCGCTCGGCTTCCTCGACGATCGCCTGGAGGCTCTCCTCGGGTTGATAGATCTTGTTCAGGATACGATGGGCCGCCCGAGCCAGGTTGCGCAGGGTGGCCTTGGTGCGGACGATCTCAGCGTAATCCTCGGCGTTGGCCGCCGAAGGCACGCTCCCGGCCACTTCGGCCAGGTACGTGATCCCCCCGATCTTCTCTAACAGGCCGCAGCGCTTCAGCTCTTCCGAGAGGGTGACCAGGTCGACGGCCTGACCGTCCCGGTAAAGGTTCAGGACACACTTGAAGATATCCCGGTGATTTTCGTGGTAGAAATCCTCGGGCTGCAAGATCTCCTCGACCCGGGCGATGGCCTCGTCGGAGAGGATCATCGAGCCCAATACCGACTGCTCGGCCGCCTCGCTATGGGGCTGGATGCGATCGAAAGCCAGGCTCAAGCGGAACTCACCTTCTCCTCCGGCACGGCACCCCGCCCCGGTTCGGGCAACAGGGCTAGATCGACCACCTCGTCGATGGTGCGGACCAGGGTAACCTCGATTGGGCCAGTCTCTTTCGGGATATCGCGCCGGTTATCCTCGGGAAGCAGTACCCGGCGCACCCCGGCCAGACGGGCCCCGTAGAGTTTTTCATGGATCCCCCCCACCGGCTTGATCAGGCCGCGAATCGAGATCTCGCCGGTCAGGCCGGTATCCTGCCGGACCGGGCGCCCGGTGATGGCTGAGAGAATGGCCAAGAAGACCGCTGCCCCGGCTGAGGGGCCGTCGATGCGCCCGCCTCCCACCACGTTGCAGTGGACATCGTAATCGGCCAGGTCGCGGCCGGATAGCCGGCGCATGACTGAGGCGGCATTGAAAACCGAGTCTTTGAACATCGACCCGGCCGTGTCGTTAAAGCGCAGGGCTCCCTTGCCCTTCTCCCGCGCCGGGAAGGCTACGGCCTCAATCTCGAGGACCGAGCCCAGGTACCCCTGAACGCCAAGCCCGTAAGCCCGGCCGACCTGGGGCTCACCCCCGGCCTGGGGGCCCTTGTGGGGGCTGAGACGAGAGCTGCGGATCACCTTGAGAACGTCCTCCTCGGTGATCACGAGGCCGCCCGGCCCACCAGATCCTTCGTTGCTGGCTTCCCGGTGGAAGCTCTTCTCGAGAGCCACGCCGTAGGCGTCGGCCAGAATGGTCATTGCCCGCCGGCCCTCGATGGTATATTCGGCGATCAGCGATCCGCAGCCGGGCTCGATTATGGCCCCGAGCCTCCCGGCGGCCGCCCCGACGATCTGGGCGATCTCCGAGGGGGTCAGCGGCTCAAAAAAGACCTCACTGCTGCGAGACCTCAGGGCCGGGTTGATCTCTGACGGGTCGCGGGTAGTGGCCCCGATCAGCAGGAAATCGGCCGGGCCGCCCTCGTCAAAGAGCTTTTTGATGTATTTCGGGATGTTCTGGTCATTCGGGTCGTAATAAGCTGAATCGAAGCTGACCCTCTTGTCTTCCAGCACCTTGAGCAGCTTGTTCTGGAGCATTGGATCAAGCTCGCCGATCTCGTCGATAAATAGAATCCCGCCGTGGGCGTCGGTTACCAGACCGGGCTTCGGCTCGGGCACCCCTCCCTCAGCCAGGTCGCGCCGGGCGCCTTGGTAGATCGGGTCGTGGACCGACCCAAGCAAAGGGTTGGTCACCTCGCGCGGATCCCAGCGGAGGGTGGTTCCGTCTACCTCGACGAACGGAGCGTCGTTCTTAAAAGGGGTGTGCGGGCGGCGCTTGGCCTCCTCCAGAACCAGGCGGGCCACGGTCGTCTTACCGACCCCGGGCGGGCCGTAGAGGATGACGTGCTGCGGGTAGGGCGAGGCCACCTTGGTCAGCAGGGCCTCGATCGACGACTTTTGCCCGACCACCTCGGTCAGCGACTTGGGTCGCAGGACGTCAAGGGCCGATGCCGCCAGCTTTCTGGTCTCAAGTTTTTCGAGCTTGGCGTAGCGCTTGAGGGTCTGGGCGTTCTCGGGCCCGCCGTCCTCCTTCAAGATTTGCATCTTGATCTCCCGGACGTACTCCTCATGGCGCTGCTGCATGCGCTCGTTGATCTTCTTGTCCAGCTTTTCCTCAACCGACCGGCGGGCGATCAGATCGGAGATCTCATCCTCGATTTCATCTAAGATCTCCGGTATGCGCCCGAGCTGGGGCGGCCGGTCGATGGTCGGGTCCTCGTGAACCAGCCGCTGCAGGGCCATAACCTGCTCGGCCAGATTCGGCGAGCGCATCGCCTGCACGGCGTCCAGCTTGGCCGCCTTTAAGACGAGCTTGTCCGGCCCATAGAGGTTGGACAGCAGCCCGAAAAGCGTGGCCACCTGGCGCTTGAGTATCTCCTCTCCGGAGCGGGTGCCGCCCGTGCGGCCCGATCCGGGAACGATGCGGTCAAAAAACTGCTTCACCCTAGGGCTACATCCCTTCGATCAGGACTTGAATCTTGACTACCACTTCGGGGTGCAGGCGGAGGGTGGCCTGATAGGTTCCCAGGCTCTTGATATGCTCCTCCATTTCGATCTTCCGGCGATCGACGGTCACTTTGCGCTGAGCCGCCAGGGCCTCGGCCACGTCCTTCGAGGTCACCGAGCCGAAAAGCCTGCCCCCCTCCCCCGTCCGGGCCTTGATGGTAACAGACACCCCTTCAAGCTGTTTGGCCTGGGCCTTGGCCTGATCGGCGATCTTCTTGACCTTGGCCGCCTGCTGGTCTTTTTCTAGCTTGAGGCTCTTCAGGTTGCCTTGGGTGCCCTCTTTGGCTAGACCGCGAGGTATTAGAAAATTCCGGGCGTGACCCTCCGCCACTTCGAGGCAGTCGCCTTTCTTGCCCAGTCCTTTAACGTCTTGAATCAGGATAACCTTCAACCCACAACACCCCTAACTTAATATGGACCAAGCCGGACTAAGCTTAGTTCGCCCGAACCGGATTCGAATCCTCCATAACCTCCGGCGACCGGCCGAGGATAAAAATGGAGCCTTCGTCCACCAGGCCCGCCTGCTGAGCCCTTTCCAAAACGAGGCATTTATCTCTGCAGCGAAAGGAGTGACAAGATGGCCCAGGCGCCGTGCTGTTGCGGATGCCTTGAAAAGTCCGCCCCGGACAAAGGGAAAACCGGCCACAATCAGCCGGTTAAGACAGACAAAACCCAAACAGCTAAGTGATCATTATGGGCTCCGCAGGCGGGGCCCATTCTTTTCGGCCTACTCCACCGTAAACGGAAGCAGGGCGATCATCCGGGCGCGCTTGACGGCCAGGGTGAGCTGGCGCTGGTGACAAGCGCAGTTGCCCGAAATCCTGCGCGGCAGGAGCTTGCCGCGCTCGGTGATGAAGCGCTTCAGTTTGTGGGCTTCCTTATATTCGATTGACTCGACCTTGTCAACGCAAAAGCTGCAGACCTTCTTCTTCGGCCTGCGGCCGCGCTCTCTAGGCATGTGCTTGGCCTCCTTAAACTATCTGTGACTAGAACGGGACGTCGTCCTCATGAGGGACCTCGGTGCCAAGATCACTCTCGCCCCCGGCCGCTTTGGCCCGGTCGAGGAAGCGTACCGATTGCGCCACGACCTCGGCCGCCTTGCGACGCTGGCCGTCCTGAGTTTCATAGGAGCGAATCTGGAGCCGCCCCTCGACGGCCACCAGGCGGCCCTTGCCCAGGTGATTGGCGACAACTTCAGCCTGCTTATCCCAGACGACAATGTCGATGAAATCGGCCTCGCGCTCACCGCTCTGGTTGGTTCGGTTGCGGTCGACCGCCAGGGTGAAACTGGCCACGGCCTTCCCGTTGGGAGTGTAGCGCAGCTCGGGATCACGGGTCAGGCGTCCGATCAAAATGATCTTGTTAAACACGGGTGACCCGCCCTTCGTTACTCGTCTTTCTTAATGATTAGATGCCTGATAACTTCATCGGAGATCTTCAAAACCCGGTCGAGCTCGCGCGGCACGCCCGCCTCTCCTTTGAAGTTAACGAGGGTGTAGTGCCCGTCGCGGAAGCCGTTGATCTCGTAGGCAAGACGGCGCTTACCCATCTTATCCACGCCCGCAACGGTTCCGCCCTGGTTCTGGATGAGACCGGTGAATTTGTCCACCACGGCCTGCTGGCCTTCCTCGTCCAGTTCGGGCCTTGAAATGAACACCGCTTCGTAGGACTTCATCTGTTTACCTCCTCCCTATGGCCTTCGGCCCCGCGTCGAGCGCGGAGCAGGGGGAGCGGCCGGCCGCCCGAGGCAGGTCGCCTGCGAGGGATAACCCGACCGTCTCTGAAAATGCATCGGTAATTATATAACGTCAGAGCCTAGGATTCAATATTTTGGCGTGAAATATTTTGGCGCGAAATCTCTTTAATAGACTTTTCTAACTTGATGCGGGGTATCATTACATACCGGCCACAGCCAAGGCACTTCAGCCCGATGTCGATTCCAGTGCGAGTGATCTCCCAGCGGTCGGAGCCGCAGGGGTGGGTCTTCTTCAGGCGCAGGACGTCACCTACGGACAGTTTAATCGGCAGGCCCACCGGGCACCCTCCCCTCCGACCCGGCCAAGGCTGCGCCGCCGAAGCCGACCGGCAACGAAGCGTGGCGGGACCAGGATATGATGACTCCCTATGAGACTTTCGAAAGCAGCCAGCCGGCCAGGGACCATAGGGTTGAAGACAGAAGGGGAACCAGCTTGGAATTGGCCAAGGGCGGCCAGGGCTGGCCAAGGTTGATGATCGGCAGGGCCAGGGCGGTCAGGACGGCCGCGAGCAGGGCGGCCTGGGCCGCGCCCAGGGCGGCTCCACCCGTACGGTTGAATAACAGAAGAGGCGTCAGGTCAAGCGCCCGCGAGGCGACCTCTCCGATCAGGGTCAGTGCTTTGCCCAGCAGCAGGCCCCCGACCAGAAAGAGGGCCGCCATCCAAAGGGTGATTGCCAGTTGGTAGGAAATCAGGTCGCCCACCGTTTGGGATCCGGCCGGGAGCGGACCGGAGAGCAGGTCGGTCGCGCCGCTTAAGACCCATTTCTTGACCGGTTCCGGTAAATCGAGGGCTCCTACCGCCTGCAGGTTGAGGCCGCCGGCCTTGGGGATCGGGGCGGCCATGGCCGGTAACGAGGCCGGGAACTTGGCCGAAAGCGTTTTGGCGGTCGAGGTTACCAGCCCGGTCGCCCGGTCAATCGCCCCCACCAGCGGCCCGGAGTACTTAGCCGCCAAATAAAAGGCCAGGAACGACCCGGCCAGGTCGGTCACGAGGACCAGCAGTCCCCGCAGCCAACCCCGGATCGCTCCCAGCGCCAGAAAAACGAGTATCGCGTAGTCGAGTCCCGTCAACCCGCTTCCCCCAAGTAAGCCTCTTTAACCATCTCGTTTTCCCGCAGAGCCTCGGCCCGGTCACTCAAGGTAATGGCTCCGGTCTGAATAACGTATCCCCGGTGAGCCACCTGAAGCGCCATGTGGGCGTTCTGTTCGACCAGGAGGATGGTCGAGCCCTCGCGGTTCAACTCTTTAATAATATCAAAAATCTGCTCCACCAGCACCGGAGCCAGACCCATCGAAGGCTCATCAAGCAGTAAGATCTTAGGCCGGGACATCATCGCCCGGGCGATGGCCAGCATCTGCTGCTCGCCGCCCGACAGCGTCCCGCCCTTTTGGGCCAGGCGCTCCTTGAGGCGGGGAAACAGCCCGGTGACTCGCTCGAAGTCCTGACTGAACTTGGCCCGGTCTGGCTGGTTGAAGGCCCCCATCTCCAGGTTCTCCATCACGGTCATCCTGGGAAAGATCTTGCGTCCCTCCGGGACGTGGGCAATCCCCATCGCCGCCACCAGGTGCGGGGCCAATCCGTTGGTCTGTTTACCATCAAAGGTAATCGTGCCCTGTTTTGGACGGATTAAACCAGAGACCGTTTTAAGGGTGGTCGACTTGCCGGCCCCGTTGCTGCCGATCAGGGTAACGATCTCACCCTCCTCGACCTTGAGGCTGACGCCTTTGAGGGCTTGAATGTTGCCATAATACGAGTCGACCGCTTGAATCTCTAGCAAGGTCCGGCTCATGCCGTCGCCCCCCTTCCGAGGTAGGCCTCGATCACCCGGGGGTTTTTCTTGACCTCATCCGGGGAACCCTCAGCAATCTTGGTACCGTAGTCGAGGACGGTGATCTGCTCGGATATGCCCATGACCAGCTTCATATCGTGCTCGATCAGAAGGATTGAGATGCCCAGTTCATCCCGCAGGCGGCGGATGAAATGCTTCATTTCGTCGGTTTCTTTCGGATTCATCCCGGCGGTCGGCTCGTCGAGCAATAGCAATTTGGGCCTAGCCGCCAGGGCCCGGGCTACCTCCAATCGCCGCTGATCGCCGTAGGGGAGGTTTTTGGCTACCAAGTTGCCCTTCCCGCCCAGACCGACGAAGTCCAGGAGATCCACCGCCCGCTGCAAAGCCGCCTTCTCTTCGCTGTGGAAGCTCGCGGTCCGGAAAATGATGTCGCTGAAGCCGCTTTTCAGGTGAGAGTGCATCCCGATCAGCACGTTCTCAACAGCGGTCAGGCTGGAGAAGAGCCTGATGTTCTGGAAGGTGCGGGCGATGCCAGCCCTGAGGACCTGATCCGGGCTCAGGCCGACCAAGTTCTTGCCGTCGAAGGTGATGCTCCCGCCCTCGGGCCGGTAAATTCCGGTCACGTTGTTGAAGAATGTTGTCTTGCCGGCGCCGTTGGGTCCAATGATAGCGGCGATCACCCCTTGATCCAGGGCGAAGCTGACGTCATTGACCGCCACCAGCCCGCCAAAGCGCTTGACTACATTTTTCGCTTCAAGAAGAGCCATGTTAGTTCCCTCCCCCAATCCGGTTGGGCTCGGGCAGGTCTAGCTCGCGCCTGCGTTCCGGCAGAATTCCCTCGGGGCGGAAGAGCATCATCAGAACCAGAATGATCCCGAAGATAAAGCGCTCGAGTTTTGAGGGGTCAAGCTGGGAGGGCAGGTTGAGCAGGCCCTTGGTCGAAAGGCTGACCATCCACTCCGACAGCGATTTGAGTATCTGGAACTGCAAGACGACCACGGCCGTGGCTCCGATCAGTGCCCCATTGATACTTCCCATCCCGCCCAGGATGACCATAGCTAAAATCCCGATCGATTCCATAAACGAGAAGCTGGTCGGGTCGACGAAGGCCAGCTTGGCCGCGAACAGCGCCCCCATCGCCCCAGCGAACGAAGCGCCGGCCGCGAAGGCCAGAAGTTTTATCTTAACCAGCGGGATGCCCATCGCCCGCGCCGCGATCTCGTCCTCGCGGATGGCGGCCCAGGCCCGCCCGACCCAGGAATGCTCCATCCGCCGGGCGACGACGACCGTCAGAAGAACCAGCGCCAGGGCGATGAAATAGTAGTGGGTCAGGCTCCCCATCGAATAGGATCCGATCTCGGGAGCGGCCACCGGGACGATACCCTTAGGTCCGTTAGTGATGTTGATGGGCTTGTTCAGATTGTTAAGCAGAATGCGGATGATCTCACCGAAGCCCAGGGTGACGATGGCCAGGTAGTCGCCGCGCAGCCTGAGCACCGGCAGCCCGAGGAGAACCCCGGAAATGGCGGCGGCGATCACCCCGAAAAGCAGGAAGGGCCAGAACCAGTTGCCCGACAGCGGCACCAGGCCGGCCAGGGCGGTGTTTTCAAAAAGCTGCTTGGCGTGAGGGGAAGCAAAAATGGCGTAGAGATAGGCCCCTATCCCGTAAAAAGCCACGTAACCGAGGTCGAGCAGGCCGGCAAACCCAACGACGACGTTAAGCCCGATGGCCAGGGCCATGTAGATGCCTATGGTTACGGCTACATCCAGGTACGACTCGTTATGTTGGCCGATCCAGGGAAGCAATAGGCCGAGGGCCAGGACGGCCAGGGCCCAGCGCGCCGGTTTTAGGAGCGGGCCGCCCAGGATCCAGAGGATCGAACCGATGAACACCAGCAGCGCCCAGATCGATCGCGGCGCCCACAAGACTAGCCCGGTTCCCAGCGCCAGCGCGGCGGCCGAGCCGAGGGTGTGGAGCAATTCGTTGTTTTTGGTATTTATCATCGTCGCACCTAAACCTTTTCCCGGACTATCTCGCCGAGCAAGCCGCTCGGCTTGAAGATCAGGACCATAATCAAGATGGCAAAGGCGAAAACGTCCTGATATTCAGCTCCGAAGGCTCCCCCGGTGGCCATCCCCAGGTAGGCCGACCCGAGCGCCTCGATCAGCCCGAGCAAGACACCGCCGACCATGGCACCGGGGATGTTTCCGATGCCCCCGAAAACGGCGGCGGTAAAGGCCTTCAAGCCAAAGATGAACCCGATGAAGGGGTGGACAATATTATATTGCATGGCGTAGAGGACTCCGGCCACACCTCCGAGGCCGGCCCCGATGAAAAAGGTGAGAGTGATGATAGCGTCGACGTTGATTCCCATCAGGCTGGCCGTCGGCCGGTCCTGGGCCACCGCCCGGATCGCCTTGCCCAACCTGGTCCGGTTGACGAACTGGGTCAAAATCACCATAGTCAGGAGGCAAATCCCGATTATCCAAAAGGATTTCTGGGGTACGGCCAGGCTCTCGCCGAACTTGACCATGATGGTCGAGCCGCTGGCATCGGCGAAGACCTCGGGCGGCCGGCGGTAGAAGTCGTTGTTAATCAGTCCCTGAAGTATCCTGACAATATCCTGAAGGAAAAATGAAACACCGATAGCTGAGATCAGCGGCACCAAGCGCGGTGCGTTGCGCAGGGGACGGTAGGCCGTCCGTTCAATCAGCGCCCCGAGGAACGCCGACAAAATCATCGCCGCCAAAATGGCCGCTATAACGGCCAGGGCGTTGGGGATCAGCGGGGGGGCGTTTTTCGGTAGGAGTAAAATTAGTACTTCCACTCCAATGAAGGCCCCGACCATGAAAATCTCACTGTGAGCAAAGTTAATGAACTCAAGTACGCCATAGACCATGGTATAGCCTATCGCCACCATGGCGTAGACGAATCCCAAAACCAGACCATCAGCGAGAACCTGGGGCAAAATCGCCAGGGCCTCATTCACCGGGTTGTTTCCTCCTAACAATTTTAAGCCTATTGTGACATATAGCCAAAAGATTTGACAATTTACAGATAGAATAGTGGCGTTGTTACGTTTTGTAAAGTATGGGTTCGGAAATTATATGGAGGTTAACCGGACGGCGCTCCCGCCCTCCATGGCTCGGTGCGGCACTAGCCCCATCCGGGGGCGTCGCACCAAAAAGGGAGGGGCGGGGACTTTTCCCCGCCCCCCCCGGTTCGTCGAGCCTGCTTTACTTGGCGCCGACAGAAGCCGCGGGATACTTTTCTTCCTTGAACTGGAAGATGAAGACCTTAGCGTTCTTGTTATCGCCCTTGTCGTCAAAGGTGACGGCGGTCAGCACGCCCTTGAAGTCCTTGGTGCCGCGGATGGCATCCTGGACCTGCTTACGGCTGGGCAGCTTATTGCCGTTGTCCTTGATGGCCTTCTCCAGGCCCTTTAGAACAACCTGGGTAGCGTCATAGCCGTAAGCCGAGAACGACTCAACTTTCTTGCCGAACTTCTTCTCGTACCGCTCGGAGAAAGCCTTGCCCTCAGGGGTCTTGGTGGCCTCGTCAGCAACCGAGGTGTAATACGAACCAACCACGGCCTTGCCGGCCAGTTTGACCATTTCGGAAGAATCAAGGCCGTCACCGCCAATGAAGGCGCCCTGGAAGCCCTTCTCCCGGGCCTGCTTCAGGAGCAGGCCGCCCTGGCTGTAGATGCCTCCATAGAAGATGGCGTCGGCTTTCTTGGCCTTGACGGCGTTAAGAACGGCCGAAAGGTCGGTGGCCTTGCTATCAACACCCTCAAAACCGGCCACGCTGACCTTGGCCGCGTCAAGGGTCTTCTTGACTTCCTTGGCCAGACCCTCGCCGTAAGCGGTCTTATCGTGGATGATGAAGATTTCTTTGGCCTTGACCTCGTCCTTCAGGAAGTTGGCGGCGGCCGGGCCCTGAATGTCGTCGCGGGCCACAATGCGATTCATGTTCGGGAGCTTGCGATCGGTAACCTCAGTGGCGGTGTTGGCCGGGGAGACCAGGGCCAGATTGGCGTCGGTCAGTTTGGCCGAAATCGGAATGGCGGTGCCCGAGTTCAGGGTACCAACGATGGCCAGTACCTCGGGGTCAGCCTTGGCGCGCTCGGCCACGACGACGCCTTCCTTCGGGTCAGCCTTGTCGTCCAATGGAACGAAATCGACCTGGAAGCCGAGGGCCTCGATGGCCTTCTTGTTTTCCTCAAGAGCCAGTTGGACGCCCAGTTTAATCGATTCGCCGAGGACGGACTGCTCACCAGAGAGTGGGCTGATCGAAGCGATCTTGATTTTCGGCTTGGCGGCCGGGGCGGGTTCCTTTCCTTTGTCGGTGGCAGCCGGCTGACCGCCGCAGCCAACCAGGAGGCTAAGGGCCTGGAAGGCTACCATGAAGATTACCAGAATCCGATTCCTAAACACGCTAATAGTATCCCCCTTAATTTTTATGGTCTAGTTGGGCGTTCCTTGATAAATTTGTAGCTCGCGAGGACTCTTCACCTCCGTTCTGACGGCGAGACCATTGTCAGAATTCAAGGTGCCTATTATTCAATAAGAGGGTTCGGAAATCCTTCTTGGGTTAGGTTTAGTTCATTTTGGCCTCGCTTGTCAGATTATCCAGCCGGTAAATAAACAGCTTGCCCTGCTCGCCTAGGATAGCGATCTTGTCCTGGGCCGGACTAATTTCGGCTCGAAGGGGGGGCTCGGCCAGAGGAATGGTCTCGACCTGACGTCCGGCCAGGTCCAGAATCTGCAATTTGGACCCCAGGAATACCCCGATCCGGTTCCTCAGGAAAAAGGCCCCGGTCGGAAGCGAGGATCCGTTCCAAGAGAAAAGCCTTTCTCCCCCGGGCTCCAGGGCCTCGACCCGGTGTCCCGCGGCCAGTACGAGGAGGCCGCCCCCGGGGCCGCCCGCTCCGATCTGAAGGCGATGGATGGGCTCAGGGTAATCCCGTCTTAAGACCGACCGCCCGGTCGGGTCGATTACAATCAGGTGTCCCCCGGTTCCTCCCTGGGCCCTGACCCAAGCTGCCGCGGCCGTTCCATCGGGGGCAGACCCTGAGGCCGCCGTGAAGACCCCGGCCACCGGCCCGTAGGTCCAGATGGTTTGGCCCGTGCCATCCAGCAGGTAAAGAGTCTCAGCGGCCGTTGCCCCCTGGCTTTTTACTGCGACCAAGACGCCTTCTCCCCCGCAGAGGTCGAGGATCCTGGCCTGCCCGTTGATCGCCCGGCTCCAAAGGAGCCGCCCCCGGGTGTTTTGCTGTGACAGCCTTCCATCAGGCCCCAAACTCACCAGGCTCCCTCCCGAGGCCTGAAGCTGCCCAGGTTCCGGGATTTGAACCAGAGTTTCGCCCTGAAGCGCCCCCCGGGGACTGAACCGCTTGACTCGAAGGGCCGTTCCCTCCCGGCTGATCACGGCCAGGCGGTCATCGCCTTCCCAGGTGACCAGTGAATCGCCCCCAACGTGCCCGGCCCAGAGCTGGCCAGCCGCAGGCTGGTTTTGGTCCGGGGCGGTGGCCAGGGGCTCTTTGGTTTTTAGTTGGAGACTCGCGACAAAAACCAATACAATAAAAAAGCCCGCCAGGATACCACTTTTCGGCATTAGCCTCATTTTTCCTCACCGGCGAGGACTCTTCGCCGCCGGGCCTGGATATTCCTTCCACCCCGGTTGGGGCCGGGTGCCTCGGGCCTCTGGCCTGGCTGAATACTTTCGCCACCTCATTCGTATACTCTTATCACCTAGAGGGTGGCAGGAGGAAAGCCGATGCCCGAAGGACAACCGATGCAGCGAATATACCAGCCTTGTGGCAATGAGATCAAGATCAACGTCGATGAGCCTGGCGCCTCAATCCTTCTAGCCCGAGCCCTGGAGCAGATGATATCGGAGATCAGGGAACCCTTCGACGACCTGGTCGTCTTATGCGTTGGAACTGATCGCTCAACAGGAGATTCTCTCGGACCGCTAGTTGGCCACTTCTTGTTGGATAGCTACTCCTTCACCGATCCGGTCTACGGCACCCTTGAGTCGCCGGTTCACGCCTCAAATCTGAGGGATACGATCAACTGGATGGGCCAGCGCCATCGCCGTCCCCTGGTCGTCGCCATTGATGCCTGCCTGGGGCGGCTTGATTCGGTCGGCACAATAACCGCCGGGCGCGGTGCCCTGCGGCCCGGGGCCGGGGTCAATAAGGATCTCCCTCCGGTGGGCGAGATCTATATTACCGGCGTGGTCAACGTCGGGGGTTTCATGGAGTATTTCGTCCTCCAGAACACCCGCCTTAGCCTGGTGGTCAAGATGTCCAAGGTAATAGCCACGGCGGTCCGGGAGAGCTTCTCGCGGCTGACCCAGACCGCGGCCGGCGTCTAGGCTCACTGTTGTCTAAGGGCCGCCTCGATGGCTCTTTTTTCTTCCTCGGTCAGGCTATAGTTTGAAAGCCCGTTTTTGACTGGCTTGGCGTAGACCCTGGACTCCTGGCGCCCGTAAAGGCTGGTCAGGACGAGCCCGTCCCTACGGCCGTCGAGCCAGGCCACCGAAAAGCTCAGGTCGCTCCCGGTCTCGGCAAAGGCGTTATACCTCAGCATGCCAAAGTGCTGGAGGTGCCCCACTGCCTCGTCACGAAGTTGCTGGTTCTCGGCCCGCAAACGGGCCACCTCTGTCTGAAGGTCTCGCACCGCGCCGGCCTGCTCCGAAAGGATCTGATGCAGATCCTCTGCCCCCGGCCCAATCATCAGCCGGCGGTAGGTCTCCCCGGCTTTCTTGGTGGCCAGCAAGGAAGCCAGACCAAAGGCCAGCGCCAAAGCTGAGACCGCCCATGAGGCAATCGCAAGGCTGTCCTTATTCTCTATAATCCACGTAGGCAGGTACTGGAGAATCGATTGCACGACTGGGGCTCCCCTCTTCCAGCAGTCCCTCTTTCCGGTGTTCCACGTGGAACCTTAAGCGGTGCCTTCCCTATCCTCGGCTACCAGAAGCTCAACCAGACGACTAAGGTCCTCGTCGCCAAAAAAGCTTATTTCGATTTTCCCTTTTGGATGCCCAGGAAGAATCGAAACCGGAGTGCCAAGCCTCGCCCGGAGCTCGGCCTCAAGCCGCGCGACCTCTGGGTTCCGGGACGAAGACCAAGCAGCCCTCTGCTGCCCCAGAGCTGCGGGCCTAGAACTTGAACTCGGCCCAGGCGGGCCCGAGGCCACCTTAACCATTGCCTCGGCCTCACGAACCGAACAGCCCGAGTCCACAATTCTCCTGGCGATCTCGACCTGACGAGGCCCGTCCTCAAGGCTCATGAGGGCCTTAGCATGACCCATAGAGATCTGCCCGGCCGCAACCATTTCCCTGACAGGCCCGGACAAGCCTAGCAGGCGCATAGTGTTGCTGATTTGGGGGCGACTCTTACCCAGGCGCTTCGCGAGATCCTCCTGAGTTAGGCCGAATTCTTGAATCAGCCGCCGGAAAGCCTCGGCCTCCTCCATAGGGTTAAGGTCTTCCCGCTGAAGGTTTTCGATCAGGGCGATCTCCATGACCTGCGTCTCGGATAGTTCCCTGACGACAGCCGGGATGGTCCTCAACCCGGCCAGCCCGGCCGCTCGCCAACGTCTCTCTCCGGCCACCAGTTCAAAGCGGTCGCCGCGCTGGCGGACGATTACCGGCTGGACTACCCCGTGCTCTCGAATTGAGGAGGCGAGCTCCTCAAGTTTGACGCGGTCGAATTGCTTGCGTGGCTGATCGGCGTTGGGAACGACGCGGGAGATCTCAATCTCCTGAACCCCGGCACGCTCGGCGCTCTCGCTCTCCCCGATCAGCGCCCCCAGGCCCTTACCCAGCCCTCGCTTCAACACTCTCGGCTACCTCCCTGGCCAACTCGGCGTAAGCCTCGGCCCCTTTTGATCTCGGATCGTAAGCGTGAATGGCCTTGCCATGGCTCGGCGCCTCGCTCAGTCGAACGTTCCGGGCTATGACGCTGCGGTAGACCTTCCCCCTAAAGAACCTTTTAACCTCCTCAGCCACCTGAATCGAGAGATTGGTCCGCCCATCAAACATCGTCAGGACCACTCCCTCAATCTCCAGCCCCGGATTAAGGTTGGCCTGCACCAACTTAAACGTGCTCATCAGGTGGGTCAGCCCCTCCAGGGCGTAATACTCGCACTGAATCGGGACGAGGAGTGAATCGGCCGCCGTAAGGGCATTGATGGTGAGCAGGCCCAGCGACGGGGGGCAATCGATTAAAACGAAGTCATAGCGCTCACGGATCTCACTGAGGGCCTTCTTCAGCTTGTACTCCCGGGACAGGGCCGGGACCAGTTCAATCTCGGCACCAGCCAGATCCATGGTTGAGGGAAGCAGGTGCAGGCCCTCAACGCCAGTCGGGATGACGGCCTGAAAGACCGGCGACCCGTCGACCAGGACATCGTAGATCGATTTCTCCAGCGACCTCTTATCAATACCCAGACCGCTGGTCGTGTTTCCCTGTGGGTCAATATCAACGGCCAAGACTTTTTTTCCCAGCAGGGCCAGCCCAGCCGAAAGATTGATCGCGGTGGTAGTCTTGCCCACCCCGCCCTTCTGGTTGGCAACGGCGATAATCCTGCCCATCCCGACCACCCTCCTGTGACCCCCCGAATGGTTTCGCCCTGCACGACCGCCAACCCTTTTCGCGCCACTTTTCATCAAAACTTTTCTCAGGACAGCGGCCGCTTCTCGGCCACTCCCGGGCGCCGGGGAAACCCCGCCGGCGTGGCCAATCGCTTGGCAATGACGATAATAGTGCGTTGATCCCCCGCCAGGGGGAGCGCGAACCACGGCGTCCTGATCAGATCGCCGCCGAGCGTCCGGATGGCCTCGATCGACTGACCGGCCTCTTGGCCGCCCTCTGAACCCTTCATCGCCAAGAAAGTCCCGCCCACCCTCACCAGCGGCAAGCAATACTCGCAGAGCACGCTCAGCCTGGCCACGGCCCGGGCGGTCGCGACATCATATGCCTCCCGGTGTTCCGCCCTGCGCCCAACCTCCTCGACGCGAGCGCACACCAGTTCGGTCTGGTCGAGCCCAAGATCCCGAACCAGCTCCTCCAGGAAGGTCATACGCTTCCTGAGCGAGTCGACCAGGGTGACCCTCAGGTCTGGGCGGGCAATCTTGAGCGGCACCCCGGGGAAACCCGCGCCGGTACCGACATCGACCAAAGAGGCTCCCTCTGGCGGGTGGTAGGCGGTCAGGCAAGAAAGCGAATCGAGAAAGTGTTTAATAGCCACCCCCTCAGCCGTGGTGATGGCGGTTAGATTGACCTTTTGGTTATAGTCGACCAGGCGCCGGAAGTAAACCGAAAATCGGTCAAGGGCCTCGCCCGTAAGTGTCAGCCCCAACTCGGCCGCCCCCCGGACCAGGTGTTCCCTAACTTCCACCAGTCGCACCCCTCCCCCGGCCCTCTAAATAGATCATCAGCACCGAAATATCAGCCGGCGAAACCCCTGAGATTCGAGAGGCCTGACCCAGGGTTCGCGGGCGGATCCTGCCCAGTTTCTGACGGGCCTCGCTTGAGAGCGCCCCGACGGCCTCGTAGTTAAGGTCGTCAGGAAGTTCGCGCGCCTCCATCCGCCGGAACCTCTCAACCTGCACCTCCTGCTTGGCAACGTACCCCCGGTACTTCAAATCGACCTCGACCTCGCGCCTGACCTCAAAGGGAAGCTCCTGGCGCCCCGATCCAATCCGGATTAACTCATCATATCCCACCTCAGGCCGGCGCAGCAGGCTCTCGGCGCTAACCGCCTGGGTCAGCTCGACCGAGCCGATCTCCCGCAACCGGGCGTTAACCTCAGAATCCGGGCGCACCGGGGTTCGGGCCAGGCGCGCGCACTCCTCGCGGATGGCCTCGACCTTGCGAGAAAACACTTCCCAACGGTGGTTGCCGACCAGACCGACCGTTCGCCCGGCGGGAGTCAGCCGCCGGTCAGCGTTATCCTGGCGGAGCAGCAGCCGGTACTCGGCCCGGGCGGTCATCATCCGGTATGGTTCGGCCGTCCCCTTGGTAACCAGATCGTCGATCAGCACCCCGATGTAGGCCTCGTCCCGGCGCAGGAAAAACCGATCGGGCCCCCGCAGGGAGAGAACGGCATTGATCCCAGCGATCAGCCCCTGGGCGGCCGCCTCTTCATACCCCGAGCTGCCGTTGGCCTGGCCGGCCGCGAACAGGCCCGGAATGGCTTTAACTTCAAGCCCAGGGGTGAGTTGGGTCGGATCCAGGGAATCATATTCAATGGCGTATCCCGGCCGCATGATTTCAGCCCGTTCCAGGCCTGGTATACTCCGGAGCAGCTCCCACTGAACATCTTCTGGCAACGAGGTCGAAAGGCCGGCCACGTACATTTCGTGGGTATCCCGCCCCTCCGGCTCAAGGAAGATCTGATGCCCGGGCTTCCCGGCGAAGCGGACGACCTTGTCTTCGATAGAAGGACAGTACCGGGGTCCAACTCCTTGGATCGCCCCGGAATACATCGGGGCGCGGTGCAGGTTCTCCCGGATAATCCGGTGCGACTCGGCTCCAGTATAAGTGAGCCAGCAAGATACCTGCACCCTGGGCTTGGGATCGCTCACGAAAGAGAACTGCCATGGATATTCGTCCCCCGGCTGCTCAACCATCTTTAAGAAATCGACGGTCCGCCCGTCAACCCGCGGGGGTGTGCCGGTCTTAAACCGCCTAAGGGACAAACCCAGGCCGCTTAGGGATTTGGACAAGCCCGTCGCCGGGAGCTGCCCGCTCGGGCCGGCCTGGGTGACAGTCTCCCCGACAATGGTTCTTCCCTCAAGATAGGTCCCGGAGGCCAGGATTACCGCGCAAGCCCGGTAGACGATCCCGTTCCGGGTGCGGACGCCGCTCACCCGGCCATCCATAACCATGATTTCCCCGACCAGGGCCTGCTTGACCTGAAGGTTGGGCTGGGCCTCAAGGATACGGCGCATCCCGGCCTGATAAGCCTTCTTGTCGACTTGCGCCCGCAGCGATTGGACCGCCGGTCCCTTGCCGGTATTGAGCATCCGAACCTGAATCGCGGTGAGGTCGGTGGTTAACCCCATCTGCCCACCCAAGGCGTCAACCTCTCGCACTAAATGCCCCTTGGCCGGCCCCCCGACCGATGGGTTGCAGGCCATCAGGGCGATATTCTCCAGATTGGTGGTCAGAACCAGGGTTCTCCGCCCCATCCTGGCCGCCGCCAGGGCTGCCTCGCAACCAGCGTGACCGGCCCCGACTACTACAATGTCATATTCGCCAGCGACCAGATTCATGGCGCATAGACCTCACTTCCCCAAGCAAAACCGCCTGAAGATCTCGTCAACCACGGCTTCGGAGACCGTCTCGCCGGTAATTTCACCCAGCGCGGCCAGGCCCTCACGCAGATCAACAGCCGCCAAATCGACCGGCCAACCCTGGGTCATACCCTGCAGAGCTTCCTCGATCGCTCCGGCCGCTCTACGGACAGCGGATTCCTGCCGGGCGTTGGCCAGCAGAACCTCATCCTCGCCCCCAGACCCATCCAGGGCCATTCGGGCCACTAACTCCTCAACCTGGCCGAGCCCCTCGCCTGAGACGGCCGAGACACCGATGATCTCGGCCCCGGGAACCAGCCCGGATGCCTGAGCTGGATCGATCTTGCCACAGCGCCGGTCCAGTTTATTGATCAAAACCGCCATCCGGCGGCCGGAGGCGCCAGAACGCAGCTCCTCCAAGATCACAATATCCTGCGTTTCAATGCCCGTAGTGTCATCCAGAACGGCCAGGATCAAGTCCGCCCCTTCGATTAACTCCCGGGCCATCTCCAAGCCAATCTGCTCGACCTGATCCTCGGTCTGTCTAAGGCCGGCCGTATCGACCAACACCACTGGAACCCCGCCCAGATTGGCCGATTCCTCAAGAAAATCACGGGTTGTGCCGGGTAGGTCGCTGACAATGGCCCGTCGCCGCCTCAAGAGCGCGTTCATCAGCGACGACTTCCCGGCGTTAGGCTTGCCGGCTATGACCGTTCTCAAACCCTGGCGAATGATCCGCCCCCGGCCGGCCGTGGCCAGCAGCCGGCGGCATTCGGCCGCCACCGAACGAATTGCTTCGACCCATGGCCCCGAGTCCAAATCTCCCAGGTCGTCCTCCGGATAGTCGATACGGGCCTCAAGTTCAGCCAGCAGCGAGGTCAGGCGGCCGGAAAGCTCCCGGCAACGCCCCGCCAGATCACCGATTAGCCCCCGAGCGACCGCGCGGCGGCTCAGGTCAGTCCGGGCCCGGATCAAATCCATCACCGCCTCGGCCTGGGATAGGTCGAGGCGTCCGTTGAGGAAAGCGCGCTTGGTGAACTCACCAGGCTCGGCCGGCCTGGCTCCAGATTCGAACAGCGCCCTAAGCACCCCACGGACGGCAGCGGGACCGCCGTGGCAGGTGATCTCGACCGTATCCTCGCGGGTAAAGGTGCGGGGCGCCCGCATCACGGTCAGCAGAACCTCGTCGACCAGCTCCCCGGAGAACTCCCCGGAAGGAGCGGCGATCCAGCCGTAGTGAACCCGATGGCTCTCTGAGAGTTCCTCCGGGGTTGCCCGGCGGCGGCCCGGCCCCGGGCGAAAGACCCGTGCGGCCAGGGTCACCGCCTGCGGCCCGGAGACACGAATTAGTGCCAGGGCGGCCTCGCCCGGTGCCGTAGCCAGCGCCGCAATGGTATCATCCAATGCCTCTCAACTCCTTTGGCACCGAGCCATGGATGGCGAAAGGTGCGGCCGACACAAAGACCACCCTGCACGGGTGGTCCTGGTTGCAAGCCCGCCTTAAGCCCGGCTGCTAATAATGACCTTGCGAAAAGGATCCTCGCCCTGGCTCCTGGTCTCGACCTCAGGATGGTCTTGCAGGGCCAGATGGATCACCCGCCGCTCTTGAGCCGTCATCGGCTCCAGCGTGACCGCCTGCCCGGAACGCCGTACCCGTTCGGCCATTCTGGACGCCAGATTGCGGAGGGTTTCCTCCCGTCTCTTACGGTACCCCTCGACATCGAGGATGATCCTCCTCCGGTCGGCGGAGTTCCTCGAAGCGGCCAGGTTGACCAGGTACTGCAGGGCCTCCAGCGTCTGGCCATGATGCCCGATCAACATCCCCACGCCGGCTCCGGTCACGTCGAATTTGATGTACTCATCGTCCCCGGTGGTATCGATCCCGACCTCAAGCCCCATCGCCGCGGCCACCCGCTCGATCAGATCCCGGGCCGCATCTTCCTTAGAAGGAGCCCAGGTCACCCTAACCCTGGCGTCTTTGCCTCCGATAATACCGAACAGCCACTTGTTCGGCTCCTCTAGGATCTCAATGGTGACCTGCTCCCGGGAGACCCCCAACTCCTCAAGGGCAACAGTGACCGCCTCATCGACTGTCCTGCCTTTTTTTTCTACTGTCTTCATCACTATGCGCTACCCCCAACCGGCGGCGCTTTGGCCTTGGGCGTCAGGTAGCCCTGAACGATGCTAACCACGTTGGACACCACCCAATAAAGCGACAATCCGGAGGAAAACTGCAGGCTGAACCAGCCGATCATCGGCGGGATGAAGTAGAGCATCATCTTCTGGGTAGGATCATCGGACGGTGGCATGGTCACCACAGTCTGAAGGTAGGTAGTAACCGCCGCCAGAAGCGGGAGAATCAAATAAGGCCACCCCAGGGCCATGGCACCCTGCTCAGCGCTCGGGAGGCTCAGGTTAAGCCCAAGAAACATCGGCGTTGATGTGTAAATTGGTGCTTGAAGTGCCTGAAATAGGGCGAATAGAATCGGCAGTTGAAGCAGGATTGGCAGGCACCCCATAACCGGGTTGACTCCATGTTCCTTATATAGAGCCATGGTCTCCTGGTTGACCCGCTGCTGGTCATTTTTGTATTTTTTCTGAAGTTCTTTGATCCTGGGGGCGACCTCCTGCATCTTGCGAGAGGCTTTCATTTGGCTGACGTTAAAGGGCAACAAAACAATCTTTACAGCGATAGTCAACAGGATGATGGCTATTCCATAATTACCGCTGATGGAATAAAAAAAGCCCAGGACATTCTGCAACGTGGACACCAGAAAATCCAAAAAGGTAGGCCTCCTTTGCCCTCTCCCGCCTAAATTTCCCGCTTTTACCTCCGAATTATACCACAAGAAAAGGCGGGACGCAGAACCTCGCTAAGGAACTGGGTCATAGCCCCCAGGATGTAAGGGATGGCACCTGAGGATCCGGAAAACGGCCATCCGGCCGCCCTTCCAGCCGCCGTGCCGGCGCACCGCCTCCAGAGCGTAGGCCGAGCAGCTCGGGTAAAACCGGCAGGTAGGCCCCTTGAGCGGAGATAGCAACCGGCGATAAACGACAATGATTGCTTCTAAGATCCGCGTCATTTTAGATTCACCAACAGCCCGCTCCGGGTCAGGGCATCGCAGACGGCCGATCGGATATCGTTGAAAGGTGCCAGGCCAACACCACCTCGGGGAAGGAGCACCGCCTTAGTTCCGGAAACCAACGACCCCGGCTGCTGCCTAAGAGCCTCTCGCAGCCGGCGCCGGATCCGGTTCCGAACGACCGCTCCCCCGTTGCGCTTTGAAACGACGATCGCGACCTGAGGAACTCCGCATTCATCTCTGACCCACCGAACCACCACTAGGCGGTTAGCAGTCGAGTTGCTAGCGTCAAATATCCGGCGGAAGTCACTCTTTCGTTTTAAAGACAATACTTCCGCCGCCAATTCACCCCCGGAAATACACGAAAAAAAGGAGGCCACGAGCGCGCGGCCTTAAGCTGAAAGAATCTTTCTCCCTTTTAGCCGCCGGAGCTTGAGCACCTTACGTCCACCCCTGGTTCTCATTCTCTTGCGAAAACCGTGAACGCGCTGGCGTTTACGGACTTTTGGCTGGTATGTCCTTTTCAATGAAGGCACCCCCTTGAGCGGCAGAGTCAGAGAAAATTATATCTTGGTCGTTTCCTCACTGTCAAGAAAAATCCTTTCTCTCTACATGCGATCAACCTCAGGAGATCTGTTGATAAACCCCCAAGATTTTGCTATGATTTTAGCGGTCGCGGTCGTTTGACTGGCGGCCATATTTTATCAACAGTCTGTGCATATCCCTGTTAATAATTTGTTGGTACGTTATAACCAACTCTTGATATCTTCAAGATCATTGCATGCTCCTTCTTAAGCTGGACAAGATCAAGATTCGGTATCCACGAAGGTTTCGGCTGTCAAGTCCCCCTTTATTCACGGGCTGAATAGTTAAATCTTTTACTACAAAATGCCCCCCCGCAACCTAAACGGCCGGTAGGTATTTATCCACAGCCAATCTTGACTCTGGAGGAGGCCTATTCCTTTAGTCATGAAAATGGACCTCTCCGCTCTTTGGGCTAAAGTGCTGGATTTAGTCGAAAAAGAGATTCCTCGGCCGAGTTTTGAAACCTGGGTCAAGCCGGCGCGTCCGATGGCCTTTTATGAGGATTCGATTATTATCGGGGCCCCGAACGACCTGGCCAAGAACCGCCTGGAGAGCCATTACAATGAAACCCTGAGGCAGGCCCTCCGAACGGTCTCCGGCCGGGATCTGCGGGTCTCATTTGTGTTGCCTTCGTTTATCCCCAGCGATTTTTCGGCCTACGAGGAACTGGCAGCCACCTCGGCCGCGGGCGCCCTGGTCCATAATGGAGACCCTAGCTTCAAGCCGCTTAACCCAAAATATACTTTTGAAACCTTTGTAGTCGGCAATTCCAACCGATTTGCCCATGCCGCCTCGCTGGCGGTGGCCGAGACCCCGGCCCGGGCCTATAATCCCCTCTTTATTTATGGCGGGGTTGGTTTGGGCAAGACCCATCTGATGCATGCTATCGGGCATTTTGTTCTTTCACAAAATCCAGCCACCAAGATTGCCTATCTCTCATCTGAAACTTTCACCAATGAGTTCATCAATAGCCTTCGGGACAACAAAACAGTTGAATTTCAAAACCGCTACCGCAACGTTGACATCCTGCTAATCGACGATATTCAGTTTTTGGCCGGTAAGGAGCGGACCCAGGAGGAATTCTACCACACCTTCAACGCCATCCACGAGGCACACAAGCAGGTCGTTATTAACTCCGACCGACCGCCCAAAGAAATCCCGACCCTGGAGGAACGCCTGCGCTCCCGGTTTGAGTGGGGCCTGATCTGTGATATTCAGCCGCCCGACCTTGAAACGAGAATTGCTATCCTACGCAAGAAATGCCAGACCGAGCGCCTTCAGGTGAGCGACGACGTCCTGGCTTGGGTCGCCTCTCGCATTGAGACCAACATTCGTGAGCTTGAGGGAGCCCTTACCCGCCTCTTCGCCTACACTTCTTACTCCGGGAGTCCAGTTAATCTGGAAAGCGCTGCCGAGGCGCTCAAGGATATTCTTTCAAATAACCACCCCAAACAGTTAACCATTGCAATAATCCAGCAGGCAGTGGCCGAGCATTACGGGATGCGCCTGGAGGATTTTAAGGTTCGCAAGCGCACCCGCGCCGTGGCCTTTCCCCGTCAGGTAGCCATGTATCTAGCCCGCGAGCTTACCGATGCCTCGCTTCCTAAGATCGGGGAAGAATTCGGCGGCCGTGACCATACCACCGTCATCCATGCCTGCGATAAGATCTCCTCAGATATCAAGGCCGATCCCTTCCTGGCAGCCACCGTCAGGCAACTTTCGGCCAAGCTTAAATCTGAGTAACTTCCTCTGTGATTAAACCTAGGGATTTCCTCTGGATATCCTTGGGGTAAGCTGTAGATATCCTGTAGGTAACTCCATTCCCCACATTTCGACAAAGTCATGTGGATAGGTGGATCCGACTTATACACAGCTTATGCCTCCCCTTAAACCCGCTCCAATCGCCTATTCCGGCCAGATTCCCACAAATCCACAACTACTATGACTATTACTACTGCCTCCCTTTTTCTTTAGGATAAAATTTCCCCAAGTTCGTGATCACTCCAACCCGGAGGAGGTTATAGTCTTGAAATTTACCGCATCTCAAGTTGATCTGGCCCAGGGTCTGGCCTTAGCGGCCAAAGCGGTTTCAAGTCGAAACACGCTGCCCATCCTGTCAGGAATTTTGATAAAATCCGGCGAACACCGACTCAAGCTAGCGGCGACCAACCTTGAAATTGGGATTGTCGCCTCGGTTCCGGCTCAAATTGAAGAGCCGGGTGAGGTCGTCTTGCCGGCTCGTTACCTGACCGAAATCGTCCGGCGCCTGCCAATGGGTACGGTTCAAGTCGAGGTGGACCCAAACAATTTTACCGCCCTGATCCGTTGGGACAAGTCCCAATATACCATCCATGGCTCCTCAGCCGAGCAGTTCCCATACCTGCCTGAATCGGGCGACGACTCCCGTTTAACCATGGAACAGTCCCAGCTTCGGACCATGATCCGGCAGACGGCTTTCGCCGTTTCCCACGATGAGACCCGCCCAGTCTTGACTGGAGCCAGTTTCAACTTCGCCCCACCACAGATCGAGGTGCTGGCTACCGACGGTGTCCGCATCGCCTACCGGCGCGGTCAGCTTGAGTCTTCCACTGGATCTCAAGCTAGAGTGGTCATACCAGGCCGAACCCTGAGCGAGCTATCGCGCCTGCTGTCCGACGAGGCTGGTAAAAAGGTCGAGATTTCCCTGGCCCAAAACCAGGTCTTCTTTGATTTAGATGGCGTCCGCCTGATTTCCCGGTTGATTGAGGGGCAATACCCTGAGGTTTTTCGACTCATTCCTGACGAATTTGGAACCTCACTCCGCCTTTCGACCCAAGTTTTCCTTGAGACTTGTGAGCGGGCCGAGCTGATCACCCGCGACGGCAACAACGCTCTTAAGCTGAGCATCAACCCGGAAAAACTTGTGGTCACCTCGAACACGCCAGAAATCGGCCAGGTATACGAGGAGGTCGCCGCGACTGTCGAAGGATCGTCGCTTGATATTGGCCTTAACCCGCGGTTCCTGATCGAAGGGCTGCGCTCGATAGATTCCGAGGAAATAATTTTTCAGTTCAACGGGAACCGAACCCCGACCCGGATGAAACCTGCTGGTAATGACGACTACCTCTACGTTGTTCTTCCGATCGTCGTCTGGTAAAGCCACTCTGGCATGGGAGGCCCGGTTGCGACTAACGCGCCTGCAATTAGATTCCTTCCGCAACTACCGTGAGCTTGACCTGGCCTTTGGGTCCGGGGTCAACCTCCTTTACGGGAATAACGCCGAGGGCAAAACCAATGTATTGGAGGCCCTCTTCTTTTTGGCTACCGGTCGGTCGCACCGGGGTGCCAGGGATCAGGATCTGATTAACTGGGGAGCCGAAGCCTTTACTGTCCGGGGCCACTTCGAAAAATCGACCGGCCAGACGACGGTGGAGATCGCCTACCGGCTCGGCCAGCGCAAGGCCATTAAAATTAACCGCAAATCAGAACCCAAGCTTTCCTCGCTGATCGGACGCCTTAACGTGGTCCTGTTTGCTCCGGAAGACCTCCAACTTCTCAAAGGCTCCCCGGCTAACCGGCGCCGCCTGGTTGACATCCAGAACTCCCAGGTATCTCCACCCTATTTCCACCACCTGCAGGAATACACACGGGCACTGGCCCAACGCAATTCCCTCCTGCGCGGCCCTGCGGCTCCGGCCATGCTTGAGATCTGGGATCAGCCGCTGGCCCAACACGGTACCAGCCTGATCATCCGCCGGGCCAGGGCCGTGCGCGAAATGGAACCCCGGGCGGCCGCCTTTCACGCATTCTTGAGCGATGGTAGAGAGGAGTTAAGCCTCCTTTACCAGAATTCCCTTTTGGTCAAGGCGGGTGGGCCAGAAGGAATTGCCGACCCCGACCGGATTGATCCCCAGGGGTTAACGGCACTGTTTCTTGAGGAACTGCGGCGTCGCCGGCCAGAGGAACTGGCCCGGGGAGCAACCGTTGTCGGACCCCACCGTGACGACTTGGCTGTCTTTATTAACGGCAAGGACACCCGGCTCTACGCCTCACAGGGACAGCAGCGGACGGCCGTGCTGGCGATCAAGATGGCCGAGTTGAGGGTTCTGGCCGATGCCGCCGGGGAGAACCCGATCCTCCTGCTGGACGACGTTGCTTCCGAGCTAGATGCCGGGCGCCGCCGCTTCTTGATGGACGGCGTCTGTGGGACAGTCCAAACCTTTGTTACCACCACCGGCCTGGAGGATCTTGACGCACGCTGGGTGGAGCGGGCTAACCGCTACCGCGTCAAAGCTGGAGTCGTTGCGCGGGACTAACCGCGGCGCAGATAATGGCGGTCAGTAATTGGGAAAACTTTCTCCCGGAGTGAATTTTATTGTTTATTCATCTCGGCGGCGATACCATTATCCAGCGGAAATCGGTTATCGGGATTTTCGACCTTAAGGCGATCGATGTCCCGTCGTCGAAGAATTTCTTCACGGCACTGCGGGCCGGACGGCTGGTTGAGGATATTTCCTCGGGCACGGCCAAGTCCTTGGTGCTTACCGATACCCGGGCCTATCTCTCTCCGATTTCCCCCGGCACTTTAAAGAAAAGGACCGGATTTTTTCTAAACACCTAACCCAGAAGGGGGCACGCTTCGTTGGAGGAACGTCCCATTAACGGGCAGAGTTACGACGCCAGCCAGATTCAGATACTTGAGGGCCTTGAGGCCGTTCGCAAGCGGCCGGGCATGTACATTGGTTCCACCAGCCAGAAGGGCCTTCATCACCTGGTTTACGAAGTGGTCGATAACTCGGTCGATGAGGCTCTGGCCGGCTACTGCACCAAAATAATTGTCAAAATTCATAACGACGGCAGCGTTTCGGTCGCTGACAACGGTCGCGGGATTCCGGTTGAGATCCACCCCAAGGCCGGCCGGCCAGCGGTCGAGGTCGCCCTGACCATGCTCCATGCCGGCGGCAAGTTCGGCGGGGGCGGGTACAAGGTCTCAGGTGGCCTACACGGCGTTGGCGTCTCGGTCGTCAACGCCCTATCGGAGTGGCTCGAAGTCGAGGTCAGGCGTGACGGCGGTATCCATGTTCAGCGCTACGAGCGAGGGGTTCCTACCACCGAAGTCCGCCGGGTGGGCAGTTCCAAAGAAACCGGGACCAAGGTTCGATTCATGCCCGACACAACTATCTTAGAAACCGTTGATTTTGTCTACGAGACGATCTGCCAGCGCCTGCGGGAGCTGGCCTTCCTTAACAAAGGCCTGGAGATCCACCTGGTTGACGAGCGGACCCGGGAGGAGACCCGCTTCCTCTTTGAGGGGGGCATTCTCTCGTTCGTTCAGCACCTGAACCGTAACCGCGACGTGGTACACGCAAAACCGATTTATTTCGAGGCCGAGCGCGACACATCGAGGGTCGAGGTGGCCCTGCAATGGAACGACGGCTATACTGAGTCGATCTTCTCCTTCGCCAATACCATTTGGACCCATGAGGGCGGCACCCATGAATCGGGCCTTAAGAGCGCCCTGACCCGGGTAATCAACGACTACGCCCGGCGGCAGAACCTGCTGAAAGAGAATGAGGCGGCTCTTAGCGGCGAGGATATCCGCGAGGGCTTGACGACCATTCTCAATGTCAAGCTCCCGGACCCTCAGTTTGAAGGGCAGACCAAGACCAAGCTGAACAATTCCGAGATCCGGGGCGTCGTCGAGTCGGTGGTGGCCGAGGGCCTTTCTACTTTTCTTGAAGAGACCCCTTCGGTGGCCAAGCGGATCATCGAGAAGTCGGTCAACGCCGCCCGGGCCCGCGAGGCGGCCCGCAAGGCGCGTGAGCTGACCCGGCGTAAGAACGCGCTTGAGATTTCGGCCCTTCCCGGTAAGCTCACCGACTGCACCTCGCGCGATCCGGCCCAGTCGGAGCTCTTTCTAGTCGAGGGCGACTCGGCCGGCGGTTCGGCCAAACAGGGCCGTGACCGGCGCCACCAGGCCATCCTGCCCCTGGGCGGCAAGCCCCTCAACGTTGAGAAGGCCCGCCTGGACAAGATCCTGAACCACGAAGAGATCCGGACAATTATTACCGCGCTGGGTACCGGCATCAGCACGGATTTTGAGCTGGCCAAGACCCGCTACCACAAGATCGTCCTGATGTGCGACGCCGACGTCGACGGAAGTCACATCCGAACCCTGCTGCTGACCTTTTTCTATCGCTACATGCAGCCGCTGATTGACGCCGGCTATCTTTATATCGCCCAACCGCCGCTGTATAAGATCAGTAAGGGAAAAAGGGACCTTTACGCATACAACGACGCCGATCTGGAGCGCATTTTGAAGCCTATCGAGGGAGAGGGCCGAGACGGAGGCGGGGGAGGGGCCGGCAAGGTCGAGATCCAGCGCTATAAAGGCCTGGGCGAGATGAACGCCGAGCAGCTCTGGGAGACGACGATGAACCCCGAGACCCGCACCCTGCTCCAGGTCAGCCTGGAAGACGCCATCGCCGCCGATGAGATCTTTACTATCCTGATGGGCGACAAGGTCGAGCCGCGGCGCGAGTTCATTCAGTCCCACGCCCATGAGGTCAGGAATCTGGATACGGTGGGGTAGGGAAGAGGCCCTAAAACTGGCCGAGACCGGCCACATGCCGATGCTGGAGCGGCCGGACGAGGTCAGCGCGGCGATAGAGGCCTGGCTCGACCGGGTCTACGGCTAATGGGTCTACGGTTGCCGGGGCGCTAGTGAGTGAAATTTTCAGGAGGGGAGATTCGTGAAGACAACTAAGATCTGGCGTTGCCGCGTCTGCGGCTACATCCACGAGGGAGAATATCCTCCAGACATCTGCCCAGTCTGCCGCCAGCCGGCCCAGGTGTTTGAAGAGATCTCCGAACCCCATGAGCCCGCTGCTCCCGCCATGTCCGGCCCGGGCCCGTCCTCTCCGATCCTGGCTCCGATGATGACAAGCCGCGACCCGGTCAACAACGCCCTGATGACTATGACCTACGGCCTGTATGTTGTCAGCACGGTCAGCGGGGGAAGGGCCAACGCCCAGACAGCCAACACCGTTTTTCAGATCAACGCTGAGCCGGTCCGCCTGGCGGTGGGGATTAACAAGAAGAACCTGACTCACGAGATGATCATGGAGTCGAAGGTGCTGGCCGTGACCATCCTTGGCAAGGGAAATGTCGGCCTGGCCCGGCGCTTCGGGTATCAGTCCGGCCGGCACGTGGATAAGTTGGCCGGGCTGGAGACGATCAAGGGCCCGGTCACCGGGTGCCCGATCCTGCCCGGCG
>JBGFRN010000244.1:0-6097 GCA_041695105.1 Bacillota bacterium | reverse complement strand
GAAGGGGACTCAATCGTTCTTCAGAAGAACGCCTTGAACCTGGTCCATTAGGACCGGGTTTCTTGTTTCGGCTGTCGGCTGGCGCTGGTGCTATCCGTGGCTCGCGCTGGCCAGCGTTGTGGGGGTGTGGAATGGTCAACGAAAAACTCAAGGAAGAGGCGGTCGACCGCCTGTTTGAGGCAATCCTCTCCCTGAAAAACCAAGAGGAGTGCTACCGGTTTTTCGAGGATATCTGCACTGTGGCCGAAATCAAGGCAATCGCACAGCGATGGGAGGTGGCCCGCATGCTAAACCAAAACCGGACCTACGACGAGATCGTTGAGGCCACCCGGGCCAGCACCGCCACCATCAGCCGGGTCAAGCGCTGCCTTCACTACGGGGCTGACGGGTACCGGCTGGTGTTGGAGCGGGTAAAGCCGGGGAATTCTGGGCCTTAAACCGGAACCCGCAGCGCTCTGGATTCTTGAGCTGCTGCTGATCGTCCGGGTTGGCCGGAAAGACCGGGCATGGTTTGGGACGCCACGGATTGGCATGGATCCGGCAGCCGCTGAGGTTCTGATTATCGGTGATTAAAAAAGGGCACTTCCATACCAACTTACAGCACTGGCCGCACCGGGCACAGGCGCCAGTGCGGATCCATTCTTCGGACTTCGATTCGGCGACAGGAATGTAGGCACGAATCAATCTCTCAGCCTTGGCGGCGACTGATCGGATCATTATTTCCTTCCTTGCGATTAAGTACTTTCTTTACCATTCAACTAGAACCGACTGGAAACCTGCCGCGGCGGTACTGCCACCAATACCAGGCTGCCAGGGCAGCGGCCGGAGCCACTAGAACTGAGTAAAGGCCATAAGCATAAACAGCCCGGCTAATTTGTTCGATCGAAGCCCCGAAGAAATAGCCGAGGGAGAAGAATAGCAGGGTCCAGACAAATCCGGTTGTATAGGAAAAAAGTGCGTACTCCCGGAACGGCATTTTTCCGACTCCGACCAGATAGGGGACCACGTGTCTGACAACCGGGAAGAAGTAACTGATGCAGAGGGTATAGCTTCCATAGGAGACCAAGAGTTTATAGGATCGGGAGATGTATTCTTGCTTGTTGATCTTGCGTATCAGAAACTGTAGGATCGGTTCGCCGATCAGCCGCCCCAGGACGTAACCAAGGGTCAGCCCAGAGATTACTCCCAAATAGGTGACGAGCAGGGCGGGGAAAGGCTCGAGCAAGCCAAATGCAACTATCATTCCTCCGGTCATGACCACCGCCTCATCGGGGATCGGCATTCCCACTATCCCTAGCCACAGCAAAAAGAAAAGCGATAGATAACCATATTGACGAATCAAATCTAATACTGATTCTAGTTCCATGTTTAACAATTCCTTTTTCAAATTCCAGTAAATGCGCCGCCTTCTTAACTATAAACTGTTGCAAGAAATATGCCAACCATATACATAATATAGCGGGCCATTATGGGCTGTGCTTGCCACGGCGATATGTTGCCAAACACGCATAAGTGTTGAAAAACAAACATCATCCGGGGACCACATCATCCGGGGGTATATTGACTCTCAGCAGGTTATCTGGTATTCTAGCCACTGGACACACTTTAACACTTTAACGCACTAAAGGATTTGATCGATTTGGTTTCGTCTAGGGACTGGAGAACCCGGATTCCCGAGGGGGTCCGGGACATTGTTTTTGAGGAGGCCGCCCGGCTGCGCCGTCTGGAGGGCGTGCTGGCCAATTGCTTTGAGGCGGCCGGTTACCGGGAGGTTGTCCCGCCGACCTTCGGCTTTTTGGAATCGATGGCCGCCGGGGCGGGCGCTCGGGTTCAGGAGGATCTCTACAAGTTCATCGACCGTCGGGGCCGGATCCTGGCCCTGCGCCCGGACATGACCACCCCGTTGGCCCGCCTGGTGGCGACTCACCTGGATCGTGGGGATAACGGCGAGCCGCTTCGTATTTGGTATTCGGGCCAGGTCTTCCGTTACGAGGAATCCCGCCGCGGGCGCCTCCACGAGTTTCGCCAGACCGGAGTAGAGCTGATCGGTGCGGCTGGTCCCGAAGCCGACGCTGAGATGCTTTCGCTGGCCGTCTCGACCCTGGAGGCCACCGGGCTGCCCGAGTTCAGCATCGCTTTGGGTCATGTCGACCTGCTCGAGGGCATCTGGGACGGGGCCGGGGTCAGCGAGGAGACCCGAGAGGTCCTGCGGGCAGACCTGGCTCGCCGCGACCATGTGGGTTACGAAAAACACGTCTTCGGCCTGGGGCTTGACCCCGACCTGACCGATGTCCTGGTTTCGGTGATCAGCGGTTATGCCGATGTTCCGGCCCAGTGGGAGAGCCTGCGGGAATCCGGGCGCTTTCCCCGGGCGGCCCGGGCGCTTGACGAGCTGGAGGCGGTCTTGGCCCACCTGCAGGCCCGGGCCCAAGCCGGACGGGTCTGTTTGGACCTGACCCTGCTCCGGGATTTCAACTACTACACCGGGGCGGTCTTCGAGGCCTTCGCCGCCGGTGTCGGAACTCGGGTCCTGGGGGGCGGGCGATACGACAACCTGCTCGGTGAGTTCGGCCGCCCGCGACCGGCCACCGGATTTGCCTTGGAGCCCGAAAACCTGCTGATCGCGCTGGAGAGGTGCCGATGAAAGGCCTGACGATAGCCCTGCCCAAGGGCAAGCTCTTGGGATATACTTTGAAAGCCCTGCGCTCGATCGGGATCAACCCTCCGGGGCTTGAGGAGGACTCGCGCAAGCTGGTGCACCGCGACCCTGAGACCGGGATGACCTTCCTGATCGCCCGGGCCAGCGACGTCCCGACCTTTGTCGAGCACGGCGCCGCCGACTTGGGGGTGGTCGGCAAGGATGTCCTGATGGAGGGCGAGAAGCGGGTCTACGAGCTGCTCGACCTGCGCTTCGGCGCCTGCCGCTTTGTGGTGGCCGGTCCCAAGTCCATGGCCGTCGAGGGCTGCGGTTTGGAGGGGCTGAGGGTTTCCCGGACCCACCTGCGAGTGGCCACCAAGTTCCCCCGGGTGACCGAGCGCCATTTTGCCGGGGCCGGGCGGCCCGTCGAGATCATCGCCCTGCACGGGGCGGTCGAGCTGGCACCGGCGGTCGGGTTGGCCGAGCTGATCGTCGATCTGGTCGAGACCGGCCGGACGCTCAAGGAAAACGGCCTGGTAGTCGTTGAGGAGGTCGCTCCCTCGACCGCCCGGCTGATCTCAAACGGTGTCTCGATGCGGCTGAAGCGCGGCCCGGTTTTTGATCTGGCCGCTCGCCTGCGGGCCTACGTTGACGGCCAGGCCCTGGAGGCAATAGCTTCGGAGCCCAAGGTTTCAGAGTCCAAGGTTTCGGAGGTTAAGACCTAATGCGACTGTTGACTAAACCGGAATTCCTGGCGAGGCTCAAGAAGCGCCAGGGGTTCGACTGGCCGGAGATTGAAAAGCCGGTCCGGGAGATCGTCGAGGATGTCCGTCGCCGGGGAGACGAGGCGGTGCGGGAGTACACCCGGCGCTTTGACGGGGTAGAAATTCCCCCGGGCGGGCTCGAGGTGAACGGAGCCGAAATTGACCGGGCCTACGAGGAGGTCTCTCCCGAGTTCCTCCGGGCCCTGGGGCAGGCCCGGGATAACGTGTTGGCCTTCCACCAGGCCGAAAAGCGCGAATCGTGGTGGCTGCCGCGGCTCGACGGCAGCCTGCTCGGGCAGGTCATCGGACCGGTGGCCAGGGCGGGGATCTACGTTCCGGGCGGCTCGGCGCCTCTGGTTTCGAGCCTGGTCATGCTGGCGATTCCGGCCCGGGTGGCCGGGGTCCCGGAGATCGTCTTGAGCACCCCGCCCAGCCAGGCCGGGCCTCACGCCGGGCGGATCGACCCACACCTGTTGGTGGCGGCCCGGGAGTCGGGCGTCCACCGCGCCTTCAGGGTGGGCGGGGCCCAGGCCATCGCCGCCCTGGCCTACGGGACGGAGTCGGTCCCTAAGGTCGACAAGATCGCCGGGCCGGGCAATATCTACGTGACCATCGCCAAGAAAATCGTTTACGGGGTCGTCGGGATCGAGGGTTTGATGGGCCCGAGCGAGGTGGCCGTTCTGGCCGAACCGGGCTCGGGGGCCGACCCCGCCTGGATCGCGGCCGACCTGCTCTCACAGGCCGAGCACGACCCGATGGCGGCGAGCTATCTGATCACCACCTCGGCCGGCCTGGCCCGGGACGTGATTGCTGAGGTCGAGTGCCAGTTGGCCCTGCTCCCACGGGCCGGGATCGCCCGGAAGTCGCTTCAGGACTGGGGCGCCGCCCTGGTGGTCTCCGGTTTGGATGAGGGAGTCGAGATGATCAACGCCGTCGCCCCCGAGCACCTGGAGCTGCTGGTCAGAGAGCCCCTGGAACTGGTCGGGCGGATCAGTTCGACCGGGGCCATCTTCTGCGGCCCGTGGAGCCCTGAGCCGGTGGGCGACTACCTGGCCGGCCCGTCGAACGTTCTGCCGACGGCCGGAACCGCCCGCTATGCCTCGGTGGTTAGCGTAGCCACCTTCCAGCGCGAGACATCACTGATTAACCTGAGCCGCCGGGGTTTTGACGGGGTGGCCGAAAGTATCCTGACCCTGGCTGGGGTCGAGGGCCTGGAGGCCCACGCCCGGTCGATCAAGGTCAGGATGGGAGGGAAGAGCCAATGAGGATGGCCAGTCTGGAGCGCCGGACCGGCGAGACCGAGGTCAAGGTCGAACTGAATCTTGACGGCTCCGGTCGTTACCAAACCAGTACCGGGATCGGGTTTTTCGACCACATGCTGGCCCAACTGGCCAAGCACTCCGGCTGGGATCTGACGGTTCAAGCCAAGGGCGACCTCGAGGTCGACGGGCACCATACGGTTGAGGACGTCGGGATCATCCTGGGGCAGGCCCTGGCCCAGGCCTTGGGCGATAAGGCCGGGGTGGCCCGTTTCGCTTCGGCCCGGGTGCCTCTGGACGAGGCTCTGGCCGAGGCGGTGGTCGACCTTTCGGGGCGGCCCTTCCTGGTCTTCAACGCCTCGTTCCCGAGCCTGTGGATCGGGGATTTCGACACCCAACTGGTCAGGGAGTTCTTCCGGGCCGTTTCAGACAATGCCCGCATCACCCTCCATCTCAGGGTGGAGTACGGGGACAACAGCCACCACATGGTCGAGGCGGTGTTCAAGGCGGCGGCTAGGGCCCTGGGGGCAGCGGCTTCCCGAACCGGCGGGGCGGGCGTCCCGTCGACCAAGGGAGTTCTTTAGTTGCCGGCGGGCGGTCATTTACTGGGGGGCGGCCAATGATAGCCATAGTTGATTACGACGCCGGAAACCTGCACAGCGTCTCCAAGGCCATCGATTCCTTGGGGCTGCCAGCCAGGGTTACCTCCGACCCGGACCAGGTCAGGAGGGCGGGGGCGGTCGTCCTGCCGGGGGTCGGGGCCTTCGCCGCCTGCGCCGGCAAGCTGCGCCAGTTCGGTCTGGCTGAGCCGGTGGTCGAGGCGGTGAAGTCCGGCAAGCCCTTCCTCGGGATCTGCGTCGGGATGCAAATCCTCTTTTCCTACGGGGAGGAGGGGGCCGGGGCCGAAGGGCTTGGAATCTTGCCCGGCCGGGTAGTCCGGCTGGGGGCCGGGGCGGCTCACGGGGCGGTGCCTCAAGCGGGCGGCGCGGTGCCAGCGCCCGGTGCCGGCCTGAAGATCCCTCATATGGGTTGGAATGAGCTGAGGTTCAACCGGTCCAACCCGGGCGCGGGACGCCTGTTCCAAGGGTTGCCCGGAGGGAGCCACGTCTATTTCGTGCATTCTTACCACGCCGTTCCCGAGGACGACTCGGCGGTGGCGGCCTACACCGACTACGGCGGCCCGGTGGTGGCGGCGGTGGCCCGCGATAACCTCTTCGGGGTCCAGTTCCACCCGGAAAAATCGAGCGCCGTCGGGCTAAAAATCCTGCAAAACTTCGGGGAGCTGGTCAAGCGTTGATAAACCGGTCATTCACTATCTACCCGGCCATTGACATCAAAGGAGGGCGCGCCGTCCGGCTGCGCCAGGGCGACCCGGACCGGGAAACGGTTTTCTCCAATGATCCCGTCGAGGTGGCCCGCGACTGGGCCGCTCAAGG
>JBGFRN010000149.1:0-6142 GCA_041695105.1 Bacillota bacterium | reverse complement strand
GTTGAGCACGAGCAGTTCGTCCAGGCTAAGAACCCGGTCGGCCTGTCCCTCTTCAACCACCAGGCGAACAAAACCCAAATTGGCCTCGCCGCCGGGCAGCACCAGGACGACCCCCGTCAAGTCGCTACGCGTGTAGGAAGGCGCGGGGCGTCCATTGCGCAGTGGCTCGTAGAAGATCGTATCTATCCCACGGGCGGTGCGCTCGACCAGACCGGCGCGCTTGAAGGCATCGGCCAGCAAGGGGTTGCGCGGGCGAGGGGCAGTGACCAAGAGATTGTCCAGATGCACGCCCTCGGGGAAGCCGCCGGGGTTAGAGATCTCGATGCGGTCGTCATGCCACTGGATATGCACCGCACCGAGCCGGGTGTAGTCGCGATGGATCAGGGCGTTGGCCACACCTTCGCGGAAGGCGGCGGGTGGGTAGTCGGGGACGCCCACGCGCAGCATGCCTGCAAGCAGTTCTTGTTCGCGGTTACGCGCGCGGAGACGGGCCTCGATCTCCTCCATCACGCGCAAGAGCGGCCAACGGAAGAAGTCGTTGACCTCTACCGCCTGACCGCGCAAAACCTGGAAGGCCACTTCGTGCGCCGGAAGCAGCCGCCGGAGTGCTTCTTCCTTGCCAAACAACAGCAACCCGAGCATCCGAACTGCGCTGGCGTGGGCGTCACCCCAGTAGGGTCTCGTCGCTGCGGCCGCGCCGTTTACGGATGCTGCGGCGGAGCCGCTCGAATTCGAGAGGGTCGAGATCTTCCCATCGCGCCTCTGGGACGAGCAGCGCGGAGTAGTCGAGCAAGCCGCGGTCGGCCTGGCGGGCCTGCATTTCGTGAAAGAATTCGATCTGAGATCGGAGCCTTCTCCTCACCCTTGAATGCGACGTTCACGGTTTCGCCGCCCGCGATCAGGCTACGCACGGCGTCGGGAGTCATGGTTTATCCCCCCAAAACCCAAAGTGGACGAGGGTTGCTGGCGAAGTCCTGAACGGCCCGCCGCGCCTGAGCCGCTTGTTCACGTGCGTCACCCACTCCCAATAACTGCCTCTGCCCAACGGTGGAGATCTGCGATCAAACTGACGGCCCATTGGCGGTCGAAGGACTCTTCGTCGCCATCCCAGTCTTCGTAACGGTACTCAACCGCAAAGGGTGTAAGCAGACAGATATCCACCAAGTGTGGGGGCACCGGCGAACCATGATCCGAGAGAAGGTCGATCAGGTGAGTCAGATCATGCACTTTGCCGTAACGGATCCCCTTGAAAGCGAGCACCGCTTTTAGGACCTTTTCTGCCGCCTGCTGGGCATGGAAAGCCACCACCTCATCCGCTACCTCGGGGTCGCCCAGGAACTTGCGGACAACCGCTTCATCCTGCGCGGCTTTCCGGAGCAGCAGGCGGGCCAGATCGGCGGAATTACGCTGCTCCATAGACGATCCTTCCTTCTCGCAATGCTTCATAAAGGACTGTTCCCGGCAGGTGACCCCAGGCCTTGACCTGTTCTTCCGTAGCGACCAGAATATCGACGGGGATGCGGAGGGGGCGTAGCGCCTCCCGCAACCGAACCATCTCCCGGTGGCGGCTTTCCACAACACCTTTGATCACCAAAAAGTCTAGGTCGCTGTCCGGTCCGGCGTCGCCGCGGGCGTATGAGCCAAACAGGATCACGGAGGTCGGCTGCCCAACCTCCACCAGCCGGTTCACCGCTTGCTCAATAACACTTGATGTAATCATTTTTAAATCTCCCTTTCGGAGGCAGGTTCAGATTATTGGAAGTTTTCGCCAAGCCTCACGGTGAGTCCTGCTGAGCCTCACTGTTCTCAGGCCGCGCTCATAACATGCGCCTATTTGTTTTGAACCCCGCCCTATGATATAATCTCTTAATATTGAAAGAGGTGGTAAGGTTGGCTACGCCAGAGCGTTTTGGCCGTCTGGCCCTTACGTTCGACGACGTTCTCCTGGTTCCGGCCAAGTCCAAAGTGCTTCCTCGCCAGGTGGACGTCTCGACATATTTGACCCGCAAGATCCGGCTCAATATTCCTCTGGCCTCGGCCGGAATGGATACGGTGACCGAGGCCCGGATGGCGGTGGCCATGGCTCGAGAGGGCGGCATTGGGATAATTCATAAGAACCTTTCGATCGAGCAGCAGGCGGCCGAGGTCGATAAAGTGAAGCGTTCCGAGCACGGGGTCATCGCGGATCCCATCTTCCTGTCCCCGAAAGACCTGGTTAGTGACGCGCTGGATATTATGTCTCGCTATCATATTTCAGGAGTCCCGGTCGTTGAAAAGGGGCGCCTGGTCGGGATCTTAACCAACCGCGACATCCGCTTCCTTGAGAGCTTCACCCAACCGATCGCCGAGGTGATGACCAAGGACAACCTGGTCACGGCACCGGTTGGCACAACCCTTGAGGAAGCCAAGCATATCCTGGGCCACCACCGGATTGAAAAGCTTCCCCTGGTCGACGACAAGCTCAACCTCAAGGGTTTGATCACCATCAAAGACATCGAGAAGGCCCGCAAGTACCCGAACTCGTCCAAGGACGCCAAGGGGCGCCTGCTGGCCGGGGCCGCCGTCGGGGTTGGTCCGGACATGGTCGACCGGGTCTGGGCTTTGGTTGACGCCGGGGTCGACGTCGTCGTCCTTGACAGCGCCCACGGGCACTCCGACAACATTATTAAATCGGTCTCACAGGTCAAAAAGTCCCATCCGAGCCTGCAGGTCGTCGCGGGCAACGTCGCCACCGCCGAAGGGACACGTGATCTGATCTTGGCCGGGGCCGACGCGGTTAAGATCGGGGTCGGACCGGGTTCAATCTGTACCACTCGCGTTGTGGCCGGAATCGGCGTTCCCCAAATTACGGCCATCGCTGACTGCGCCGGAGAGGCGGCCAAGCACGGCGTTCCGATCATCGCTGACGGTGGAATCAAATTCTCAGGTGATATCACCAAAGCCATAGCCGCCGGGGCCGACTGCATTATGATTGGCTCGCTTTTTGCCGGCACTGAGGAAAGCCCGGGCGACATGGAGATTTTCCAGGGCCGCAGCTTCAAGGTCTACCGCGGCATGGGTTCAATTGGGGCCATGAAAGATGGCTCGGCCGACCGTTACTTTCAGGATGAAAGTTCCAAGCTGGTTCCCGAGGGAATTGAGGGTCGGGTGCCTTTCCGGGGCTCACTGGCCGACACCGTCTTTCAGCTCGTCGGCGGCCTGCGGGCCGGTATGGGCTATTGCGGGGTGGCTACCATCGAGGATCTTAAGACCAAGACCCAGTTCGTCAGGATCACCGCCGCCGGCCTGCGCGAGAGCCACCCGCACGACGTCCACATTACCAAGGAGGCGCCGAACTACAGCCTCTAAGCGCCCTATTATGAGGAAAGGTTGAACCACTTCCTTGTCCAAGCTCATTATTCAAGGCGGGAGGCCGCTTTTGGGCAGTCTCCAGGTTGGGGGTTCCAAGAACAGTGCCTTGCCCTTAATCACTGCCGCTGTATTGGCGGCTGAGGGCGAGTCTATTCTCGAAAATGTCCCTAATAATACCGACATTTATGACCTCTGCAACATATTGGCGGAACTCGGGGCCGAAATCGAACAGGTTGCCCCGGGAACGCTGAAGGTCAAGGCCAAGACCCTTTCCAACCACGTGGCTCCCTATAAGCTGGCCCGGCGCCTGCGCGGCTCCACCTACGTTGTCGGGCTGCTTTTGGCCCGGCTGGGGCAGGCCGAGGTGGCTTTTCCCGGTGGATGCAACATCGGGGCGCGGCCGGTCGACTATCATCTCAAGGGCTTCCGATCCCTGGGCGCCGAGATCGACGTCGAGCGCGGGTCGATCGTCGGGCGATCAGAGCGGCTAAAGGGCACCCGCATTTACATTGACCGAGCCAGCTTCGGCACCACCGTTAATATGATGGTGGCCGCCTCCCTGGCCGAAGGCACGACCGTCCTCGAAAACGCCGCCCAGGAGCCCGAGATCGTCGACCTGGCTAATTTCATCAGCCGGATGGGCGGCCGCATCCGTGGCGCCGGCACCAATGTCATCCGCATCGACGGGGTCGAGAGTCTGAAGGGAGCCAACCACGAGGTCATCCCTGACCGGCTCGAGGCCGGGACTTACCTTCTGGCCGGTGCCATCACCGGCGGGCACGTCCGGGTGCAGAATGTAATTCCTGAACACCTTAAGACCTTCCTCTCCAGGCTGGCTGAGGCCGGGGTTGAGGTTAAAGACGAGGTCGACTCAATTGAGGTTCAAGCTAAGGGCCGCTTTAAAGCCGTCGACATTGAGACCCAGCCCCATCCCGGGTTCCCGACCGACCTCCAGCAGCCCTTCACCAGCCTGATGGCCCTGGCTGATGGGGTCAGCGTCGTTCATGAGACGATCTTCGAGAACCGCTTCGCCTACACCAACGAGCTGATCCGGATGGGTGCCAGCATTAAGGTCGACCGCGATACGGCTATTATTCGGGGCGTCAACCACCTGGTGGCCGCTCCGATCGAGGCCACCGACATTCGAGGCGGGGCCGCCCTGGTCCTGGCCGGGCTGGCCGCCAATGGCGAGACCGAGGTCAGCGGGCTCAACCTGATCGACCGCGGTTACGATCGGATGGAGGAGCGCCTGACTAGCCTGGGTGCCGACGTCCGGCGCGAGGGATAGGCGTGAGTTAGAGGCGCGATGGGTAGGGGAGAAGGAGTCTCCATCTAACCTGTGGAATAAAAAGCCACCTTAACTATCTGGAAAGGCGGTTCCACGCGTGGAGCAATTCCAACCCGAACTCTTTCGACCGGCCCTCCCGCTGGCCATTGAGCCCTTCGACCGGCTGCTCGACCGCACTGTTGAGCGCTTTCCAGACAAACTGGTCATCGTCTTCCGCGGCCAGACACTGACTTACCGGGAGCTGGGCGGTCTGGTCAACAGCTTCGCCCGGGCCCTGCTTGACCTCGGGGTTGGCAAGGGGGACCGGGTCTGTTTGTTCATGACTAACCGCCCGGAGTACCTGATTTCGTTTTACGCCTGCGCCCGCATCGGAGCCGTCGCCACCCTGATGAACCCGGCCTATAAAGAGGCCGAGGCTTTCTACCAACTCAGCGACTCCGAGGCCAAGGTTCTGGTCGCCGGAGAGGGCCAGTACCCGGTGATCGAACCGATCCGCGACCAGCTTGAACAGCTCCGGCACATTGTCGTGGCTGGCCAGGCCCGGCCCGCAGGCACCATCAGCTTCGCCGGCCTGATCCGTTCGTACCTGCCCGAGGTACCGCCCCAGCCGCCGATCGACCCCGAGGAAGATCTGCTGGCCCTGCCCTACTCGAGCGGCACCACCGGCCTGCCCAAGGGCGTGATGCTGACCCACCGCAACCTGCACGCCAATAACCTGCAGTTTACCTCGACCCTGCGGCTTGACCCGGGAACTGTTTCCCTCATCTTTCTGCCTTTCTACCACATCTACGGCTCGATGCTGATGGGCGGCACCGTCGCCGCCGGCGGAACCCAGGTGATCATGGAGCGCTTTGAGCCGGTCGAGTGCCTGGAGTCGATCCGGCGCTACGGGGTCACCCACTGGTTTTGCGTCCCGCCGATCCTGCTGTTTTACTCGCAGTTCCCCGATCTCAAGAAATATGACCTGTCCAGCGTCAAGATGGTTATGACCGGCGCAGCTCCCCTGCCGCCCGAGGTCGGCCGGCGTTTTGAAGAGGCGACCAGAATTCCGGTCGTCCAGGGCTACGGCCTGACCGAGGCCGCGCCGATCACCCATCTCAACCCGGTCGACCTGTCCGACCGGCGCCGGATGGATTCGGTCGGCTTCGCCGTTTCCAACCAGGACCAGAAGGTGGTCGACATCGAGACCGGCGACCTGATCCTCGGTCCCGGCGAGATCGGCGAGCTCTGCGTTCGCGGGCCGCACATTATGAAGGGCTACTGGAAGGCCCCCGAGGCCACGGCCGAAGCACTGCGCGACGGCTGGCTCCATACCGGCGACATCGGCTACATTGCCGCCGACGGGCACGTCTTCATTACCGATCGCAAGAAAGAGATGATCAAATACAAGGGCTTTGGGGTGGCCCCGGCCGAGGTCGAGGCCGCCCTGCACGAGCACCCGGCTGTGGCTGATGCCGCCGTCATCGGCAAGCCCGATCCCGAGTGCGGCGAGATCCCCAAGGC
>JBGFRN010000331.1:0-6218 GCA_041695105.1 Bacillota bacterium | reverse complement strand
CCTGAATCGGGAACCAGCCGATGCGCGAGAGCGGAAAATGGGGGCTTTCTTGGGCCGGCGCGGGTTTTCCGGGGAGATAATCGCGAAGGTCTTGAGAAAACTTTTTCAATCCAGTCAGGAGAACCTCGAATAGAGGGTGTCTTGACAGAAAGCAGGGGCTTGGGCATAATAGCTAGGAAGGGCTTCCTGCTTGTCCCAAGCCTCTAAACTAAGAGATCGACAAGATCGGCTCTTTTTGACTATAGATTCAAGATCGGCCGCCGTTTTGGTTTCCGGCTGGTCATGGATATGGGCCATATAGATCAAAAAGGGATAGGTACGGGGTTTTGGCCAGGCGGGCTTTGCCTGGCTTTTTAACTTTGATATGAGGAACTTATACCCGGCAAAAGAAAGTGGGGTGAAGACAATTAATCTATTCCTGATTGGTTTAATCAGCGCGTTGGCGGGCTTGGGCATCGGATATTTCGTCCGGAAGAGCCTGTCTGAGGCCAAGATCGGTTCAGCCGAGTCGGCCGCCCAAAAGATCGTGGAGGATGCCGGTAAGGCGGCTGAGGCCAAAAAGAAAGAGGCTGTCCTTGAGGCCAAAGAAGAAGTCCACCGCTTGCGAGCTGAGTTTGAGCGGGAAACTCGCGATCGGCGTGGTGAAATTCAACGCCTGGAGCGTCGCCTGGTTCAAAAGGAAGAACAACTCGACCGCAAGACCGAGGGCATCGAGAAAAAGGAAGAACAACTCGCCCGCCGTGAAAAGGATCTAGAACGCGCCCATGAAGCGGTGGAATCCCTGGAGCATAAGCGGATGGCCGAACTTGAACGGGTGGCCAGCATGACGATGGAGGAGGGCAAGAAGCTTCTCCTGCAGACCGTCGAGGACGGGGCCCGCCATGAAGCGGCCAAGATGGTTCGCGACATTGAGAACGAAGCCAAGGAAGAGGGCGATAAAAGGGCCCGGAACATCGTCTCCCTGGCTATCCAGCGCTGCGCCGCCGACCATGTGGCCGAGACCACCGTCACGGTCGTTCAACTGCCTTCGGATGAAATGAAAGGCCGGATAATCGGCCGCGAAGGCCGCAACATTCGCACTCTCGAAACCCTTACCGGGATTGATCTAATCATCGACGACACTCCGGAGGCGGTCATCCTCTCCGGTTTTGATCCAATTCGTCGCGAAGTGGCCCGTGTTGCTCTCCAAAAGCTGATTGCCGACGGGCGAATCCACCCGGCTCGAATCGAGGAGATGGTCGAAAAGGCTCAAAAAGAAGTCGAACAGCGCATCCGGGAGGAGGGTGAGCAAGCGACTTTCGAGACGGGCGTCCACGGCCTTCATCCAGAGATCATCAAACTGCTCGGCCGCCTTCGGTTCCGCACCAGCTATGGCCAGAACGTGCTCAAGCATTCGATTGAGGTGGCCCATTTGTCGGGGTTGCTGGCCGCCGAGCTCGGGGTCGATGTTAACATTGCCAAGCGAGCCGGCTTGCTGCACGACCTCGGCAAGGCCGTCGATCATGAAGTTGAGGGCACCCATGTCGAGATCGGGCGCAACCTGCTCCGTAAGTACCGCGAGAGCGAAGATGTCGTTCACGCTATGGAGACGCACCACGGGGATGTCGAGCCCCGTACGGTGGAAAGCGTCCTGGTCACCGCCGCCGACGCCATTTCGGCCGCCAGGCCAGGGGCCCGCCGCGAGAACCTTGAGACCTACATCAAGCGCCTCGAGAAGCTAGAGGAAATTGCCAATAACTACGAGGGCGTCGAAAAGTCGTTCGCCATTCAGGCCGGCCGCGAGATCCGCATCATGGTTAAGCCCGACAAGATCGACGATTTTTCGGCCCATAACGTAGCCCGGGAGATCAAAAAGAAGATTGAGGACGAACTGGAATACCCCGGCCAGATTAAGGTCGTGGTCATCCGGGAGACCCGGGCGGTAGAATTCGCCAAGTAGATTTGGTTGCAGGGCGGGATGGCCGTGCGGGATTGCCGAGCGAGGAGCCGGGGAGTACCCCGGCTCCCGCGCGTCTCGCCCGCGCGAATTAAAAGAGGAATTGTTTCACGAGTGGGCGAACTAGAGAAAAAGTCGTTGCGGGTTGGGGGAACAATGATGTTTGAGTCGTTTCACGGTGAAGAGAGGGTTTTGCGCAACGCTCGTTTGCTTGTTTCCGTTATCCTGCGCCACCCGGAGATCGGAACCGTCAACTACGACCCGAAGAACTTGCTTTTGCGCCTTAGCTTTCTCATCCGTCGTTCTTTGACCGGCTTGGAGTGCCAGGAGGTCGCCTCCAAGCTGCGCGGCTCTCTGGAAGCCTTTTTTTATGTCGACGGACGGGTGCCGGCCTATCTCGAGATCGACCACTCCGATTGCGGGGATTTGACGGTCATTGAGATTATCCGGGACATCCGTTCGGTCAGCCATGAAGAAATCAGTTTGGTGGTTGAGGTGCTGCGTGAGGCTTTTAAGGACACTTTGGTCGCGGACCGCTGCGACCCATATATTGAAGATGACCCATTCTACCAAGAAGAATTAGTTGAAGAATTTTTGGAAGACCTGCAACAATCGCGGGGGGAGCGCAAGCTGATTGCCATCCGCGAGGAAGGACGGGTTTTCGTCTTCAACAAGTGACTTTCCAATAAGTGAGGTTGGCTCTTGAGACTCCTTTTTATCGGCGATGTCATGGGCAAGCCCGGGCGGACCATCCTCCAGGAACGGTTGCCCCGGCTCCGCCGGGAGCATAAGCCCGAATTGGTGATCGTCAATGGCGAGAACGCCGCGGGAGGCATGGGCATCACACCGGGAGTGGCCGAGGAGCTGTTCGATCTCGGTGTTGACGTCATCACCCTGGGCAATCACGCCTGGGATAAGCGCGAGATTATGACCTACATCGACGGCGAATCCAGGCTGCTCCGGCCGCTCAACTACCCGGGTCATCCCCCCGGCTCCGGGGTGGCCATCGTCTCCCGCGGAGGCGAGCGGCGGGCTGCGGTTCTCAATCTGGCTGGAAGGGTCTTTGCCACCGCCAGTTATGATGATCCGTTCCGCCGGGTGGAGGAGGAGCTCAAGGCGCTTCCACAGGATGTGCGGATCATTTTTGTTGATTTTCACGGTGAGGCCACCTCTGAAAAGGTGGCTATGGGCTGGTTTCTTGACGGGCGGGTATCGGCCGTGGTCGGAACCCACACCCACGTCCAGACGTCCGACGAACGAATTCTGCCGGCTGGCACCGCATACATAACTGATGCCGGCATGACCGGCCCGGCTGATTCGGTGATCGGTATCGAGAAAAATCTGGTGATCGAGAAATTCTTGACTCAGCTCCCGGTCAGGTTTGAGGTGGCCAAGGGCCGCCGGCAGCTTAACGGGGTGAGCCTGGATATCGACGATAATACCGGCCATGCGCTGAGTATTGTGCGGATCTTGGAATTGGAGGAGTAATTAAGTAAAATATCTGAAATTTAGTCTTGTCAGTAAGCCCCTTCCAAGGTATCATGGTTGTGGATAACTTAGGTGGAGGGGTCGAAGCTTGGATGTATTAAAAGTTTCCGCAAAGTCCAGTCCAAATGCAGTTGCTGGGGCTTTGGCCGGGGTTATTAGAGAGAGAGGCACCGCCGAAATCCAGGCCGTGGGGGCGGGAGCGCTGAATCAGGCCGTCAAGGCCGTAGCCATTGCCAGAGGATTTGTGGCGCCCAGTGGGATGGATTTGGTATGCATCCCCGCCTTTACTGACATCAAGATCGACGGCCAGGACCGAACGGCTATCAAACTGATCGTTCAGCCTAAGTGATCCGTTGTCTCAAGACGGTTTGAATCCGCTGACCGGGTCCAGTGGCGCTGGCCGGTCGGCGGTTTTTTTGCCTTTTGAGGGGGGTCGTCATGCTAAAGCGCCTAAGGTTCAAAGATATCCACCGGCGAGCCCTGGTCATAGATACCCATTGCGACAGCATTCTTGACCATGTCAGCGGGCAGAGAAACCTGGGCGAGAAGAGCTCGGCACGCCACCTCGACCTTCCCCGTTTGATCGAGGCCGGAGTCAGGGCCCAGTTTATGGCCTGTTACATAGAGCCTGAGTACAAGCCCGAACGCGGTTTGGCCCGCGCTTTGACACTGATCGACGGCGTCTACCGGCTGGCGGAAGACAACCCGACCCTGGCCGCTATCGCCAGAACCGCTGGTGAAATTAAGGAGATAGCCGATTCGGGACGGGTGGCCCTGGTCATTTCGATCGAAGGCGGGGAGGGCCTGGGCGCTGGAAAGACGGAGGATCTCCTGGCTGCCTTGCGGATCCTTTATCGCTTGGGCGTCAGGTGCCTGTCGCTGACCTGGAACCAACGAAATCTGCTGGCGGACGGTATTGGGGAGAGCGCGACCCGGGGCGGTCTGACCGAGACCGGGGTGGCGGTGGTCAAAGAGATGAACCGGCTGGGGATGATCGTCGACGTTTCACACTTATCCGAGGCCGGCTTCTGGCACCTGATGGAGATCTCTAAGAAGCCATTGATCGCCAGCCACAGCAATGCCCGGGCCCTCTGCGAGCACAAGAGAAACCTTAGTGACGACCAGATCCGGCACCTTGCGCGCCGCGGCGGGGTAGTGGGTATTACCTTCGCCACAGCCTTCCTTGACCGTGAGGTCGCCCGGGCCAACCTGGAACGGGTGATTGACCATGTCGAGTACGTTGCCAACCTGGTTGGGGTCGATCATGTCGGGATTGGCTCGGACTTTGACGGCATTGACGCCACCCCCGCCGGCCTTTCAGACGTCACCAGCCTGCCGGTTCTCTCACGTGGGCTGTTGCGCCGGGGCTTCAGCGAGGAGCAGGTCCACAAGATCATGGGCGGGAATCACCTGAGATTGATCGGTGAGATCGTCGGATAAGATAGTAAAGGCCGCCACAACGCGGCCAGAACATATCGTAGCTACATTTCAGCGAGGAGCGAGTGAAGCCGTGTCCAAAGCAGAATTCAGGGTGCTGGAAGGCCTGGTTAACGCCGTCGAGGTCGACGCCGTCATAGTCAATCTCTTCGAAGGGGTGACCGGCCCAGGCGGTGCCACCGGGGCGATTGACAAGTCCCTCGGCGGTGCGATCAGCCGCGTCATCGCCGAAGGCGAGCTCACCGGCAAGGCCGGAGAGGCCGTTCTTTTACATAGCAACGCGAAGATCCCGGCTCCGAGGGTGATTGTGGTCGGGTTGGGGCAGGCCGAGAAATTTGACTATGAGGGCGTCCGGCGGGCGGCCGCGGTCGGGATCAAGCGGGCTCGCGAGGCTGGTGCCTCCAGGGTGGCCACCATCGTCCACGGGGCCGGAATTGGGGGACTTGACCCGGTTAAATCGGCCCGGGTCATGGTCGAGGGAACCCTGATGTCGCTCTACTCGTTCAAAGAATTCAAATCAAAGAATGATGACAAAAAGGTAATTAATGAGGTCATTCTGGTCGAGTCAGACAGATCCAAGATCGAACCGATTATCGAGGGTGCCCGCCAGGGACGAATCCTGGCCGAGGCGGTCAACCTGGCTCGTGACCTGGGCAACCGCCCGGGGAACAAGAAAACACCCGCCATGTTCGCCGTTCAGGCCGAAGAGGCCGCCCGCCAGCATGATATCGAGGTCGAAGTTCTCGATCTTCAGAAGATAAAGGCCCTAGGGATGGGTGCCCTGATCGGGGTGGCCTGCGGCACCTGCAACGAGCCGCGCCTGGTAACTCTCAAGCACCTGAAAGGGCCGAAGGACGGGGAAATTCTAGCCCTGGTCGGCAAGGGCCTGACCTTTGACTCGGGCGGGATATCGCTCAAGCCGTCCGAAGCCATGCACGAGATGAAATTTGATATGTGCGGCGGGGCGGCGGTTATCGCCGCCATGACGGCTATCGCCCAACTCGGTGTACAGGTCAACGTCATCGGGGTCGTCCCGATGGTTGAGAACCTGCCGGGCAGCACCGCCCAGCGCCCGGGGGACATCGTGACGGCCATGAACGGCAAGACGATTGAGGTGATCAACACCGATGCCGAGGGCCGGCTGATTCTGGCCGATGCCATTGGCTATGCTCAGAAACTAGGGGCCAATAAAATCGTCGACGTGGCCACCCTGACTGGGGCCTGCGTCATCGCCTTGGGCCACGTCTGCAGCGGGCTGATCACTAATAACCAGGAATGGGCCGATCAGGTCAAGGCCGCGGCCGAGATAGCCGGGGAAAGGGTTTGGCAGCTTCCGGCTTTCCCAGAATACAAGAAA
>JBGFRN010000305.1:0-34445 GCA_041695105.1 Bacillota bacterium | reverse complement strand
AGACCTTGGTGGCGCAGAGCATGGCGTCAAGAAGAACGGCCCGTGCTGGTTCGTTCCCAATGAGTTTGGCTTTCAGCGTCAACATGGGCATGATTCCGGTTCACCTCCAGCCTCCCATCAGGTCGCACATCTGTTCGATCATTCTCCAATCCGATACGTTTTTCCTGTCTTGAGAGCGCGCATTTCTTGATCAAGCGCATTTCTTGATTAAGCGAGCATTGCCGCGAACGAAAATTCCCGAGGGGGTCCGTGTATCCCCCGACTGAAGTCGGAGGGATTACAGCCCCCTCGGGCTCCCCCATACTTCTAAAGCGGGGCCTGTTTGGAGCTTGTTGACTCCAGACGTCTACGATATAGTTGCAGTAAGGATAGCTTACAGGTAAGAAAGGAAACTTTGCAGTCATGTCATACGAGATTATCAAGCTGACCAGCAAAGGACAGATGACTCTGCCCAAGCCGATACGGGAAAAGCTCAAGCTAAATAAAGGAGCCCACCTGGCCATATTTCTTAACGGGGAAGAAATCGTACTTAAGAAGGTTGAGCCGTTTAAGGCTCTCGGCCAGGATGATCCCATCTGGGATTTGGCCGGCGTGATTAACGATGCCTCGGATGTTGGAGTCAGTCACGACGCTTATCTGATCCGCGAACATTCAGCCGAAGAACCACTTGGGGAGGATAGCAAACGGTGAAAGTGGTCCTGGTGGATACCAGCGGCCTCTATGAATACCTCAACCGGGGGGCCAGGAATCATCTGGCGGCCAAAGCCGCTATGAAGATGATCCAAGAGGCTGGTTTTGAACCCATGCTGACCAACTTCTTGGTGGCCGAAATTTACGCACTGATTCTGGTCAGGGTCGGGGCGCCCGTGGCGCGTTCATGGCTTATGGCTAACCGCTGGAGGGTCGTGATCGGACCGGCGTGATTCGCCTGGTTGGTGACCATTTATGTTGATCGATGGATGACCCCCCGAGAATCCTTGTCATTACTGCACGGGAGGACAAGTCACTGTCGAACTCGGGTGTTATTGCCCGGCCTTATTCTTTGATAATCCGTCCCTCATTGCGCCGCAGTGGCTCATCGTAAATGTTATGCCCGGTTTCCAGCGGCTTGCCCTCAACCAGGATCAGCACCCGTTTGACGTATGGCAACTCGGTAAAGGTGTTGGCTATGCCGGCGATCATGATCGACTCCCCGGCGGTTCCTCCGGGGGCTTTGGTCTGGAATTCACGCGAGAAATCCAGTACCAGAAGATCGCCCTCCCGGCGGTAAGAGATGAGCCGGGCCTCCTTGGGAACAATCCATCCCAAGCCTTGGCCGTCCTTGAGCTGCTCGACCAAATACGGGATCATCTCGGCTGCCGCCGGCTTGGGTCGCCTGACCGGAACGACCCCGGTGGCGTTGGGGTTTCCGAAGTAAAGGGTGACCCGTTCGGTCACATCCACCCGGAAGGCGGCCATCTTGAGCCGGTTGAGGAAGTCGTAGGTAGTCCACCGCCGAGCCGAGCGGCTTGGCCAGGCGGGTGATGACGCCGACGTTCGGGTCGATGTTCATCCAGACGGTGTCCCCGAGCTGGTTAGTGATAGAGGGTCCACCGAATTTACACCACTTCCCGGGACATGACCAAAACGCTTGGTGCGCGAACAGGCACCTTTGAGGAACAGTGCAACGGGCAGAGAATGGAATTCACGGGAATTGAGACTCCACACTAAGGGCCTGCTATCTTTTGGCCGCAAGAGATACTGAACAGCAGTTGCGATCATAATGGCCGTTGCGGTGGCCACCTTCACAGAAATCTTGAACTCGACCTATGCACCCTTCCGTTTCGGTAGTCCCGAAACCGCGTGGTGCAACCCGGCGAGGAGGTATGCCCTGCCCGAAGGCTGTTGCCAGCCTGCCCGAATCGTACCGCGGCTCCCTGTGGACTTGTCTAAAAGATCTCGGGCGACGGCTGGAAAGTGGTTCACTTGAAACACCTCACCTCCCAGGAAGGGTGTCTGCCCCAGGCCCTAGAATAAATAATTGGCTTATGGGGTAAATATCGAATAAGCTTATCGGCCTTGACAAGACATTGACTGGTTGCATTCAACCATGCTAAATTGAGTATGACACGAGTATGACTCGTGTCATACAAATGCGATAAAGCTTGACGGCTTAAAAACAGAAAGACGCCTGCTGCGAACAGGCGTCTTCCCTGGGCCGTGCAAGTTCCGGGCGCTAATGGTAGACCTTCACGCGATGACGGGCCTTTGGTAGAGGCCCGTCATCTCTTTTTTCTCAGCAGATTGACGACAACGATGCCGACAATCGGGATGACCACCGCCGCGGCCACCTTGACTGTGACAGTGAGCTCAACCATCCGACCACCCCCTCTCGTTTCCGGTGTCACCCGGAACCGCACGGCCCCACGGGAGGGGGTAAGCCCGGTCTGGAGACTCTTTCGAGTCCGCCCATCTATTTCTATATAATGGGTTGCTTTTCCTGTAACCGAGCTTAGAGGTCGTTGTGAATAACTTTACCGAGGGCGGCCAGAAACTTTTGGGCATCCCAAACCGCTGACTCAGTGTGCTTTCGCTAGCTCTCGATCATAGTCGCGATCGGCCGGGACGGCTCCCCCGTTCGGGTCGTCATTCAGGGAGTACCAGACTCGGGAAAAACCCTGCTGGGCCGGATTGTCTCGGCTGACCCTGACCATGGAAGAGTCCCGAAGGTGCTTCAGGACGTTGTTATACATGAGGTCATGCCGGCACTTCCATACGGTCTGAAAGCTGTAGCCTTACTCCCTGATGATCCTTCCCTCGTTTCGCCGCAGCGGCTCGTCGTAAATGTTGTGCCCCGTCTCCAGGGGCTTGCCCTCAACCAGGATCAGCACCCGTTTGACGTAGGGCAACTCGGTAAAGGTGTTGGCTATCCCGGCGATCATGATCGACTCCCCGGCGGTTCCTCCGGGGGCTTTGGTCTGGAATTCGCGTGAGAAATCCAGCACCAGCAGGTCGCCCTCGCGGCGGTAGGAGAGCAGCCTGGCCTCCCGCGGAACAATCCCTCCCAAGCCTTGGCCGTCCTTGAGCTGCTCGACCAAATACGGGATCATCTCGGCTTCTGCCGGCTTGGGTCGCCTGACCGGAACGACCCCGGTGGCGTTGGGGTTTCCGAAGTAAAGGGTGACCCGTTCGGTCATATCCACCCGGCCAGGCACCGGGGTGACCGGGGCGGGCTGATTTTTGGGTGGGTCCTGAACCGGGGCCTTGGGAGCGCAGGAGGAGAGCCAGAGCGCCTGGGTTCCCATGACCAGGAGCAACATGAAGAGAAAAGCCTTGTTTCTCACAGAATCTATTCCTTTCGGGCGCAGGCACTGCGCCTGGCTTCATTATACCAAAGGTTACCGGCACCAAAGGTCATCGGACTACCGCCGGGCCGGATAAAGTTGTAAACTGTTATGGACGGGCTGGCGGGCGGAGGCTAATTCCCCAGCGGTCCGCCCCAACCAAAGACATATCCCGGAGGAAATTGTGCCCAACTCAAAACTACTTCATGATTTAAATCCCGAGCAGCGGGAGGCGGTCGAGACGACCGAGGGCCCGCTTCTAATTTTGGCCGGGGCCGGCAGCGGCAAGACCCGGGTGCTTACCTACCGCATCGCTCACCTGCTTGAAAAGGGAGTCTACCCGAGCAAGATCCTGGCAATAACTTTCACCAACAAGGCGGCCCGGGAGATGCGCGAGCGGGTCGATAATCTGGTCGGGCCGGCGGCCAAGTCCCTTTGGGTCAGCACCTTCCACGCCGCCTGCGTCCGAATCCTGCGCCGGGAGATCGAAAAGATCGGCTACCAGCCCGGCTTTGTCATCTACGACACCGACGAACAAAAGACCCTCGTTAAAGACTGCCTCAAGGAACTCAACCTGAACGATAAGCAGTTCCCGCCCAACGCCGTCCTGGGCCGGATCTCCTCGGCCAAGAACGAACTGATCGGGCCGCCCCAGTTTGCTCGGCGCTACCGCGACTACTTCTCCGACCGCGTGGCTGACGTCTATAAGCTTTACCAGGAGCGGCTCAACAAGAACAACGCCCTGGATTTCGACGACCTGATTATGAAGACGGTCGAACTCTTCCGCTCCTACCCGGAGGTGCTGGACTACTACCAGGACCGGTTCCAGTACATTCTGGTCGATGAGTACCAAGACACCAACCACGCCCAGTACGCCTTGGTCAGCCTGTTGGCCGCCAAGTGGAGGAACCTCTGCGTCGTCGGCGACGATGACCAGTCGATATATTCTTTCCGTTCGGCCGACATCCGTAACATCTTGGAGTTCGAGAAGGATTTCCCCGACGCGCGGGTGGTCAAGCTCGAGCGCAACTACCGCTCAACCCAGCCGATTCTCTCGGCCGCTCATGCCGTGGTCCGCAACAACCTCGGCCGCAAGGAAAAAAAGCTGTGGACCGACAGGGCCGGGGGCGAGCCCCTCTCGGTCTACGAGGCGGGCAACGAGCACGACGAGGTTTGGCATATCTGCAACGAGATCGAGCGCCTGAGGGCGACCGAGGGACGCAACCTGCGCGACTTTGTCGTGCTCTACCGCACCCATGCTATGTCGCGTGTGCTGGAGGAAGTCTTCCTGCGCCGGGGGATCCCTTACGCCATCGTCGGGGGCCTGAAGTTCTACGACCGCAAGGAAGTCAAGGATATCCTGGCCTACCTCAGGCTGCTGGTGAACCCCTACGACCTGGCGGCCTTCAGCCGGATCGCCAACGTCCCCCGGCGGGGCATCGGTCCGGCCACGGTCGACAAGCTCTTCGCCCTCGCTTTGGAGGGAGGGCTGACGGTGGTCGAGGCCGCTCGCCGGGTCGGCGAGGCCGGCGCGACCAAGGCCGCCGCCGCCAAGCTGGAGGCTTTCGCCGGCCTGCTGGAAGGGATAAGCCGGCAGGCCGAGTTCCTGCCGGTTTTCGACATCGTGGAACAGGTCTTGAATCAGACCGGATACCTCAGGGAATTGGCGGCCGAGGGGACGGTCGAGGCCCAGACCCGGATCGAAAACCTGAAAGAGCTTCAGTCGGTGGCCCGGGAGTACGACCAAGCCGAGAGACTTGAGGAAGATGAGACCGGTCTGAGCGGTTTTTTGGCCGGGGTGGCCCTGGTGGCCGACGCCGATACTCACCGCGAGGGCTCCGACGCCGTTGTTTTTATGACCCTTCATTCGGCCAAGGGACTCGAGTTCCCGGTTGTCTTCATGGTCGGGATGGAGGAGGGGGTCTTCCCGCACCTCCGGTCGCTGACCGATCAGGACCAGCTTGAAGAAGAGCGGCGACTGTGCTATGTCGGCATAACCCGCGCCCGGGAAAAGCTATACCTGACCCGGGCCGCCCAGCGAACCCTCTATGGCCAGTCGGTTTATAACCCGGCTTCCAGGTTCCTGGACGAGATCCCGCCGGAGTTGGTCGAGAGCGGTGACGCCTTCGGCCGGGCGGGGCGGCCAAAGAGGCACCATGGGGATCCTGCACCGACCCGGGCCCCGGCCCCGACCTTCGGGTCGGGATGGCCGGCTAAATCGGCTCCAGCCGCTCCGGCCCAGCCCCGCCGGTCGGACGAGGTGGTCGCCGGAGACCGCATCCGTCATGCCAAGTGGGGCGAGGGCACGGTCGTCGCCGTCAAGGGTGACGGCCAAGAGGCTGAAATCACCCTGGCCTTCCCCGATCCGGTGGGAATCAAGCGCGTCCTGGCCGGCTTCGCCGGGCTGGAGAAGGTTAACTGACCCCGAACTATCGAGGTGGAAACGGCTTGACTCAAGACCCAAAAGAAGAGGCCGCCAGGGCCGAACGCCTTCGCGAGGCTCTGCGCCGCCACGGCTACCTCTATCACGTCCTCGACCGCCCCGAAATCAGCGACGCCGAGTACGACGCCCTGATGCGGGAACTGGCCACCATCGAGGACCGCTATCCCGAGTTGAGGACGCCCGATTCTCCTACCCAGCGGGTGGGCGGGCCGCCGGCGGCCGGTTTCGGGACGGTCAGGCACCCCGTATCGCTCCTGAGTCTCGATAACGCTTTTTCTGAGGACGACCTGCGCGACTTCGACCGCCGGGTCAGAAGCTGGCTCGGGGAGGCCGGCGGGTCCGGTGCCGGCGAGGAAATTGAGTTCGTGGCCGAGCTAAAGATCGACGGCCTGACCGTTACCGCCCGTTACGAAAACGGGCTCTTCGTCCAGGGAGCCACCCGGGGCGACGGTGACACAGGTGAGGACATCACCCACAGTCTCAAGACCGTCCGCACCCTGCCCCTGCGGCTGCCGGAAGGCGCGCCGCCTGCCCTGGTGGTTCGGGGCGAGTGCTTCATGCCGGTGGTCTCGTTTCAAAAGCTGAATCGAGAGCGGGAGGAGGCCGGGGAGGAGCTCTTCGCCAACCCCCGCAATGCCGCGGCCGGGTCTCTCCGGCAGCTTGACCCGCGGATCGCCGCCGCGCGCAACCTGGACAGCTTCATCTACCAAGTCCTTTACTCCGAGGGCGGGGAGGTGGCCGGGGACCAGCGACAGGTCGAAAGCCAGCGACAGGTCGAAAGCCAGTGGCAAGCTTTGGAGTGCCTGTCGGATCTAGGCTTCAAGGTCAATCCGGAGCGGCGGTTCTGCCGCGATATCGGCGAGGTCATTGAATACTGCCGCTCGTGGAGCGAGAAGCGGGCCTCGCTGCCATACGAGATCGATGGTCTGGTGATCAAGGTCAACTCGATCGCCGCCCAGGAGGCCCTGGGAGCCCGGGCCAAGAGCCCGCGCTGGGCGATCGCCTTCAAGTTCCCGGCCGAGCAGGCCACCACCCGGGTGATCGACATCATCGTCCAGGTGGGGCGTACCGGAGCGGTGACCCCGACCGCCATTCTCGAGCCGGTGCGAGTGGCCGGATCGACCGTCTCCCGGGCCACCCTGCACAACGAGGATATGATCCGTCAAAAGGATATCCGGATCGGTGATACAGTCGTAATCCAAAAGGCGGGAGACGTCATCCCCGAGGTGGTGCGCTCGCTGACCGAGCTGCGGGCGGGGGCCGAGCGGCCCTTTGAGATGCCGGTCCGCTGCCCGGAATGCGGTTCGGAGATCGTCAGGCCCGAGGGGGAGGCGGTGGCCCGCTGCACTGGCCCCGCCTGCCCGGCCCAGCGGCGCGAGGGTATCATCCACTTCGTTTCCCGCGGGGCGATGAACATCGAAGGGCTTGGCCCCGAAATCATCGCCCGGCTCCTGGAAACAGGCAAGATCCGCGACGCCGCCGGCCTCTACCACCTGACCTACGACGACATCCGTTCGCTCGACCGGATGGGCGACAAGTCGGCCCAGAATCTGATCGAGGCCGTCGACAAGACCAGGCGCAACCCCCTGGGCCGGCTGATCTTCGCCCTGGGCATCCGGCACGTCGGCGAGCGGGCGGCCGGGCTGCTGGCCCGTCGATTTGGGAGCCTTCACCGCCTGGCTGCGGCCACTTTCGATGAGCTGACCTCGATCCCGGAGATCGGACCCCGGATCGCCGAGAGCCTGCTGGCCTACTTTCGGGAGGAGGCCAACCTGGACTTCATCGACCGGCTGGAGCGGGGCGGGGTGGTCACCGGAGAGGAGGCCCCGGCCGGTGGGGAACCGGCACCAGCCGCTGGGGAATCGGCCGCGTCCGCCGGCCCGCTCTCCGGCAAGACGGTGGTCCTCACCGGGACGCTGGCCTCGTTGGGGCGGCGGGAGGTCGAGGAGCTGATCACCGGCTTGGGCGGCCGCCCGTCCGGGAGCGTCAGCAAGAAGACTGACTATGTAATTGTAGGCGAAAACCCGGGCTCCAAGCTGGACAAGGCCCGGGAGATCCTGGCTTCGGGGGTTAAAACCAACTTACAAATCCTCAACCAAGATGAGTTTTTTGAGCTTATCGGGCGGGGCACTGGCCTGGGACTTTAGGGTTGTTGTTGGGGTCAACCCGACGCGGGCACCCGGCAGGCTCTCGCGCAATATTTTAATGGCAAACCAGGCTCTGGGCGTTAAAATATTGCGTGAGGCTCCGGCTGGGTTCACAAAAACCGGCGGACCAGGTCAAAAACTCAGGTTTTTATACCCCAGGGGGTGAGATTGAATACCTCGGGGGGTAAATTTGACCCCCGATAGGAAATTTTCACTCAAAATTTTAATGCAATCACCTGTGATTTATCGTTAAAAATTTGAGTGAGTGCAACCCAACTACTCTTACCCACTGCTCTCAACTACCGCTGGATATCTGAACATTACTAATCTTGACGAGCAAAGGCAGAGTATTTTTTGATTCTTGACACAGTTTGGGCAGGCTGGTATATTAGGTCTACATATTTAAAAATTTGAATATGATTTTGGAGTGAGTGTGAGCCAGTTATGTCTAGTGATCTCGTACCAAGATCCGAGGAATTTATTGAGCGCCAGTACGATCTCCGGGCCAAGTTCTTCCAAGGCCTGGCCAACCCTAGTCGACTGAGGATCATCGAGCTCCTCCTGGAACGCGGGGAGATGAACGTCGGGCAGTTGATCGAGGCAGTCGGGATGTCCCAGGGACAGATATCAAACCAACTGGCCTGCTTGAAATGGTGCGGTTATGTGACCTCGCGCGGTCAGGGGAAACATGTTTACTACCGCGTGGCCGACCCGAGGGTGAAGGATTTGATCAGCCTGGCCCAATCGCTGGTGGCTGATAACGCTGAGGTTATCCGGGCCTGCACCAGAATGGGTCAAGGGGGTTTAAGTCCAAGCGGGGAACGTCCGGCACTCTAACCAGACCCTTCTATGGCTTTCGACGGGACTGGCCGTCACCATAGGCGTTTAAGGCGCTGGGCTACGGGGTTGAAGGATAAGGGAGGATACCATGGCTGATCCGAAAGTTGTCGTCTACTACACCCCGACCTGAGCGGCCTGCCGGGTGGCGAAAGAGTTTCTTTCGTCTAAGGGAATTGCTTACGAAGCCGTTGACGTGTCGGCCAGCCCGGAGGCCATGGAGGCCTTTGTGGCCAAGACCGGCCTGCGGGCGACGCCGGTGATTGAGATCAACGGTGAGTTGATCCGGGGCTTTGACCGGGGCAAGGTCGAGCGTCTCCTCAACCTGGCCGGATGGGAGGTCTAGCCCATGAAGACCGTCCACTGCCCGGGATGTCTTCTCGACGTAGAGATTCCGGCCGAGGCCGGGCACGGCTATCAGTTTGATTGCGAGAACTGTGCCGGCCTGACGCTCCGGCTCGAGGAGCGGGGCGGCCAGTTGGTCGCCGTAGAAGTTAAGAAAGTCTCCTGCCCGAACTGCGACCGGTTGATCGAGCTGCCCGGCGACGCCAGGGCCGGCGATATCATCACCTGTTGCGGAAAGCGGTACCAATTGAGCTACGAATGGGGAAGCTTCGCGGCCGAACCGGAGTAGGTAGGTAAGCCACCGGGGGCCTACCGGGGGCCTGGCCGGGGGCTTGAAAATGACCTGGGCCGGTATCACTAGGGCCCGGAGGCTCCTGGGATACCAGCCCAAGGTTTCGCTGGAGGAGGGAATCGGCAGGTTTATCGGGTGGTTTGGACGCTCCTGTTCCTGATCAGCCGGGCTGAATTCGCTACGACAGCCACCGATCCGGCATTGTGAACAAGGGCGCCGGCCACTGGACCGATGATCCCGTACGCCGCGAGGATGATCGCTCCTACATTAATGACAGCCGAAGCGATGATGTTTTGGTTGATAACCCGTAGGACATGGCGGCCCAGCTCGAAGATCTGCGGTACCTTGGCCAGATCATCGGAGATCAGGGCGATGTCCGCAGCCTCCACGGCGACATCGGTTCCGGTAACGCCCATGGCGATGCCGACATCGGCGGAAGCCAGGGCCGGAGCGTCGTTGATCCCGTCCCCGACCATCGCCACCCGGCGGCCCTTGTCTTTCAGCTTTTTCACGCTCCCCGATTTCTGGCCGGGAAGCTGTTCGGCGAACACCGCCGTAATACCGACGGCCTCGGCCACTGCCGCCGCCGTACGGGTGTTGTCACCGGTAGCCATGGCCAGTTCGGGGAGGCCCATTCGGCCAAGGGTCTTGACCGTCTCCGCAGCTCCATCTTTCAGAGCATCGGCGACGCCAATGGCTCCCAGTACCTGTTCGTCCTCCGAGACCACCAGCGCCGTTTCGCCGCGATCCTCGGCCGCGGTCAGCCAGGCTTGGATTACGCCAGGAATCTCGATTCCCTTCCCGGCAAAAAGCCGGGCGTTGCCTACCAGGAGCTTCTTCCCACCCCTGGAGGCCGAAACTCCGTGCCCCAGCAAGACTTCAAACCCGTCAGGGTCAGGTAGGGTCAGGCCTCGCTGGTTGGCCTCGGCTAAAATGGCCCGGGCTACCGGATGCTCGGAGAACTTCTCCGCCACCCCCGCGGTCAGGAGAACATCCTCTTCCCGGCCGCTGAGGGCCAGGAGTCCAACCACTCGGGGACGCCCGTAGGTGAGAGTGCCGGTCTTGTCAAAGAGGATGGCGTCTACCCGGCCGGCAGCCTCCAGGGCCGCTCCGCTCTTGATCAGGATTCCGTTTTTGGCCGCCCGACCGATTCCGGCCACGATGGCCGTGGGAGTCGCCAGGACCAGGGCACACGGGCAGAAGACGATCAGGATGGTTACGGCCCGCACTATGTCCTTGGTCCAGAGATAAACGATAATTGCGGTGATCAAGCTCGCCGGAACCAGCCAGTTAGCCCATTTGTCGGCCAGCCGCTGGACGGGAGCCTTCTTCTTTTCCGCCTCGGCCACCAGCTTTACAACCCGTGCCAGAGTAGTGTCCTCGCCGACCCGGGTGGCTTCGATTTCGAGGACGCCCAACTGGTTCAGCGTCCCGATGAAGGCCTCATCGCCAGGCCGTTTGTCAACCGGCATGGATTCTCCGGTGATCGCCGATTGGTCCACAGCCGAAAGGCCGGAAGTGACCCGGCCGTCTACCGGGATGCGTTCACCGGGCTTGACCAGTACCAGGTCGCCAGGCCGAACCCTGGCGACGGGGATTTCTTCTTCGGCCCCGTTCCTGCGAACACGGGCGGTCTGAGGCACCAGGCTGACCAGCTTGGTAACTGCTTGTCGCGCCCGGCGGACGGTATGCACCTCAAGAAGTTCGCCAACCATCATGATGAAGGCGACCTCGCCGGCCGCAAAATACTCGCCGATCGCGACGGCGGCAATGAGAGCGATGCTCACCAGCACCCCGGCCTTTAGATCCCGGAAAACGAAAACGCCCATGAATCCAAGTTTGAGGATCGGGAAACCGCTCAGGACAATGGCCACCCAGGCCGGATCGACCGGGAGCCAGGCGCGCCACCAGCCGGTCCAGCTCCAGATCAGGGCGATTCCGGAGATGATGGTCGACACCAGGGTCCAGTTCTGCTTGTACCACCTGATGTCCAGGAGCTTGCGGGCCCTTAAGGGAGCCACTACATCGGAAATAGGTTTCAAGATATCACCCCTCAGCGCGGCTACCTCAGGTAGCTGGCCAAGGCGGTTTTGAGGCCGTCGATCATTGCCTGGGCCTGGCCTTCCTGAGTCGATTTAGTGATGCAGTGGTCGAGGTGATCTTCCAAGACCAGCTGGGCGACCTTGCGCAGGGCGGCCTGCACGGCACCGATTTGATGGAGGACATCGGCGCATGACTTGCCTTCCTCGGCCATCTGCTTAATTGCCCGAACGTGTCCCTCAACCCTGGCTAATCGGTTAATAATATCCTGACTCTGCGGATGGCTCAATTTCTCCCGCCTCCTTTATCCCCTCCCCCTGGGGGGGATGTTTAAATAATATTTCCCGGTGAAGGAAAATGTCAATGGGTCGCAAGAAAGGCAGTTGGTATTTATCGTCAGGGTTCTGTTCTTGATCTCTAGATTGGCTTTGTCATTAGGGGTTCTTTTTTTATTGCCAACCCCGGTTTTGGCCCACAATGTCCAGATTCCCTCCGAGTACGCCGGCCTGCGAAACCCGATCGAGGTTACCCAACAGGCTCTGACCGAGGGCAAACGCCTTTATCAGAACCATTGTCAGAACTGCCACGGTCTGACCGGCAAAGGCGACGGGCCTACCGGGGCAATCAGCAAGCCGCCCGACCTGGCCGCGGCCATCAATCACATGCCTGACGGGTTCTTTTACTGGCGGGTGGCCAAGGGCGCCCGGACAATGCCCGGGTTCGACGCGATTCTTCCGGAGCGAGAGATCTGGCTGACCATTTCCTACGTCCGGACCCTCCCGCAGGGCGCGGCTGAGCTCAAAAAGCCGACCAGGGCTCCAGGGGTTCACATCTACCAGCCGGAGGACGGGGCGGCGATCGAAGCCGGCAATGTTCCGGTCAGGATTCACCTGGCCAATTTCTCCGGCCTGGAGGGCCAGGTCCGCTATTCACTGGACGGAGGGCCCGAATACTCCGGGGGAATGACCTCGTTTGTTTTTTCAGACGTCAAGCCCGGTCCCCATTTGGTTACGGTCCGGCTGGTCGATAAACAGGGACGGCCGTTCAATCCGGACGCGATCCACACTGTCTCCTTCCACGTCAAGAGCCCGCTAATTCCGAGGGTTGTATGGCTGGGGCTGGGAGCGGTCCTAGCCGTGGGCACCGGTCTGGTTATCAAAAAGGCAATCCATCGCCGGAACGAAGACATAAATATTTCGCCAAATATTGATTAAAGCCATTGAAACCAGCATTTAAGCCATGCTTAAATAGCGAAAACTGCAGGAACGGCGATATATTTGTCGAATAGGCACACTGCGTTTGCAGGAGAAAGTGATCCTTAGTCAGCCTCCGAGGGGGAAATATTTGAAGATGTTTCGCAGCTCGCGCCTTTGGGTGGCTCTTGTCCTGGTGGCCGTATTCTCACTCAGTGCCGCCTTGTCGGGATGCGGGGGCGGCCAGACTCAGCCCGCCACCGATCAGAAACCGGCAGGCCCGACCACCGGGGGGAAATTCGTTTGGGCTCAGATCGGGGAGGCCAATAACCTCAACCCGCTCTACATCAACGACAACTCCAGCGACCAGATCGCCGGTCAGATCTTCAATGGACTGGTGACCTTCGACACCAAGCTCCAGGTCCAGAATGACCTGGCCACCAAGGTCGATATTTCGCCCGACGGCAAGACCTATACTGTTACCGTGCGCAAGGACGTCAAGTGGCATGACGGTCAACCGCTTAAGGTAAGCGACGTTGCCTTCACCTTTCACGCCCTGCTGCATCCGGGCTACTCCGGGCCGTATCGGAGCAATGTCGACACCCTGGCCGGGGCCGGGGGTCTGATCAAAAAGCTCGGCGACCTAAAGAAGCAGCTCGACGACAAAAAGATAAGAGAAGATGAGTACCGCAAGCAGGGCGAGGCCGCCTGGACCGAGTGGAAGGAAAAGAGCGGCGCCATTACCGTAAAGGACGATACCGTCACCTTCATGCTAGACAAGCCGTTCGCTCCGTTTCTCTCCAGCCTGTCGATGGGTATCGTCCCCGAGCACCTGCTCAAGGACAAACCTTGGACGATGAAGGAAGACGCCTTCAATCGCAAACCGGTTGGCACTGGCCCCTACAAGTTCCAGGACTGGGTGACCGCTTCTCACGTCACCCTGGTCCGCAACCAGGCCTACTTCAAGGCGGGCCAGCCCTACCTCGAAACGGTTATTTTTAGGGTCATTCCTGACACCAACACCGCCGCCGCCGCCCTGGAGCGAGGCGAGATCGACGGGTTCGACGCTATTCCTCCCGACCAGTTCGAGCACTTCAAGAACAACGCCAAGAACGTCACCATCCTTGAGTTCCCCCAGCTCTCCTACACCTACCTCGGGTTCAACCTGAAGAACCCGCTCTTCGCCGACCAGAAGGTCCGCCAGGCCATCTCGCACGCCCTGGACAAGGAGAACATGATTAAGGAGCTGTTCAAGGGTCACGGTGTTCCGGCCTGGACCCACGGCTCGCCCGTTCTGTGGTCCTACGACGAGAACTCGGTGGTCAAGTTCCCCTATGACGTGGTCAAGTCCAAGAAGCTCCTAGAGGAAGCCGGCTGGAAGCCCGGCACCGGCGGCATCCTCGAAAAGAACGGCCAGAAGTTCAAATTTGCCCTGATGACCAACAAGGGCAACAAGATTCGCGAGCAGGCCGCTGTGGTAGTACAGGATCAGCTCAAGAAGGTTGGCATCCAGGTCGAAACCCAATATGTTGACTGGCCGGCCATGGTCAAGAACCATCTGCTGGCCAAGAATTTTGAAGCCGTGATCGTCGGCTGGTCGCTCGATGCCGATCCCGATCCCTGGAGCATCTGGCATACCGGGGAATCCTACAACTTCATCAGCTATTCGAATAAGGCCCTCGACGAGCTGATGCAAAAGGGCCGGACCACCATCGACCAAACCGAGCGTAAGAAGATCTACGCTGAGTTCCAGAAGGTTGTCTCTGACGAGCAGCCTTACGTCTTCCTCTACTTCCCGAACTCAATTACCGGCTACAATAAGAAGCTGGCCGGCCCGGTCTCGGGTCACCCGAAGTCGAGCATTATCTGGAACCTGGAAGAGCTGTATCTCAACAAGTAACCTGTGCCTGTGAAGATCTGGGGTTGTCCCAAAAGTCAGGGGCAGCCCCGTTTTTCATGGTAAAATGTAGGTACGATGGAAGGGGGATGTCTCTTGGGGAAGTTCCTGGTCAAGCGGCTCCTGCAGATGATCCCGCTCCTGATCGGAATCTCGGTCATCTCTTTTCTGATTATCCACAGCGCGCCGGGCGACCCGACCTCGCTCTTCTTCAATCCAAAGATGACGGCCCTGGACATCGACCGGATCCGGGCCAATTTCGGCCTGGACCAGCCGCTTCATATTCAATATTTTAAATGGGTCTGGTCTTTTCTGCGGGGGGACTTCGGCACCTCGTTTCTGAGCGGGCGCCCGGTGGCCGAGGAAATTGCCGACCGGCTTCCGGCGACCCTATTATTGACCGGAACCTCCCTGGTGATCGCCTTCGGCCTGGCCATCCCGATTGGAGTGATCAGCGCCGTCAGGCAGTATTCATGGATCGATCATCTGGTGACGCTCGGCTCGCTCTTCGGAGTCTCGATGCCGGTCTTCTGGTTCGGTCTGATGACGATCCTAGTCTTTTCGGTCCAGCTCGGCTGGCTGCCGACCAGCGGCATGTACACCTTGGGCGAGCCCTTTTCCCTGGCCGACCGGATCAAGCACCTGGCCATGCCGGCCCTGGTGCTGGGAATTGACAGCATCGCCGGGTATTCGCGCTACGTGCGGTCTTCGATGGTTGAGATCATCCGCCAGGACTACGTCCGGACCGCCCGGGCCAAGGGCCTGTCCGAACAAATCGTGATTTACAAGCATGCCCTGCGCAACGCCATGATCCCGGTTGTGACCCTCTTCGGGATGTCGATTCCGATGCTGGTCAGCGGAGCGGTCGTTACGGAGACGATCTTTGCCTGGCCGGGGCTCGGCCGCCTGATGATCACGGCCGCCGGCGCCCGCGACTACCCGGTCCTGATGGCCCTGACCGTACTTTCGGCCGTGGCCGTGGTGATCGGTAACTTCATCGCCGATCTGCTCTACGCCCTGGTCGACCCGCGGGTCCGATATAGCTAGCGGATCCGATACAGCTAGCCTTGGGGGTGACGGCTTGCCTCAGTCCTCGCAGGTGATCCAGTTTAATCAGGCCGCTCAAAGCGGTACCCCGAGGCGCGTTTTTTGGAGGCAGTTCAAAAAAAACCGGCTGGCTGTATTGGCCGCCCTGGTTATGCTCCTCTTCTACGCCGTGGCCATTCTTGCCCCGTACCTGGCCCCACGCGATCCGAACGCCCAGATTCTGTCCGACCGCCTCAAGCCTCCGGGTTACGTCAGCCAAGTCGACGGGCAGCCTTACCTTCTTGGGACCGACAACCTCGGGCGCGACATTTTGAGCCGGATCATCCACGGTTCCCGAATTTCGCTTTCGATCGGCTTTGTAGCCATGGGAATCGGGCTGACGGCCGGCATCCTGGTCGGGGTGATCTCCGGATATTATGGCGGTACCGTCGACAACCTCCTGATGCGCTTCACCGATATGGTCTTTTCGTTCCCGGCTCTGATGCTGATCATCACCGTGGCCGCCCTGCTTAAACCGAGCATCTTTAACATCATGGCCGTGATCGGCCTGACCGGTTGGCCCCGGATCGCCCGTCTGGTGCGGGGAGAATTTCTCACGCTGCGGACCCGCGACTACGTCGAAGCCGCCCGGGCCCTGGGCGCCTCGGACGCCCGGATTATCTTTCGCCACATCCTGCCCAACGCCATGGCCCCGATTGTGGTCGCCGCCACGCTTGGCGTGGCTGGCTCGATTTTGGTCGAGGCGGCCCTGAGCTTCCTCGGTCTGGGAGTTCAGCCCCCGATGGCCAGTTGGGGCAACATGCTTTTCGAGGCCCAGGACTACTTCCGCTTCAATTGGTGGACGGCCCTCTTCCCGGGACTGACCATCTTTGTCACCGTTCTGTCAATCAACCTGGTCGGGGATGGGCTACGCGACGCCCTTGACCCCCGGCTGAAGCAGTAGGAGGAGGTGTCCGATGCCCGTCGAGAGATTGGTTGAGGTCCGGGACCTCAGGACCTCCTTTGAGACTGCGGGCGGCCTGGTTTGGGCCGTCGATCGGGTGAGTTTTGACATCTTCCGGGGCGAGACGTTGGCCGTGGTCGGTGAATCGGGCTGCGGCAAGAGCGTCACCTCGCTCTCGATTATGGGTTTGATTCCCAGCCCGCCGGGCCGGATTGATTCGGGCCGGATCATCTTTGACGGCCAGGACCTGTTAAAAAAGTCGGAGGCCGAGATGCGCCGAATTCGCGGCTGCCAAATATCGATGATTTTTCAGGAGCCGATGACCTCGCTCAACCCAGTCTTTCCGGTCGGCGATCAGATCGCTGAGCCGGCCCGCCTCCATCAGGGCCTGAATGCACGCGAGGCCGCCGGGCGGGCGGTCGAGATGCTGCGGCTGGTCGGGATCCCGTCCCCCGAGCGCCGGGCCCGGGAGTTCCCGCACCAACTCTCCGGCGGGATGCGCCAGCGGGCCATGATCGCCATGGCTCTGGCCTGCCAGCCCAAGCTGCTGATCGCTGACGAGCCGACCACCGCCCTCGACGTGACCATCCAGGCCCAGATCCTCGAACTGATGAAAAAATTGAAGCTGGAGCTGGGCATGGCCATCATGCTGATCACCCACGACCTCGGGGTGGTGGCCGAGATGGCCGACCGTGTCGTCGTGATGTACGCCGGCAAGGTGGTCGAGCAGTCGGACGTCGTCTCGCTCTTCGCCAACCCCCTTCACCCCTACACCGACGGCTTGCTTCGCTCCATCCCGCCTCTGGTGACTTCGCCCGGCCGCGCTACCGTGGCTCATGAGGGCCGCCGCCGGGAGCGGCTTCACGTCATTGACGGCGTGGTTCCCAATCCGGTCAATCTTCCGCCGGGCTGCCGCTTCCACCCGCGCTGCCCTAAGGCCTTCGGGCTCTGCCGGGTCGAGGAGCCGCCCCTGCTTCAGGCTGGGTCCGGCCGCCAGGTCGCCTGCTGGCTGCACCGCCCGGGACACGCCGGGGAGGTGGCGTCATGAAGACCGAAGTGGCGCGCGCCGGGGCCGTGACCGCCGGGGCAAACATCCTTATGGCGAGGGACGTGGTCAAGCACTTTGGACCGGTGCGGGCCGTCGACGGGATCAGCTTTGACGTTCGCCGGGGCGAGACGCTGGGCCTGGTCGGTGAGTCTGGCTGCGGGAAAACCACCCTGGCCAAGGTGATGCTCCGGCTGACCGAGCCCACCTCGGGGGCGGTTATCTTCGAAGGCCGGGACATCTTTACAATGGATAAGGAGCGGCTTCGCCTCCAGCGCCGACAGATGCAGCTCATCTTTCAGGACCCGTACGCCTCTCTGAACCCGAGGATGCCGGTCGGCGAGATCGCCGGCGAGGCCCTGGAGATCCACGGGATCGCCCGGGGCGCGGCCAAGCGCGAGCGGGTCAAGGAACTGTTCGAGTTGGTTGGCCTTTCGGCCTTCCACCTGAACCGTTACCCGCACGAGTTCTCGGGCGGTCAGCGCCAGCGGGCCGGCATCGCCCGGGCCCTGGCCCTGAACCCGAAGCTGGTCGTCTGCGACGAGCCGGTCTCGGCCCTGGACGTTTCGATCCAGTCGCAGATCCTGAACCTGTTGTCGGACCTGCAGGAGAAGATGGGTCTGACTTACGTCTTCATCGCCCACGGCCTGTCCACGGTCAAGCACCTGAGTGACCGGGTCGGGGTGATGTATCTCGGCAAGCTGGTTGAGCTGGCCGGTTCGGACGACATTTACCAGCGGCCGCTCCATCCCTACACTCAGGCCCTAATGTCGGCCATCCCGGTGCCCAACCCGACCGCCAAGCGGGAGCGGATTATCCTTGAAGGCGACGTCCCGAGTCCGGTCAACCCCCCGTCAGGGTGCCGTTTTAATCCCCGCTGCCGCTATGCGGTCGAGCGCTGCCGTTCGGAAGAGCCCGAGCTGCGCGAGGCCGGCGGGGACGGTCGAGGCGGGGGACGGTTGGTGGCGTGTCACCTGATATGATAAATTTGGACCGAGGTGAAAAACCGGCGTGCCGTTAAAGCCTAAAGTTACTGTTATCGGGGCCCCGATGGACCTTGGGGCCGGGCGCCGGGGGGTCGACATGGGCCCGAGCGCCATTCGCTACGCCATGCTCCAGAAGCGGTTGGAATCAGTGGGCCTGGATGTGCTCGATGCCGGGAACCTTGAGGTTCCGGTGGTTGAGAGCCTGCCCGGGCCGGCCCCCGGATCGAAGCTCAAGTTTGAGACCGAGATCCTGGACGTCTGCAAGCGCCTCGAGTCGGTCTGTTATGACAGCTTCGAGCAGGGGCGGCTGCCGGTCGTGCTCGGGGGCGACCACAGTCTGGCCATTGGGAGCATCCGGGCGGCGATACGCGCCAACCCGGGGGCTGGCCTGCTTTATTTTGACGCCCATGGTGACTGCAACACCGAAAAGACCACTCCTTCCGGAAACATCCACGGCATGAGCCTGGCGGCCCTGCTGGGCCTTCAGTTTTTTAGCCAGGCGGCCATCGAGCCCCAAAGGACGGCACTGATCGGCCTGCGCTCGGTCGACCAGGGGGAGAAGAAGCTGCTGCGTGACCTGGGCGTAACCGTGTACACCATGCACGAAATCGACCGTTACGGGATGGGCCCGGTGGTCGAAGAAGCCCTCCGCATGGTCGGTCCGAAGGCTCATCTCAGCTTTGACCTCGACTGCCTCGACCCCGATATCGCGCCTGGCGTCGGCACCCCGGTGAAGGGCGGGCTCTCTTATCGAGAGGCCTTCCTGGCTTTAGAGCTGATCGCCGAGGCCGGGGTCGTAACTTCGGTCGACATGGTAGAACTGAACCCGATCTTGGATCAGAAAAACGCCACCGGCGAGCTGGCGGTCAGCCTGATCGCGGCGGCGCTGGGCGAGCGAATTCTCTGACGAACAAGCTGGGCCGGAAAACTTAAGATTTGACGAAGGAATATCCGCAACTAAGGATGAATCTGTCGGTACTATATACTGATAATATCGGGAGGCTCGAATCATGCCAGTTGGCACGGTCTACCTGGTTGGACACGCAGCGCTGCCCCAGGGGATGGCGGCCAAAGGTCTCTTCGATACGCTGGCCGTAACGGCGGAGGCTGAGACCCAGTATGGAGTGATCCTCCGTTCAACGGCATCACTGATAACTGATCACGGCAGAGATTTCTTTTCCCGGATCTTAGTTGGGCGGAGCCTAAACGATAACGTGGATGTGGTGTTGCATGAGATCCGAGACTGCTACCATGGGGCGGCTCAGAACGCACTGGTGGCCGCGACCAAGGATTTGTGGCGGCGCTGGCCGGTATTGAAGGCAAGCCGGTCCGAAGGCCAGGTGTAGATTCATTTTTTTTGTTAAGATTTATTTAATAAGCAGGACTTCGACTAAATAGGTTGAATTAACAATCTTCAATAGCTGTTTTCCACACGGCTAGTCGGGTACAACCGAGGATGCAGGAGTGTGGACAAAGCCAGCCCGTCATTACTGCGGGCTGTTTTTTTATGCCCGCCCACGACGGTTCTTAGTTACCAAGGGGGGCTGGGTCTTGGTAGGAAACACAATACCTTGTGCCATTTACCGTGGCGGGACGAGCAAAGGAATATTTCTGCGTAAGGAGGTATTGCCGGAAAATCTGGAAACGCAGGACCAAATTATTTTGGCCCTTTTTGGGAGTCCCGACCTACGGCAGATTGATGGACTGGGCGGGGGGGACTCGCTCACCAGCAAAGTGGCCGTTGTCAGCCGTTCGGAACTCCCTGAGGCCGACGTCGATTTCCGCTTTGGGCAGGTCAGCATCACCCGGCCCCTGGTGGACCGGGCAGGCACCTGCGGCAATCTGATCTCCGCGGTAGCGCCGTTCGCCCTGGATGAGGGGCTCGTGGCGCCAGTTGAGGGGATCACCGTCGTCCGCATCCAGGACATAAACACGGGAGCTATCGTGGTGGCGGAAGTGCCGACCCGGAACGGCCAGTTCCAGAGCGAAGGCAGCTTGGCTATCAGCGGGGTGCCGGGAACTGGTAGCCGCATCGCGCTTGATTACAAGGGCCTCGGCGGGGCCAAGACGGGCCGTCTGCTGCCTACCGGGAACCCCTGGGAAACCATGAAAACCCCCAGTGGCACCTATACCGTCTCCCTGGTGGACGCAGGAAACCCAACCGTCTTCGTTTTTGCCTCCGAACTGGGCCTCAGCGGGATGGAATTACCGAAGGAATTGATCATTAAGTGCGGTGCTACAAAGGCCCTAGAAGAGATCCGCAGTCATGCCTGCGAGTGGCTCGGCTTCGTTCCCGATTGGCGCGTGGCGACCGAGCGGGTGCCTTCGCTGCCCAAGGTGGCAGTCGTTGCTCCGCCTATGTCCTACCGGACCATTGACGGTAGCACCGTCTCGGCAGCGGATATCCACGTCACCGCCCGAATGATGTCAATGCAGAAGCCGCACAAAGCCTACGCCATCAGCGCGGCAATCTGTACCGCTACGGCAGCCGCCATCCCCGGGACTGCGGTGGCCGAGGTGGCTGATCTGACCTGCCTGCCAGTGTTCAGGCTTGGGCATCCCAGCGGTTCGCTGGAATGTGAGGTGACTGTCCGGAAGGAAGGCGAAGAGTATCGCCTCACCCGCGCTGTGACCAGCCGCACAGCACGTCGCATTATGGCCGGTACCGCTTACCTGCCCGAAGCCAGGCTCGCTTTACTCAATAAGGCATTACTGCCCTAAGCACTACCAGTCAAAATATTAACACATGGGGGGAATAGCAGATGACGTTTGATACTTCACGGAAACGGGTCCGCTCGCTGGCTCTGACGCTGGTCGCCGTATTGCTGGCCGTGGCCTTCTCGGGCTGTAACGCCCTGAAGGCTCAGGAGAAGCAGGCACCTGCCGCCAACCCGAACACACAGCCCAAGGCTTCCGCCACTCCGTATTACCAGGGGAAGACCATCGAGCTAGTGGTGCCCTTTGCTGCAGGCGGCGGAACGGATCTGTACGCACGCTTTGTCGCTCCGTACCTGGAAAAGCACATCGAAGGCAACCCCAAGATCGTCATCAGAAACATGGTTGGCGGCGAAAGCATTATTGGAGCCAACTGGTTCCAGCAGAATGCCAAGCCCGACGGGTTAATGCTCCTGGCCTCTTCGGCGTCAACGACTCTCCCCTACATGCTCGGACGGCCGGAAGTAAAGTACAACGTTACCAAGTGGAAGCTGGCCGGCGTCAATGCGACCGGCGGGGTCCTCTACAGCTCGCCGAAAAACGGAGCGACGGTCGAGCAGTTGCGAAAGCCGCCCAAGTCCCTCACCTACGGGGGCATCAGCGCAACGGGCCTCGATCTGGTCCCGCTCCTGAGCTTTGAATTGCTAGGGCTGAACGTTAAGACGGTGCTAGGCTTTGAGGGCAGAGGCCCTTCCCGCCTTGCATTTGAGCGCGGAGAGACCAACATCGACTATCAGACCACCTCTGCCTACCAGGCCAGTGTCATCCAGCTAATCAAGGAGCAGAAGGCTACCCCCCTGGCCAGCTTCGGAGTTATCGATAGCAAGGGACAGTTGGAGCGCGATCCCGTTGTCGGTGATCTCATGCATGTTGGCGAGCTTTATGAGAAGATCCACGGCAAGAAGCCAGAGGGACCGGCCTGGCGAGCGTACCTGGCGTTCAACTCGGCTGCGTTCGCCTACCAAAAGGCTATTTGGGCGCCCGAAGGCACTCCGACTGAAGCTATGGAGGCGCTTTACAAGGCCTACGCAAATATGGCTAAGGATCCCGAATTCATTCAAAAGGGCAAGGAAGTGATCGGCGGTTACCCGACCTTGGTCGGCAAGGACGTTGAGCAGGCCCTCCGTTCCACCATGGCGATTCCCGACGACGTCCGCAAGTGGGTTACCGAGCTTCTGAAAAACAAGTATAACGTGAAGTTCTAAGCATGCTCCGGAGTCGATTCACTCAATAAGTAAAGGAGGGGTAGCTTGTAATGATTGACGCAGCCCTGCAAGCGCTCGCCTCATTCCTCGACCCCGGGATGATGATGATGCTGGTAGCTGGCGTCATCTCCGGCACCATCATCGGTATAATCCCCGGCCTCGGGGGGACCGCTGCGGCGGCACTGCTCCTGCCATTCGCAATGGGCATGAAGGAGCCCGGGGCGGCGCTGGCGCTGATGATCGGTGCCCTGGCGGTCGTCCATACATCGGACACCATCTCCGCTGTGTTGATTGGTGCCCCGGGCTCAGCTTCCGCCGCTGTGACCATGCTAGACGGCCATGCCCTGGCCAAGCAGGGTCAGGCCGCCCGCGCCCTGTCGGTCTCGTTTCTGTCTTCTATGGCCGGAGGTCTTATGGGCGCTATCGGGCTTACCCTCTCGATCCCAATCGCTCGTCCCATTATCCTGAGCTTTGGCGCTCCGGAGTTGTTCATGTTGTGCGTTATGGGCATCAGCTTCGCCGCCACCCTGTCACAGGGGAATATGGCCAAGGGTCTGGTCGCGGCATTCTTCGGGGTCTTCCTGGGCATGGTTGGTGCGGCGCCCAACGCCGCCGAGTACCGCTTTACCGGGGGCTTTGAGCACCTGATGGACGGGCTGCCGCTGATCGCTATCGCCCTCGGGGTGTTTGGCCTCGCTGAAATGGCAGAGATGCTTGGTACGGGTGGTGCCATTGCGAACCGGATTTCGGTGGGTTCCGGTTGGTCGCTGGGCATTCAAGACTTTCTGACTCATAAATGGCAGGTCTTGCGGGGTTCCCTGATCGGCATTTGGGCCGGTGTCCTGCCGGGAGTCGGTGCCACTGCTGGGTCACTCATGGCCTATGGCCAGGCGGTTGCCACGTCCAAGGACCGGAGCAAGTTCGGCAAGGGCGATGTCCGGGGCCTGATTGCCCCGGAAGCCGCCAATAACGCCTGTGAGGCAGGTGACCTGATCCCGACCCTGCTCTTCAACATCCCTGGGGGCACACCTGCCGCCATTCTGATGGGCGTCCTGCTGTTCTTCGGCATCCAGCCCGGCCCCCGTATGATCACGGACCACCTCGACATGGTCTATGTGATCATCTGGTCCTTCGCCCTCGCTAGTGTGCTGGGGGCCGCTATCTGCTTCTTGGTCAGCCCGGCTTTGGCCCGCCTCTCGTCAGTGCCGTTCACCCTGTTGGTCCCCGGCCTGGTGGTGCTGATGGTTCTTGGCGTCTATAACGAGAGTCGTCAGATCGGTGAGATGGTTTTCATGGTGGTCCTTGGGCTCATTGGGTGGGTCTTGAAGCAGGCAGGCTTTCCTCGTGGTCCCCTGCTGATCGGTTTCGTGCTGGCGCTTCCGGTGGAGCGTTATTACTGGCTGACTGCAAAGCTGTACCAACCCGGTGAATGGATGCTTCGGCCCTGGGTGCTGGGGATGGCCAGCCTGCTTGTGTTGTCGACGGTGTGGAGTGTCTGGAGATCCCAGAAGAAGGAAGCCAACGTCAGGAACGAACTAGCCCCCCTTGCAGCCGCGGTGGAGGAGAAGGAGGAAGATGGCGAGGAGCCTTGCGATCCCAGTTGGGCGTTTGCAGTCAGTGCGGCACTCCTGGTGGTCTTCGCAGGCGCGCTTGTCAGCTCGTTCGGGTATGGTCGTGAAGCACAAATGGTACCGATGCTTGCCGCCATCCCGGCTGCCATCCTCGGCCTTGTTCTGGTCGTGGCTGATTACCGGAAGCTCCGGACCTCTCCGTCCAAGGTGCGCCTCAGCAACAAGCAACTCAGCGGGCTGGTGGCGTTCGGCTGGCTGGCCGGTCTGGTGGCTCTCAGCTACATTGTTGGCTTCATTGTCGCTGTGATCCTGTTCACAGTCCTCTTTTTGAGGACGATGAACCGTAGCATGTGGACGGGCGCAGTTGCTTATTTAGCATGCGTCCTTGGCACCCTGGCCCTGTTGAACTGGACTCTCGGCGTAACTTGGCCGGAGGGGATCTTCCCGATCCTCTGATGGGCCGGATGTACCGGAGGAGAGGCCACGGAATGGAGGTAACGAGACCGAATGGGCCATTACAGAATTGCCGTCATGCCCGGGGACGGAATCGGGCCGGAAATCGTGCGCGAGACCGTCAGGGTGCTGGAGGCTACAGCAGCGTCCACAACGGACCTGGACCTCGAATTCCGGTCTTGTCCGGTGGGGCTTGAGGCGTTCCGTCTGACTGGTTCCACCATGCCGGCGGAAGTCCTGCCGGTGATTGAGGCCTGTGAGGGCTGGCTGCTCGGCCCGCTGACGACCCACCTCTACAATGGTTCGTCCATGACCAATGTGAGCGGTCTGCTACGCAAGAAGTTCGAGCTTTACGCCAACGTCCGCCCGGTCCACTCCTTGCCGGGGGTGCCCTGCCTATACAAAGACGTCGATCTCGTGGTGGTCCGGGAAAACACGGAGGGCTTCTACGCCGACCGCAACCTTCTGGACGGAAACGGCGAGTTCCGACCCGACGAGAACACGGTGCTTTCGGTACGGGTGGTCACACGGCGCATGTCGCTGAGGCTGGCCCGGATTGCCTTTGAACTGGCACGGGGCCGGCGCAGGAAGTTGACGATCGTCCACAAGGCCAACGTGCTCCGGCACGGGTGCGGGCTGTTCATCGCAGCCTGCCGGGAGGTAGGACGGGATTATCCGGACGTCGAGGTCAATGACTTGCATGTCGATGCGGCGGCCATGCATCTGGTGATGCGGCCCCAGATCTTCGACGTGATAGCAACTACCAACGCCTTCGGTGACATCCTCTCGGATGAGGCTTCCGGCCTCGTCGGCGGCCTGGGGCTGGCACCCGGGCTCAACGTCGGAGACCGAAATTTGATGGCCCAGGCTACCCACGGATCTGCCCCGGACATCGGCGGCAAGGGGATTGCCAACCCCTGCGCCGAGATCCTTTCGGGTGCGCTGATGCTTCGCTGGCTGGGAATCCGGAATGCCGATAGCGCCGCGATTTCGGCCTCCGTACGGATTCAGGAGGCGGTGACAGCCGTTCTGGCCCTGGGCATCCGCACGCGTGACATCGGGGGCACAGCTAGCACTGAGGAGATGGGCTCTGCGGTGGTCAATCAGCTTCGAGCGGTGTAAAGATTCCGCTTGCTACAACTACATCTCTGTTTGGTTGTTGTACCCGGCACCCTCGAGTCGCATCGTGGCTTAACCGGCTACAGGTCCAGTCTCCTGGCCTTCCCCCTCCCTACGGAGCGATGGCCAAGGCTGGGCCTTCCATTTTGCAATAATGTCTAGGAGGCAATCACTCAATGGAAAGGTTTCGGTATGATCTGGTGGTGGTTGGTGCGGGCAACGCCGCTCTCTGCGCTGCAATTGCGGCCAGGGAGCAAGGGGCGAAGGTGCTGGTATTGGAACGGGCCCCGGAGGAGAAGCGCGGGGGAAACTCATATTTCACCGGGGGCCTGGTCCGCTTTCCCTACAACGGCATCGAGGATGTGCTCAAGCTGATCCCGGATCTGAGCGAGGCGGAGATTGAGTCGATCGATGTGGGCTCCTACAGCGAGGAGCAGTTTTTTGAAACCATCGCTCGGGTGACCGAATACATGGCCGACCCCGAATTAACCAGCGTCGTCGTGACCGAGGCGTTCCCTACCATGGTTTGGATGCGCGAGAAGGGCATCCGCTTCGCGCTATCCACCGGCCGCCAGGCCTTTAAATCAGGGCAAAAGTTCAAGTTCTGGGGGGAGGTTCCGGTGGAGTACGTCGGCGGGGGCGTCGGCCTCGTCGAAATGTTATTCGAGTCTGCGCAGAAGCACGGCCTTGAGATCTGGTACAACGCCCGCGGCCACAAGCTGATTACCAACGCCGAAGGCCGCATCTGCGGGGTCAAGGTGAAACGAGCGGGTAAGGATGTCGACGTTGAGTGCCCTGCGGTCATCCTGGCGGCGGGCGGCTTTGAATCAAACCCCCAGTTGCGGGCCCAATACCTCGGCCCGGGCTGGGATCTTGCCAAGGTACGGGGCACCGAGTTCAACACTGGTGACGGTATTCGGATGGCTCTGGAGGTGGGCGCCCAATCGTACGGCCATTGGAGCGGCTGCCACGCCGTCATGTGGGATGCGAACGCCCCGACCACCGGTGACCGAAAAGTTGGCGAGTCCTTCCAGAAGCACTCATATCCCCTGGGCATCGTCGTCAACCGGAACGGCCAGCGCTTCCTTGACGAGGGGGCCGACTTCCGCAACTATACCTACGCCAAGTATGGTCAGGAGGTCATGAAGCAGCCCGGCCGTTATGCCGTGCAGATCTTCGACTCCAAGGTCGTCACGAAGCTCCGGGACGAGTACCGGATCAGGGAGGTCACCAAGGCGGTTTCCAACACGCTTGAAGAACTGGCCTCGCAGCTTGACATCGATCCTCAGGGTCTTACGGAGACCGTCAGGGAGTTCAACGCCTCGATTAATGAAAACCCCTACGACCTGTCCGTCAAGGACGGTAAGTCCACCGCCCGCCTGGCGGTGGACAAGACCAACTGGGCGCTACCCATCGATACGCCGCCATACTACGGCTTCGCCGTTACGTGCGGCATAACATTTACCTTTGGCGGCCTCCGCGTGAATACCCAATCACAGGTCCTGGATGAGGAGAACAACCCCATCCCCGGCCTTTTTGCGGCCGGTGAGCTGGTCGGCGGCCTTTTCTACCAAAATTACCCAGGAGGCACGGGCCTGACCACGGGCGCCGTTCTCGGCAAGATCGCTGGTGAGCGTGCAGCTTCCCTTGCCCTGTTGGGCACCGAGGAAGAGGCCGATTAGAGACTGTGCCGAAAGGGGCAAAGACAGATGGATGTGATCGTTTGCGTTAAGCAAGTACTCGACCCGGAGATCCCTCCCCGGGACTTCCGGATCGACCCGGCAACCAACCAGCCTGTCCAGGGCAACGCACGGATGGTAATGGACTCCTACTCCGAGAACGCCCTGGAGATGGCGGTTCAACTCAAGGAACGAACTCCCGGCAAGAGGATCACCGCCATCACCGTGGGAGATAAGCCGGCTGAGGAGGCGCTCCGGCGGGCGCTCTCCTTCACGGCGGACGCCGCCGTTCGTGTTTGGGATCCCCGCCTGGCCTTGGCCGACGGCGCGGTAATCGGCCACGTACTGGCCTTGGCGATCAAGGCGCTGGGCGGAGACGCGCTGATTCTGACCGGCCGCCAGGCCGGCGATGTGGAGGAAGGGCTGGTTGGCCCAATCCTGGCTGAGGAGCTGGGCTATCCTTGTATAACCCTGGTCTCCCGCCTGGCCCTGGAAGGGGGGCAGGTCAGGGCCACACGGGAAACCGGCGACGGCCATGCAGTTCTCCAGGTACCCGTGAGAGCGGTACTGACAGTCACCAGTTCAGAGGCGAATGTTCCCCGGCTCCCCAAGGTGAAGGACGCCATGCTGGCCAAGAGCAAACCTATCAAACTGCTGGGTTTGGGCGACATCGGCGCTGAACCGGATCGGCTACAGCCCGGCACACGCCTGGAGCGGGCCTTTATTCCCGAAAACGATGTGGCCTGCGAGATCCTGCCTGGCGATGAGGGACCTGCGCAGGCGGCCATCCTGGCCAGCCGCCTGCAAGAACTCAAGATACTGTAATCGGAAGGAGAACGAGCCATGCCGAACGTGCTCGTTTATGCAGCCAGTGAGAATGGCCGTCTTAGTGGCGGCGCTCGGGAGGCCCTTGCTCTGGGCACCAGCCTGACCGGCACCACCGGCGGTGGTACTGTGGAAGCGGTGCTGATCGGCCCCGCCGCGGAGGCTGCCGCTGAAGCGATCGCCTGTGGCGCTTCCCGGGTGCTGGCCGTCCGGAACCCACTTCTGGCGGAGTATCAGGTTGACCTCTACCTCGGCGCCCTGAGTGCGGCTGCCCGCCAGTCGGATGCCACCGTCTTTTTGCTACCCTTCGATCTGGCCGGAAAGGACCTCGTCGGGCGGCTTGCCTACCGTCTCGGCGCCTCGGCCCTTACCGAGGTGGTGGGCTTTGAGGCCGGTGGCGGCCACGTCCGATGGATCCGGCCGGTCTACGGTGGCAAAGCGCTGGGCGAGTACACCACCACCAGGACCCGCAGCGTGATTGGCGTGCGACTGAAGAGCCAGGAACCGGCCATAGCCGACCCGGCCCGCACCGGCGAAGTGGTGGACGTGACCTTCCAGGTCTCTGAGGCCGATGCCGTCACCAGGCTGGTGGAGAAAATTCAGGAGGCCATCAGCGGCAAGCGGTTGGAGGACGCCCGGATCATCGTCGGTGGCGGGCGTGGTCTGGGCGGTCCCAAGCCATTCATGGAAATGCAGGAACTGGCTGACCTGCTTGGCGGCTCCCTGGGCGGCTCCCGCGCCGTCTGCGATGCCGGCTGGCTGCCGGCGGACCGGCAGATCGGGCAGACCGGGGCCATTGTGGCTCCGGATCTCTATATCGCCGTAGGGATCTCGGGCGCCAGCCAACACCTGGCTGGTATCGCCGGGGCCAAGACGGTGGTCGCGATCAACAAGGACCCGGACGCCCACATCTTCAAGCGTGCCAACATTGGGATCGTCGCCGACTTCAGGAACGTCCTCCCGGTTCTGACCAGCGAATTGAGGAAAATACTGGCGTAATCATGCTCCGGAGGTACTCGAGCCGTGCAGGATATTATCACGCGCCCCATTTACTGGAATATCAGCGGAATCTACCTCATGTACCTTCTGATGATCCCCACCATGATTATATTTGCTTACGGCCTGTACCGGCGGTTCCGGCTCTGGCGACTGGGCCAGCAGGTGCTAAGGACGGATCAGCCCTGGCGGCGGCTCGGGCGGGTAGCCGTTTACCTCCTCGGCCACGGCCGGTTGATGCAGGATAGGGTCGCCGGCAGTATGCACGCCTTGATTTTTTGGGCGATGTCCCTCTTGTTCGTTGGCACGACGGTTGTTGCTATGGAGGCGGATCTCGGGATTCCCATCATGAGGGGCTGGTTCTATCTAGTGTTCCAGTCGCTCGTTCTGGATGTGGCTGGCGCACTGGGCATGGCAGGGCTGGGTATCGCGTTGGTCCGTCGCTACGTCATTCGGGTGGAACGGCTGCAGCACACTAGGAGTCACGCCCGACATGATCCAAGTGACGCAGTTACACTGGCGGCACTCTTTCTCATATTCGCACAGGGCTTCGCGCTGGAGGCCCTGCGCATCGCCGGGCGGCCCGAGCCCTGGGACGTCTGGTCCCCCTTCGGGTACTTACTGGCCAAGCCCCTGGTGGGGTTGAGCCAGGCCGTCATCGTAGGGGCCTATCAATGGACCTGGTGGTTCCACCTCGTCAGTGTCTTTGCCTGGATTGCCTACATTCCGTATTCGAAGCTGATCCACATCTTCACCTCCACCGCCTCCGTCTACTTCGGCGAGCTGCGCGCGCCCGGCGAGACGCTTGAGCCAATCGATTTCGAGGCGACGGAGCGGTTCGGGAAGAGCGCGATTACCGACTTTACCTGGAAGGACCTTTTGGACCTCGACGCCTGCACTGCCTGCGGCCGGTGCCAGGCGGTCTGCCCGCCCTACGCCTCCGGCCAACCGCTGTCGCCGCGTAACCTGATCCTGGATGTGCGGGATTACATGCATGAGCACGGGCCGAAGTTGCTCGCCGGTCGGGTGAAGGTTGAAGAGTTGACGCCGCTGGTAGGCGGGGCGGTGAAGGAGGAGACGATCTGGGCCTGCACCACTTGCCGGGCTTGCATGGAGGCCTGCCCGGTATCCATTGAGCACGGGCCGAAGCTCGTCGGTATGCGTCAGCACCTGGTGATGGAGCAGGGTTGCGCCCCGGACACGGTGCAGGATGCGATGCGGAGCCTGGAAGATCGCTTTCATCCCTTCAAGGGGACTAAGGCCAGTCGCCTCGACTGGGCCGAGGGGCTCGACACCCCCGTGGCCGCGGAGGCTGGCAAGGTGGAGATCCTGTACTATGTGGGCTGCGCCGCCACCTTCGATCCCCGGGCTCAGAAGATCGCGAGGGCGTTTGTCGAGTTGCTGAGGGCGGCCGATGTGAAGTTCGCCATCCTGGGCAAGGAGGAGATCTGCTGCGGCGACCCGGCCCGACGGATGGGCAATGAATTTCTTTTTGATAAAATTGCCCGGCAAAATATTGAGCTCCTGCGGCAGTATAACCCGAAGCGGATTATCACCACCTGCCCGCACTGCTTCAACGCCATTGGGCAGGAGTACCGCAAGCTCGGCGGGCAGTTTGAGGCGGTTCACCACACCCGGCTGCTAAAGGAGTTGATAGACAGCGGCCGGCTGAAACCGAACGTCGGCTTACACCGGAGCGTTACCTTCCACGACCCGTGCTACCTGGGCCGGTGGAACGGCGAGTACGATTCTCCACGGGCTGTGCTGGCGGAAGCAGGCGTGACCCAGAAGGAAATGCAGCGAACCGGAGCCCATTCATTCTGCTGCGGTGCCGGCGGAGCCCATGCCTGGATGGAGGAGAAGACCCATGGCCTCCGGGTGAACCAGATCCGGGCAATTGAAGCGAGCAAGGCAGGAGCCGAGGTGGTAGCCACCGGCTGCCCCTTCTGCATGCAGATGTTGGACGACGGAATCAAGACTACGGTTGTGGATGATGGGCCCATAGTCATGGACATCGCGGAGTTGCTGCTTCAGGCGATGGTGGAGTCGGAACCGTCGAGCCGGGGCGATTCCCTGCCCTGACCAACACATGTTTGAGGCGGTCATCGTCGTGGGCTGTACGTTCCTTGCCCCGATTTATTTCCGTGTGGTATAATTTCCCCGTCAAAAAGCCCCGCGGCGGGCTTTTGTGGTTTAACGGAAGGAGACTGCTGCCATGCGGATTGACCGGTCCGAGGTCCAGCGCATCGCCCGTCTGGCCAGGGTTCACCTCTCGGAAGGGGAAAAAGAGCTTTACACCAAGCACTTGAACCAACTCTTGGAGCATGTGGAAAAGCTGCGGGAATTGGATACCACGGAGGTTCCACCGACTTATCACATCCTGGATAGCTTGGTCAACGTTCTGCGGCCAGATCAGGTCCGCCAGGGACTCGCCCATGAGGCGGCCCTTCAGAACGCCCCCGATCCGGCCGCCGGAGGCTTTCGGGTACCCAGGATCGTCGAGAGCTAATACCGTGCGGGGGCGATCGCGGCCCCCTGAAGGTGAGGAGTACAGCGTTGGATCTGCATTATTTGACCCTGAGCGAGGCCAGCCAGCACTTGCAGCTCGGTGAGATCAGCTCCGAGGAGCTGACCCGGGCTATTCTAAACCGGATCGAGGCGACCGAGCCGAAGATCCATTCATTTGTCACCCTGACCCAGGAGCGGGCTGTCGAGCAGGCCAGGGAGATCGACCGCCGGCGCTTGGCCGGTGAGGAGCTGGGCCCGCTGGCCGGCGTCCCGTGCGCGGTCAAAGATAACTTCTGTACCCAGGGCGTCCGGACAACCTGTTCCTCGAAGATCCTCGGGGACTTTGTCCCTCCCTACGATGGCACGGTGGTAGCCAAGCTCAAAGAGGCCGGAGCCATCATCATCGGCAAGACCAATCTTGACGAGTTCGCCATGGGCTCTTCGGTCGAGAATTCAGCCCTGTTCATGACTTATAATCCCTGGGATACCTCGTGCGTCCCCGGCGGTTCGAGCGGCGGTTCGGCCTCGTCGGTGGCGGCCGGGCAGGCCATTTATTCTTTCGGTTCGGATACCGGCGGCTCAATCCGCCAGCCGGCCTCGTTCTGCGGGGTGGTTGGCCTGAAGCCGACCTACGGCCGGGTCTCCCGATACGGGTTAGTCGCCTTCGCCTCTTCGCTCGATCAGATTGGTCCCTTCGCCCGCACCGCCGCCGACTGTGCCATGATCCTTAACGTTATCTGCGGTCACGACCGCCTCGACTCAACCTCGGCCAACGTCGAGGTTCCTGACTTTTCAGAAACCCTTACCGGCGACTGCCAGGGACTGCGCATCGGAATTCCAATGGAGTACTTTGGGGAGGGGATCGCCCCTGGGGTGGCCGAGCGAGTCTCTGAAGCCATCGAGGTGCTGAAATCGCTGGGTGCCGAGGTTGATGAATGCTCGCTGCCCCACACCGAGCACGCCCTTTCAGCCTACTACATCATCGCCCCGGCCGAGGCTTCGTCGAACCTGGCCCGTTACGACGGGGTCCGCTACGGCTACCGCGCCTTGGGCGGCAAGGACCTGATCGACCTCTACGGCCGGACCCGCGACGAGGGCTTCGGGCCGGAGGTCAAGCGCCGGATCATCATGGGCACCTATGCCCTGAGCTCAGGCTACTACGACGCCTATTACCTCAAGGCCCAGAAGGTCAGGACGCTGGTCAAGCGCGATTTCGACCGGGCCTTCGAGAAGTTCGACCTGATCGTCGCCCCGACCTCGCCGACCGTGGCCTTCAAGGTCGGAGAGAAGAAAGAAGACCCCCTGGCCATGTACATGGCCGATATCTGCACCATCCCGGTCAACCTGGCCGGCCTGCCGGGAATTTCGGTGCCCTGCGGTTTTGCCGGCGGCCTGCCGGTCGGGATGCAGCTTATCGGCCGGGCCTTTGACGAGGCTGCCCTGCTGCGGGCGGCCGACGCCTTCCAGGGGGCGACTGACTTCCACTGGAAGCGCCCGAGCCTCTAGATTAATCATCGGGGCCGCTTGGCGGCCAGGAGTGAACGAAAGATGGAATGGGAAGCCGTTATCGGCCTTGAGGTGCATGTAGAACTAAAGACCGAATCAAAGGTTTTCTGCGCCTGCTCGACTAAGTTCGGGGGCGATCCGAATACCCAGGTCTGCCCGGTCTGCCTCGGGCTGCCGGGAGCCCTGCCGGTTTTGAATCAAGCGGCTCTGGAGTACGCCGTGACGGCTGGCCTGGCCCTGAACGGGCAAGTGGCCGGGTACTCCAAGTTCGACCGCAAAAACTATTTTTACCCCGACCTGCCCAAGGCCTACCAGATTTCGCAGTACGACCTGCCCTTCATCCGGGGCGGCCGCGTCGAGATCGAGACCGAATCTGGTCCCAAGCTGATTGGCCTGACCCGGATTCACCTGGAGGAGGACACCGGAAAGCTGGTCCACGCCGGCGGGGTGGCCGAGTCGGCCTCGTCGGTCGTTGACTTCAACCGCTGCGGCGTGCCGCTGCTTGAGATCGTCTCCGAGCCAGACATCCGTTCGGCCGAGGAGGCCAGGCTCTATCTGACGAAACTCAAGACCATCCTCTCGTACACCGGGATCTCGGACGTCAAGATGGAGGAGGGCAGCCTGCGCTGCGACGCCAACGTCTCGGTTCGACCCAGGGGGCAGCAGGAATTCGGCACCCGGACCGAGATCAAAAACGTCAACTCCTTCCGTTCAGCCCAGCGCGCCATCGAGTTTGAGATTCAGCGCCAGGTCAAGGCGATCGAGTCGGGCGAGAAGATTGCCCAGGAGACCCGCCACTGGGACGAGGGCCGCGGGGTGACCGTGGCCCTGCGCTCCAAGGAGGAGGCCCATGACTATCGCTACTTCCCCGACCCCGACCTACCGGCGGTGATCATCCCCCGCGAGAAGGTCGAGGAGATCCGATCTCGCCTGCCGGAGCTTCCCGATGCCCGCAAGGCCCGCTACGTCGAGCAGCTCGGCCTGCCGGCCTACAACGCCGAGGTAATTACCTATGAACGCCCGCTGGCCGACTTTTTTGAGGCTGTCCTGGGGGCGGTTGGGCTGGCCGTCAAGGGCGAGGCCGTCAAGGGTGAGGCCATCAAGGCCAAGGCGGCCGAGGCCTCAAACTGGATCATGGGCGAGTTGCTGCGCTACATGAACGCCAACAACCTCGATTTCGAACACATCCCGGTCAAACCGGGGGACCTGGTTGAGATGCTCCGGCTGATGGAGGCCGGGACGATCAGCGGCAAGATCGCCAAGACCGTCTTTGAGGAGATGTGCTCGACCGGCAAGGATCCGGCCACCATCGTCAAGGACAAGGGCCTGG